>NZ_JAKMPU010000002.1:0-239838 GCF_025771175.1 Campylobacter sp. RKI_CA19_01128
CCTTTTGTTCTAATACAGCAAGCATTTCATTAAGATAATTTTTAAGTTCAAGCAATTGAGGGTGTGCTGGCATAGCAGTGATTCTTGCTGCTAAATTGCCACCTTCAACCTCTCTAACGGTTTCTACTGATTGCTCTACTGCTTTAGCATCTTGTTCTAATGCATTTTTAGTTTTAGTGATGTTTTCATTAATAGCTTTTGCTATTATTCCAAATTCATCGTTGCTTTTAACATCTATCATAGCAGAATCTTTAGTTTTATGATTGATGAAGTCAAAGAAAGAACTAAGACCATTTTGTATAGCTTGTAAAGGTGATAGATAATAAGAGATGATGAAGTAAAGTAAAACAATACTTATAATACTTGTAAAAATAACAATAATAGTTTGAATGTAAGCTATTTTTAGTGCAGGGGTTTCTATTACCTCTACATCTTCACCAGCACAAGTTGTATAACCATCAATTTTTACACAAATACCAAATCTATCGCCACCATTTTGAGTGGTATAATTAAAAATATTATAATCTCCAGCATTTTCATAAGCTTTAGCTACTGTAACTATATCTGGATTTTGCTCTCCGCCAACTAATGATTTATCAGTTGATGCAAATACAGTATAAGCATGGTCAAATACAAAAGTTCTTCCTGGTAGTTCGTTAAATTTTTCTTGTAAGTCTTTAACCAAAACATCAATTGCTAATACCCCTATAAATTTACCATCTTTAATTAAAGGCATAGCATAGGTAAAACATGGCAATCCTGTTGTTGCATCAATATAAGCTGCTGTGATATATAAACCATTTTTCTTTCTAGCTTCTATATAAAATTCTCTTGTGGTGGCATCATAATTGTCAGCTTTTCCATAAATTCCATAGTCTAAGCCTTTACTATCGCTATCTGGATCGCTTACTATTAATTCTCCATTTGATTGAGCTATATAGACAGCCAAATAGCTGTTTATATCTCTAACGGTTTTAAGTAAATCGCCTGTGTTTTCCATAAGCTTTTCTTGGGTATTAAGTTCGTTATATGGAAGTCTTAAAATAGCTTGAGAAAGTTGCTCTAAAGAATGAGTATGGAGACTTTTAAAATCTCTCATTGATTTTTCTGCAACTTTTACATAGTTAGTTTCAGCCTTAACCACCTCATGATTTAAAGCTTTTTTTGTAAAAATAAAGCTAATAATTCCAAGTACTATCAAACAGATGATAGCTATAACATTAGCAATTAATGAAATTTTTAATTTAATACTTTTCATTAAATAACCTCCTTTTTCATTTGCAATGTTGAAATTTGGTTTTATTATAACATTAAAATCAAAAATGTACAAATATTATCTAAATGATAAATTTTTATATTAATGTTTTTAAGAGTTTAGAGCATGCCTGCGAGAGTATAGTATAAGTCTCATTAAAATCTCCGCTATACCAAGGATCAGGAACTTCATCGTATCCTAATTCTAAAGCATAAGAAGTGATTTTGTGAATTTTGTGTTTAAAATTTGGAAAATTTTTAACTACATCATTATAATTAGAATTATTCATAACGATAATAAGATCATTTTCTTCACACATTTTTAAGCTTAGCTTTTGACTGCAAAATGGCTTGGAGTTGATATTTTTACTATTTAACATGGCTTTGGTTTTATAGTGCATATCCTCTCCATCATGATAACCTGAAGTGCCTGCGCTAGAAACAATAAATTTATCGTTTAAATTTGCTTTTATTAAAAGATCTTTCATAATAAATTCAGCCATAGGGGAACGACAAATATTCCCTAAGCAAACAAAAATAATTTTAGTCATTTTTTCCTCAAAAATTGTGTAGTTTTTTCAAAATTATAGCAGTATTTCAAAATATTTTTTAAGATTAATTAAAACTAAGATATAATTTTTCATTAATGGGGAGCTTTTGCTGAGAGGAAGTTAGACTTCGACCCTTGAGAAGTTTGGTAATGCGAACTTTGAATTCTTGCAAAAACTTTCCTTTTTTATAAAAAAGGATAAAAATGATACAAGCAAAAACAAAAACTAAAATTCCTATCTTAACTATAGCAGGAAGTGATTGTAGCGGTGGGGCTGGCATACAAGCTGATTTAAAAACTTTTAGCGCTCATAATTTATTTGGTATGAGTGTAGTTTTAAGCGTTGTGGCTGAAAACACTGCAAGAGTGATTTCTTGTTTTGATATACCCACTAAGATAATAGATGAGCAAATGTTAGCAGTTTATGAAGACATAGAGCCAGCTGCTGTGAAAATTGGGATGCTAGGTTCAAAAGAAATTATAACTTGCGTAAAAGAAAATTTATTACGCTTTAAAGCCAAAAATGTAGTGATTGATCCTGTGATGTTTGCAAAAAATGGCTATGCTTTAATGCCTTTGGAAAATTGTCAGTTTTTTAAAGATGAAATTTTATCTTTAGCTGATGTACTTACGCCAAATATACCTGAGGCTGAATTTTTATGTGATTTTAAAATACTTAATGAAGAGGATATGAAAAAAGCTGCTATAAAGCTTTTCAAAGAAGGTGCAAAAAGTGTTTTGATTAAAGGTGGGCATAGTAAAAATAATACTAATGATGTTTTTTATGACGGAAAGGAATTTAGTATTTTTAAAGCAGAAAAAATCAACACAAAAAACACACATGGTACAGGTTGTACATTAAGTTCAGCTATAGCTAGTAATCTTGCCTTAGGTAAAGAAAAGCATGAAGCTATAAAGCTTGCTAAAGATTATGTATATGGGGCTATATTAAATTCCTTAGCACTTGGAAAAGGTTGTGGTCCAACAAATCATTTTTATCAATTTGATAAGGAATAAAAAATGATTAAAATAGTAAGAGAAAAAAATCCTTTGATTCATCATATTACTAATTATGTTACAGCTAATGATTGTGCGAATGTAACTATAGCAATGGGAGCAAGTGCTGCTATGGCTGATTTTTATGAAGAACAAACTGATTTTGCTAAAATAAGCTCAGCCTTAGTATTAAATACAGGCACTATTAATCAGCTTGTAGCAAATTCTATGCTAAAAGCAACCAAAGAATATGCTTTATTAAATAAACCTATAGTTTTTGATCCTGTTGCTTTGGGTGTGAGTAAGGCAAGAGATGGGATTAATTTTGAATTGCTTAATCTAAAAGGTATTAGTATTGTTAAAGCAAATGCGTCTGAAATGGCTAGTGTTATAGGTTTAGATGGTAAAGCAAGAGGGGTTGATAGTACTTTTGTAATTAATGATGAGTTTTTAGAAAAAGCTAGAGAATATTCTTATAAAACTAAGCGTGTTTTAGCTATAACTGGAAAAATTGATTATATTATAAATCAAGAGCGCATTGCAAAAGTTTATAATGGCTCTATCATGGCTACTAAAATAACTGGAGCAGGTTGTATGTGTGCTTCTTTGTGTGGGGTTTTTGCAGGAGCATTAGAAGATAAATTTCAGGCTAGTTTATATGCTTTATTGAGTTTTGGTATAGCTAGTGAAATCGCTCAAGAACTTTCTAGTGGGAGTGGTAGTTTTAGAGTGAATTTAATCGATGCTTTAAGTAATTTAAATGATGAAGAAATTAAAAAAAGAGCTAAATATGAAATCATTTAAAATTTATCTTGTTGCAAGCAAGGGTGAGAAAAGTGAAAGTGAGTTTTTAAATATTTTAGAAGCTTCTTTGAAAGCCAAGATTGATATTTTACAACTTAGAGAAAAAAATCTTAGCACTTTAGAATTTTATAATCTTGCTTTAAAAGTTAAAACTTTGTGTGAAACATATAATACGCCTTTTGTGATAAATGATAGAATCGATATAGCCATGGCTGTGAATGCAAATGGAGTGCATATAGGACAAAAGGATATGCCTTTAAAAAAAGCAAGAGAACTTTTAGGCGAAGATAAAATCATAGGACTTACGATTAATCATAAAAGTGAGCTTGTCAACACTCAAAGCGCTACTTATCTTGGAGTAGGGGCTGTTTTTGCTACGCCTAGTAAGCAAGATTGTGTTGTACTTGGTATAGATGGATTAAAAGAAATTGCTAGTTTAAGTTCTTTACCTATTGTAGCTATAGGTGGGATAGATGAAACTAATTTAAATTTGCTTAAAGACTGTAATATACAAGGTATAGCTGTGGTTAGAGCAATAATGCAAGCAAGTGATCCTTATATGGCAACTTTAAATTTAAGATCAAGTTTTGATAAAACTTTTATAGGAAAATAATGATTTATTTTATAGGGGATAAAGAATTTGATGGCGTTAAGACTATAAGATTAAATGAAATCAAATTTCTTGATTTTGAAGTGAATTTAAAAGAATTTGATTGTTTAATCATTAGCTCTAAGAATGCACTCAAAGCATTAATGTCAAGTAAAAGTAAAATTAATTTTGATATTAAACTTTATGCTGTGGGGCAAAAAAGTGCTGATTTTGCAAAAGAACTTGGTTTTAAAAATATCAAATATCCTAGTAAAGCTTATGGTAAAAATTTAGCTAGCGAGTTTTTATCTGAGTTTAAAAATAAAAAATGTCTTTATTTAAGAGCTAAGAAAATTAGCTCAGGCCTTGATGAAGTTTTATTAAATGAAAATATCTCTTTAAAACAATTAATTGTTTATGAAAATGTAGCCATAGAGCCCAAAAAAGATGAGTTAAAAATACAACATCCTAGCGTTTTTATCTTTAGTGCTCCTTCAAGCATAGAGCAATTTTTGAAATTTTTTGCATTAAAAAACGAAGATAAAGTTGTAGTTATAGGTCAAAGTACAGCTTTAAAACTTTGTAATTTTAAAAATTTATATATATGTGAAAAGCAAGATCTAAACTCTTGTTTAAATTTGGCTAAGAGTTTAGATCTTTAAAAGTATTATATAGTAAAATTGAAGCAATAAAAATCATACAAATATCGCCCACTAAAGTAGCTAACCAAACTCCATTAATCCCTAAAAATTGCGTTAGTATAGATAAAGATAAAAATGGAAAAATAAGACTTTGGGAAATAGAAATTCCTAAAGAAAGCAAAGGTTTATCAAGTGCTGTGAAAAATGAAGCGCAAAGTTTTCCAAACCAGGAAAATAAAAACGAAAAAGAAAAAAATATTAAGGCATTTTGTGCTATATGGATAAAATCTTGGTTGTTATCTTTGTTGAAAACATTTACTATAAGGTTATTGAAAAAATAAACAAATAAAAACACTATTGTGCTTATACCCCAAGAAGCAAAAAACATTCTTTTAAAAATAGCTTGAATTCTTGCAATATTTTTGTGTCCATAATTATAACTTAACGCGGGTTGCATAGCATCGCACATGGCCAAAACTAGCATGAAAACAAAAGTACTAAGATATAAAATCACTGAAAATGCTGCAACAGCTGTACTTCCAGAAAGTTCAAGCAAGAAAGCATTAGCTAAGATGGTATAAAAAGAGCTAGAAATATTAGAAAAAAATTCAGATGAGCCATTATAAAGTATATTTTTTAGTATTTGTAGCTTGATTATTGGCTTTTTAAATTTTAAAACTAAATCTTTAAAAACAAAAGGTAATATCCCCAAAACGCTTCCTAAAAACATACCTATGCAAGTTGCTAAAGCTGCTGAAAAAAGTCCCCAATCAAAAACCACTATAAAAAGCCAATCAAGAAAAATATTGCTCAAAGCAGTAACAACATTAACTACCATGCTATAAAAAGTTTTTCCGCATATTCTAAGATAATTATCCATAGCAAAAGCTAACATTGTAAAGGGAGCAAAAACAGCAAAAATTTGCATATATTCAGTAGATAAGCTTTGAATATTCTCATCAGCTCCCATAAAAGCACTTAATGCTTTTGCTAAAAAAAATCCTAAAATTCCCATTAAGCAAGAAATTGCAAAAATAAGAACTATGCAAAAAGAAAAAATAGCTCTTGCTTTTTCAATTTTTCCTTTACCTAGATTAATTGCTATTTGCACCGATGAACCTATGGCTATCATGTCAGCTAAAGCAAAGCTTATCATGATAAAAGGCATCATTAAATTCATAGCAGCAAGCGCGTCTGAACCTAGATATTTTCCAACAAAAATTCCATCAATAATCACATAAAGATAAATAAAAGCCATACTAGCCATATTTGGCAGGGCGCATTTTATAAATAGTTTGGTAGGATTTAATGTAGTGTAAAAATTATGTATTGACATAGGTTTTCCTTATTAAAAATTATTTTATTTAGATTATGCAGATAAAATAAATTTAATAAAGAGATTCTATGCCTTCTATGATATCTTTAAAATACGGATCAACAATGATTATAAAAAAATCTCTAAAAAGCATTTATATCACCTAAATTTTAAAAATACAATAAATAAAAGAAATTATATTATAGTAGTGGTTATAAATTTCTTAATATAAAATTTAATAATTTTTATCCGATTTTTATAAACCCACAAAAAAAAGGAGCAAGGATGCAAATAAATTCGTATTCACGTGTGGCAGTGGAGTCACAGATTAGCAATAGGAAGGCTGATTCGAATACTAAGCTTGAAGATGCCAATACTAAAAGCGCTAATAGCACAAAAGATATTGATGAGGATAAGCTTAGTAAGCTTGCTAGTATAGGCGGAAAAGGCATAACAGAACTTTATGCTATGAGTTTTATGCAACAAGCATTTAGCATGAGTTCATCTAATGGTCTATCTCAAGCTGGGATTTTTCAAGGAGCTCAGTCTAAGGATTTTTTAACGGCTATTTTATCAAATGTAGATTTTAAAGCTATAGGATATGAAGGTAAAGATATACTTAGTTTAAATGCTGATGAGGCAAAAGAGCTTATTGGGGAAGATGGGTATTTTGGTGTAGCAAAAACATCTCAAAGATTGGCTGATTTTGTTATTAATGGGGCTGGTGATGATATGGAAAAACTTCAAAAAGGTTTAGAAGGTCTAAAAGCAGGATTTGCGCAAGCGGAAAAAATGTGGGGTGGCAAACTTCCTGATATCAGCTATGAAACAATTGATAAAGCTATCGAAAAAGTAACTCAAAAAATCAATGAAATGGGTGGAAATTCTTTAGATATCAATGCATAAATTTATATCCCTAGTTTCAAACTAGGGATTTAGTCTATTTTTAAAACGCTTAAAAATGCTTCTTGAGGTAAATGTACTTTGCCAATAGCTTTCATTCTTTTTTTACCTTCTTTTTGTTTTTCAAGAAGCTTTCTTTTTCTAGTAATATCCCCGCCATAGCATTTTGCGGTTACATTTTTACCCATAGATTTTACATTTTCTCTTGCGATGATTTTATTTCCAATGCTTGCTTGGATAGCAACTTCAAAAAGCTGCCTTGGGACGATTTCTTTCATCGCTTTTACCAGCTCCCTGCCTTTACTTAGTGCCTTTTCATTTGGCACTATGATGCTTAGTGCATCGACATTTTCACCAGCTACTTTAATATCAAGCTTTACAAGATCACCCACTCTAAATTCAATAGGCTCATAATCAAAACTAGCATAACCTTTGGTAAGTGATTTGAGTTTATCGTAAAAGTCCATAACGATTTCATTTAAAGGTATATCATACTCAAGTAAAACACGCTCAGGGGTGATATAATCCATCTTAACTTGCATACCACGTTTGCGATTTAAAAGAGTGATTAAATTTCCTAAATATTCGCTTGGGGTTATAATGGTTGCTTTTACATAAGGTTCTTTTATGTGATCGATTTTATTTACTGGAGGCAACTCACTTGGGTTTTGAATTTTTAAAACTTCTCCATCGGTTTGATAAATTTCATAAGTAACAGTTGGAGCAGTAGCAATCAAATCAAGGTTAAACTCACGCTCAAGTCTTTCTTTAATAACCTCCATATGTAAAAGACCTAAAAAACCAACTCTAAAACCAAACCCTAAAGCTAGAGATGTCTCAGGTTCATAGGTAATAGAACTATCATTGAGTTTTAATTTATCTAAAGCATCTCTTAAATCTTCAAATTTATCCGTTTCTATAGGGTATAACCCTGCAAAAACAAAAGCTTTAGCTTTTTCAAAACCACCAATGGCTTCTTTTGCTTTGTTTTTGGTAAGCGTTATGGTATCACCTACTTGAACATCAGCAACATTTTTAAGTCCAAGCACGATAACACCTACTTCACCTGATTCTAATTTTTTGGTTTTTATAGGGCTTAATGGATGAGGGTAAAAAAGATCTTGCACAAGATGTTTTTTATCTGTACTCATAACTAAAACTTCATCATTTTTAGCTATATTTCCCTCATAAATTCTAACCAAAGCCAAAGCTCCAAGATAATTATCAAACCAAGAATCATAAATTAAAGCTTTAGTAGGTGCTTCATCATCGGTTTTTGGCGCAGGAATTTTTGTGATGATGGTTTCTATGAGTTCTTTTATACCTATACCTGTTTTTGCGCTAACACAAATAGCATTAGAGCAATCAATGCCTATAATATGTTCTATTTCGTGCTTAACTTTTTCTATATCAGCTGAAGGAAGATCTATTTTATTTATCACTGGTATGATTTCAAGATCGTTTTCTAAGGCTATATAAACATTGGCTATAGTTTGAGCCTCTACTCCTTGAGAAGCATCAACAACAAGTAAAGCCCCTTCACAACTTGCTAAAGAACGACTTACTTCATAGGAAAAATCAACATGACCTGGAGTGTCTATTAAATTTAATACATATTCTTCATTGTTGAATTTATAATTTAAACGCACAGATTGAGCTTTTATAGTTATACCACGCTCTTTTTCTATATCCATAGTATCCATTACTTGGGCGCTCATTTGTCTATCGCTAATTGCACCACACTCGCTGATAATTCTATCGGCTAATGTACTTTTTCCATGATCAATATGAGCTATAATAGAGAAATTTCTAATATTTTTCATCAAAAAACCTTAAGATTGTCTCATTTTTCTTTTTGCTAAACCTATTTGCTCATAAGCATCTATTTCGTTTTTTAAAGTTTTATATCTTTTTTTTAATTCATTATTTAAAAACGAAATATTCTTAGGAGTGGCATTGGCATTTGCTGAAATAGCACTAATAAAATCAAGTTTTCTTTTAGTGGCGCTATCTTTTGGATTAGATCCTAATTTTTGTGAATTTAAAAACTGCAAAATCAAAGCTTGAATTTCTTGAGAATTTTTTGCGGCATTGGCTTTGGAGATAAAATCTTCTATGCCGCTTATTTTTGGAGTTTTGTTTATGTTGGTTTTGTTGGGTTGTTTATCTTTGTGTGTAAAAAATAAAACTAAAAGAATTCCAAGTATAATAACAATAACTAAAGCAATAATCAAAAATACAAAAAGAGAATTATTCATTTAAAACTTTCCTATAATTTTTTTGCATAAGATTTTTTGAAATAACTTGCTATGCTTAATGCCACCATAAATAAAAAGCCCCAATACACATAATCAGGAATTTTTACTGAATCTCCTGCTGCGTAAGAGTGCATACCAGTTAAAAAGTAATTTACTCCAAAATAAGTCATAATAATCACCCAGTATGCAAACATAGAGCAAACCGCAAAAGTGTATTGATTTGCCCATTTTGGCACCATTCTAATGTGTAAAATAGCCGCATAAACTAAAATACTAATTAAAGCCCAAGTTTCCTTGGAATCCCAACTCCAATATCTTCCCCAGCTTTCATTTGCCCATATAGCACCTAAGAAATTTCCAACTGTAAGTAAGCAAAGTCCTAAGATCATAGCCATTTCATTAATTCTTGTTGCTTCTGTAATATTTCTTAAAATATTTTCATTATGTTTACCATTGATTTTTAGCATGCATAGTAAAACAAGTACAAATATACCTAATAATGCACATAGTCCTAAAAATCCATAGCTAGCAGTAATAACTGAAACATGTATAGTTAGCCAGTATGATTGCAACACAGGAACTAAGTTGGTAATTTGTGGATCCATTTGGCTAAGATGAGCTACACCTAAAGTAACCCCTGCTAAAATAGAAGTTAAAGAAAGTGCAATAGGGCTTTTTCTGGAAAAGAAAATTCCAGATAATGATAAAGCCCAAGCTATATAAACCATACTCTCATAAGCATTGCTCCATGGTGCGCGACCTGCTATATACCAACGCAAAGCCAAACCTAAAGTATGGATGAAAAATGCCACGATATTAAATACATAAACACATTTAAAAATAAAATCAATGCGTATTTTTGGCAGTAGCATCTTAACAAAAACTATAATTAAAAGCAAAAATCCAGCACAAAGATAAAGAGGGGTAAGATTTACAAAAATTTGACTTTTATTAAAAAAGATTTCTGTGCTAATTTTTTTAGCACTAGGCATAACTTCATGGCCGTATTTTTCTTGGTAATTTTTGATAGCATTTAAGTTTTTAGTTGCTTCATCCCAGTTATTATGTACAATGGAATTACTAACTGCATTAAAATAGTTTTCTAAAATACTTTTAACTTCTGCACCTTCTGCACCTTTTAATCCTATATAAGCTTCACGTGGTGCCACCCATTGATTATTTGTGCTATTTTGTAAAGGAATAAATCTAAAAATATCACCTGAGAAAATTAAATTTACAATATTAACCCTTTCATCAAGCTTGATGATTTCTTTATCAAAAACACTTCTGCGGTTTGGATTTTTTCTATTAGCATTTTCTACATATTTTTGTAGTTTATATGAATCTGTAGTGAAAAAATCTTTAAAACTAGTATAGGCTCTAGGCTCAATTTCTAAAATTTTAGAAATTTCTTCATTAACCAAACGACTGCTTGGCATAAAAATAATATCTTTATCATACCATGCACTACCATCAAAAATCATTGATATGATTGTTGCTTCAGCACTTTGTCCTTGGAAGGTCGTTGTTTTATGTATTTTTTCTAAAACTTCCATGGCTAAAGTATTAAAAGGAACCATTCTACCATCAGGCTTTTGCACTATCAAAGAAGCAAGTTCTTTAGCGTGTGCTTCATCTACCTTGATGGGCTCATTTGCGTAAGTATTTTGGCCTGCAAATAAAACTAATATAAAAGCCAATATCGCGCTTGTTCTTTTCAAGGTGTCTTGATTGATTAATTTAGCTAAGGTTCTAAATCTTGAATGAGGATTTAAAATATTTAAAAACATTCCTAATGTGAGTAAAAAATATCCAATATATGTAGGAATTTTACCCGGATCTTTATTGACTGAAAGTATGGTACCAAGCTCATCTTGATCATAAGAACTTTGGTAAAATCTATAGCCTTGATAATCTAAAACATTATTCATGAAAATTTTATATTCTAGTTTCTTATCAGCATTGTCAATTTCTACATAACTTGCATAAGACATAGGCGACATCGAGCCAGGATAGCGTTCTAATTCAAAGTCTTTTAGGTACATTTCAAATGGCATTTCTATTCCTTTAGGACCCCATCTTAAAAAGAAAGGTTGGCCTGCTACATCAATACGGATAGGCGAGTTGTATTCTACTAGGAAAACTTCTTTGGATTCTCCTTTGTAACTTAGTTTTAATTTTAAAGCATTAATAGCATTATCTGAAAGTTGAGTTGGCATATATTTAGTACTTTGAGCAAAGTCTTTGAAATTATTTAATAAAGAATTATTCCAGTATTTTGCCTCGCCAAATAAAGAAATCAAAGCATTGCGTCCTAGCTCTATCCAACTATTTTTAAACCAAGTAAAAAAGCTTTCATCTTGAGCTTGATTGATACCTTCTAAAGTTTTTTTGCCATGCAAGGAAGCAAATTTAACCACTAAATTAATATCATTAAAAGAATATAATCTTAAATCTTTAGCTTGTGCTTTTTGATTTGCTTTTAAAATATTTTCTTTGCCATCACTCATTGACATGTATTTTAAATCAAAATCAGCACTAAGTTTTAAATCTTTATCGATTTTTATATAAGGACTTGGAACAGAGTCGTTTAAAAATGCTATATTAACGCCGTTGATATTTTCAATATCTCCTGCTTGAAAAAGCAATTCTTTAGATTCGTTATTTTGTGAAAGCATTAAAGATAAAAGTGGAGCAGAATTATTATCATCAATATAAACTTCTTTTGCATCTAAGATTAAATTTTCATATGCAATTTGAGCTTTTTCATCAGGCAAGATTAAGTCAAATGAAAAATCATTTACAAAAGGCAGGGTTGCAATATATTCAGATTTTGAAGCACTATATACTTTATCATCTTTTAAGGTTGCTATGTAAATATAACTTTTTGAAGTTTCAATAATATTGTTTTTTTCATTTTCTCTAATGTGTAAATTTCCCTCAAATCCCATATATCTAGTCATCGCTGAGCCTAGTAATATAAATAAAAATGAGATATGAAAGATTAAAAGTGGTATTTTTTTCTTATTAAACATTTTGTATTTAAAAAGAGCTACTAAAAGATTAATCCCTAGTATGAGTTGTATAAAGCCAAACCAAGAAGAGCCATAGATCATTGCCCAAGCTGTTGGTGTATTATAAGCACTTTCTATGAAAGTAGCTAGGGCGCAAAATAGGGCAAAAATTAAAAACAAAAAAATAGAAATTTTTATATCCCCAAAAGCTAAAAGTTGTTTTTTCATGAATTAAGCTCCAAGGTATTTTTTTCTAATCTCATCATTGCCGATAAGATCTTTTGCAGGTGCATGCATAGCAATTTTGCCATTTTCCAAAACATAAGCATAATCGCTGATTTTTAAAGCTGAAAATGCATTTTGCTCTACTAATAAAATGGTGATTCCTTCTTCTTTTAATTTGACTATAATATCAAAAACTTCTCCAACTATTTTTGGAGCAAGACCTAATGAAGGCTCATCAAGCATTAAAAGTTTTGGCTCACTCATGAGTGCTCTTGAGATAGCTAGCATTTGAGCTTCTCCGCCACTTAGAGTTCCTGCAAGGGCATTTTTTTTATCTTTTAATCTTGGGAAAAGCCTATACATTTGATTTTTTAAATGCTCATAATTTTCTGCATTATTAAAAGCACCAATTTTTAAATTTTCCTCTATAGTAAGATTGATAAAAACTCTTCTTCCCTCAGGTACTAAGGCGATACCTTTTTGAACTAGAGTGTGCGGTAAATGTCTTTGAGTGTCATAACCTAGAAAAGTTACCTCGCCAGTTTTTTTAACACAATTTAGCATAGCATTAAGTGTTGAGGTTTTTCCTGCGCCATTTGAGCCTATTAAGCTAACTATACTTCCTGTTTTTATAGTAAAATCAATACCTTTAACAGCTTCAATCAAACCATAATAAACATGTAAATCTTTAACTACTAGCATTAAAATCTCCCAAATATGCACTAATTACTTCAGGGTTTTGCACCGCATCGTTTGGTTTTCCCTCAAAAATAGTCTTACCATAATCAAGCACCATAACCCTATCACAAAGTTTATTTACAAATTTCATATCATGCTCTATAAGTAAAACACTAATTTTTTTATTATCTCTTATGTTAAAAATTAACTCAGCTAAATCATCACTTTCTGTAGAATTCATACCTGCTGCAGGTTCATCTAGCAATAAAAGTTTAGGATTTGTTGCTAAAGCTCTTGCTATTTCAACTTTTCTTTGCTGACCATAGCTTAAACTAGTAGCTTTTTCATCAGCCAAATGAGCAATATTGAGTTGTTCTAAAATTTCATAAGCTGCTTTTTTTGCATTTTTTTCTGCTTTGGAAAATCTTCCAAGATGTAAAAAGGCTTCGAAAATATTATATTTAATACTCTTATCAAAACCAATCAATACATTTTCCAAAACACTCATGCTTGAAAAAAGTCTGATGTTTTGAAAAGTTCTTGCTATACCTAGATGAACTATTTTGTGTGGTTTTAAATGATCAATTTTTTTTCCTAGAAAAAAGACTTCCCCGCTACTTGGCTTATAATTTCCTGTAATAATATTAAATAACGTAGTTTTTCCTGCGCCATTTGGGCCTATAAGTCCAAAAATTTCACTTTCTTTAATGGCAAATGAGGTATTAGCTATAGCGCTAACTCCACCAAAATTTTTATGAATTTCTTTAAGCTCTAAAATCATTTTTTCTTCCTTTTAGAAAACTTAAACAAAACATCTGTTAATTCTTTATCTCCCATTATTCCTCTTCTTGCAAAAAGCATTACCAAGATCAATACAATGGAAAATACAACCATTCTAAGACCAGGCATAGCAGGGGTTTCATAACCAAAAATATTCATACTTTCATCTAAAAATCTTAAATACTCGCTTCCGCCTATTACTAAAATAGCCCCAATGATAGCACCAGTAGTTGAACCTAAGCCACCTAAAACAATGATGATTAAAAGTTGGAAGGTAAATAAAAAGTCAAATTGCTCAGGTGAAACTGAAGCTAGTGCACAAGCTAGCAAGCCTCCCCCAACACCTTCTAAAAACGCTGAAGTACTAAAGGCTAAGGTTTTAATATTAAAGGTGTTTATACCCATTGCTAGCGCTGCATCTTCATCATCTCTTACAGCTTTCATGGCTCTACCAAATTTTGAACTAACAATGTTTAAGATGATAACAACTGAAAATATGGCAATCCCGCCACTCCAGTATAAAGTAGTGTGTTTAGGAATGTCGTTTAAGCCCAAAGAGCCATTTGTAACAGAAGCAAAGTTAATCGCCATAAGTTTAATGATAATACCAAAACCTAGTGTTACAATAGCTAAATAATCCCCTCTAACTCTAAATACTGCAAAAGCCAAAACTAAAGATAAAAGCATAGCGCAAAGTCCGGCAGCAAGTAAAGCCACAATAAAACTTGGCGAATGAATCATCAAAATAAAGCTACTTGGATCTTCTAAAGAAAACTGGTCGATTTTGCTTTCACTTGTAAGTAATACTAAAGCTGCAACATAAGCTCCTATAGCTACAAAGCCATTTGGTTCTAGTGAAAATTGTCCCGTAACCCCGTTGATAAGATTATAGCTTACTGCTAAGATAACAAAAATAGCAATATTGCTTAAAATTCCTATTTTATAATCATTGAAAAAATAAGGAGATATAAAAAGAAAAGCAAGCGCTATGATAAAAAAACTTAAATGTGTAATTTTTCTTGCAACCATCTTAAAACCTACTTTTTTCAAAATTTATGCCCAAAATTCCGGTTGGTTTAAAAAGCAAAATCAATACTAAAAAGATAAACGCAAAAGCATCTTTAAAACCAGAAAGATCGGGGAAAATAGCAACTACAACAACTTCTGTAAATCCTATAATCAAACCACCTAATACCGCTCCAGCAACCGAACCAATACCACCTAAAACAGCAGCGCCAAATGCCTTAAGTCCTATAAGAGTTCCCATGCTAGGTTCAACAGAAGGATAACTAACAGCCCAAAAAATACCACCAATAGCGGCTAAAGCTGAGCCTAGTGCAAATACAATAGCAATAATACGATTTGCATCAATTCCCATTAAATTTACAGTATGAATATCAAAAGCTAAAGCTCTAATAGCAATGCCATATTTGCTTTTATAAAGTATGAATAAAACCACTAATAGTATAAAAAATGTCAAAATAGGCACTAAAATACTATTAATGCTAATGCTGATATTATTAAAATTAATCACTGTTTCAAGATAACTTGGCACAGGAAAATATTTTGGTGTTGAGCCAAATAAGACATTAAATACATTTTGTATTAAAAAGCTTATGCCTATAGCTGTAATAAGTAAAGAAATTCTAGGTGCTTTTCTTAAAGGTTTATAAGCTATCCTATCAATAGCTATACCTAAAGCTGCTGCAAATAACATAGCCAAAGAAAGAGCTCCTAAAAAAGGCACATTCATACTTGTGACACAAAATAAAGCTGAGTATGCACCTACCATCATGATATCGCCATGTGCAAAATTAATCAATCTTAAAACACCATAGACCATTGTATAGCCTATAGCAATAAGTGCATACATGCTACCTAAGCTAAAACCATTTATAATTTGCTGTAAAATTAAAGAACTATCCATTGAACCTCTTAAAATTTTATTTACGGAAGAATCGTATCTTTATAAATTTGTTTTTGATTTTCTATTGATTTTATAACAATTGAACGCGTAGCATTGCCTGTTTTGTCAATGTTAATTACTCCGCTAACACCTTCAAATTTTGAAGTAGCGTGGATATTGTTATTAATGCATTCACTGTTAAAATCATTAACACATTTTTGCATAGCTTCAAAAATCACAAAATACGCATCTGCACCCATAGCTGTGAAATTTGGAACTTCTTTGCTTTGTTTTTCTTTTTCATAAGCTAGTATGAAGTCTTTTGAAAGTTGTGTTGGTGGGTTGTTATAATCAAAGCTATCGGTAAATAAATATCCTTCTGCAGCATCTTGAGCTAAATTAATAAAGGTTTCATCAGCCACCCCATCTGCTGAACCCATAGGGATATTTATACCCATTGCTTTTGCTTGTCTTGCAAATAAAGAAGCTTCGGTATAATATACTGGAAGATAAATAAAATCAGGTTTTAAATTTTTAATTTGTGAAAGAATAGCTTTGAAGTCTTTATCGCCTGCTGTGATTCTAAATTTATCTAAAATTTTTCCACCTTGCTTACTAAATTCTTTTTCAAAGGCTCTAGTTAAACCCAAAGAATAATCCGCGCTTTGATCGCTAATTATCACAGCTTTAGTATAGTTAAGTTTATTTTTTACATAATTAGCTAAAGATGAGCCTTGGAAGCTATCCATAAAACAAACTCTACTAGCATATAATTTTTTATTTAAAATTTTATCAGCAGTAGCTGCAGGAGCAACCACTGGGATCTTTTTTTCTTCGCCAATTCTTATCACTTGCAAAGTATTAGCTGTTAGCATTTCACCAATTAGCGCATAAGCTTTGTTTTGCGAAACTAATCTTGTGCTAGCATTGGCACTTTCTATTTTATCACCTTTTGTATCTACTACTACTAAATTTACTTTATCTCCATTACTTAGAGTGTTTTTCATGGAATTTGCAATTTTCACTCCATCTAAAGCACTTTGTCCATATGCTGCCGTAGAACCTGTTAGAGGTAAAACTACGCCAATGTTGATTTCTTTTGCTTGTATAATATTGCAAGCTATGACAGATAATATAGCTATACTAATTTTTTTCATAGTTTACCTTTCAAGGATTGATAATAGTTTTATATACTTGTTTTTGATCTTGTATTTCTTTTATAACTACAGAACGACTCGCATTACCACTAGCATCTATGCTTATAACCCCACCCACACCTTCAAAATTACTGGTTAAGTGAATTTTTTCATTAATGCATTGTGCATTAAGATTGCTAGCGCATTCATTCATTGCATTTACCATTACATAATAAGCATCAGCTCCCATAGCAGAAAATGCTGGAAGCTCTTTGGTGCCATGATCTTTTTCATAAGCATTGATGAAATTTTTAGATAAAGTTGTTGGAGGATTGTTATAATCAAAACTATCAGTAAATACTACTCCATTGACAGCATCACCACCAAGCTCAATAAATGTTTTATTGTTTACCCCATCTCCTGCGCTTAAAAGTTTGTTAAATCCAACCGCTTTTGCTTGTCTTGCTATTAAGGCAGCTTCTGGGTGATAAATTGGCATATAAACAAAGTCTGGATTGATACTTTTAAGTTGTGAAACAATAGCTTTAAAGTCCTTATCACCCGAAGAAATGGTTAATTTTTTAAGTACTTTTCCACCATTTTGCTTAAATTCTTTTTCAAAAGCTCTTGCTAGACCCAATGAATATACATTGCTTTGATCGACTATAACAACCACGCTTTTTAAATTTAAATCTTTATAGGCATAATTAGCAAATTTATCTCCTTGAAAGCTATCCATAAAACAAACTCTACTAGCATAGCTTTTTTTATCTAAAAGCTTATCGCCTGAGGCAACTGGAGCTATAGCAGGAACTTTTCTTTCTTCAGCTATGGATAAAACTTGCATAGTATTTGGTGTAACAGCTTCGCCTATAAGCCCCAAAACTTTATCTTGAGAGATAAGTCTAGTAGTAGCATTTGCTGCCTCTATTTTATCACCTTTAGTATCAATAGCTATAATTTTAATACTATCTCCATTTTTTAAATTTGGATTTAAAGTATTGGCTAGTTTAATGCCCTCATATACATCATTACCATAGGCTGCTAAAGTGCCAGTAAGCGGCAAAACAACCCCTATTTTTACCTCTGCAGCATAAATTGAACTAGCACAAAGTAAGCTAGCTAACAGTAGATTTTTTTTCATGAAAACTCCTTTTTGTTATTTTAAAAATGTATTGTGTTTAGTTTTTGGTGCTGGCTCTTCTTCTAAAAGATCTTTTTGATTAAGCTCTATAGAAAAATTTTGTCCTTTTAAATAAGCTATGATGTGGTTCATATCACTATCACTTAATTTTTTAGCATACAAACTCATTTGGATATTATCGCTTGATTGATTTTTAAAATATCCATTAGCATAATCTTTCAAAGCACCTTTGATTTCTTCTGGACTTAAGTCTTTAAGAGCTCTTTTGCCATAAGAATTTTTTTCTCCGTTCTCTCCATGACAAGTATTACATTTGTTTTTAAAATATATCTCTTTAGCTTTTCCTAAGTCATAACTAATGTTATCATTAAAAGTATAAGTAAATAAAGATTTTACATTAAAAGCTAATAGTGAATTAAAAAATAAAACACTTACAATAAACAAGCGCAACATAAATATAACCTTTTTTAATATATAAATAAAGCTCGATTATATCTAAAAAAAATAAATAATCTCACTTTACTCTCACTTTTTTAAAAAATTCCAAAACTTTAAGTCACTTTGCAAAGGCTTATAGGGGTAAAATATTAAGAATACTAGCAAGTAAAAATATACATAGCAAAGAAGCTTTACTAGAAAATCTACCTAATGATTTAAAAATAAAAGAAATTAAAATACACGGATTAAAAGAAGAAATAATTTTAGATATAGCAAGCTAAGCCTTTTTGGCTTAGCTTTTATAATTAGAATTTGTATAGAGCTTCAAGTCTGATGAATTGATCATCTTTATCACTTGTACCAGCTGTATTGAAATCTTCTGTTAAGTAAGAATAGAATCCACTGAATGTAAGTTTTGGACTATAAGCATAAGATATGCTACCTACATACTCATTTTTATCTATATCATTTTTACCTGTTTGCTCAGTTTTACCACCAATATAGTCAAATCCTACTCTTAAAGTTTCAGCAAAAGTATAGCCTAAACCTGCAAAATAGAAGAAGTTTTCACCATATACATGAGTTAATTGACTAGTACCTTTAGCATAGAAAATTTGTTGACCTGGAGCAATAACTCTACCTGTATCTTCTAGAGTAACTACAGTTTGTTTGTCTTTATCACCATAACCAACTACACCAGCTTGGAAATCAAATGCAGAGATATTACCACTGAATTTAGCTGCATAGAAGTTACCATTGTCTACATTATTACCATAAAATTTTTCAAAATCGCTATCTAGACTATTTCCTAAGTATTGACCTTGGATTTTAAAATTCATATCATTAAATGCAAATTTATAGCTAGCATCTACTGCATATAAGAATGCATTATTAGCTGAATAAGCAGCCCATAATTGGAAAGCAAATGGATCAAAATCACCTAATACAGCAGCACCATATAATGATGATTTCTTAAGTTTTGTATCCGTAAAATCGCTATCATCTTCCCAGTTGAAAGCATCAAACCAGTAACCTGCAAAAGTTAAACCCTCGATAGAGTTGTTAAGAACTTTAGCTCCTGTTCCTACTGCATCATCAGTCCAAATTGAACCAACTTCCATTTTACCGAAAATTACATTTGTAGCATAAGCTTCATTAGTATATTCTAAGTAAGCTTGGTTTACATTAAATGTATCACTTGTAGTAGTGCCTTGTGCTCCATTTTTATTACCAAAACCAACATCTGTTGCATCATATTGGAATTGAACGAAAGCTTTGAAGTTATCATCTAAAGCTGCTTTGAAGTTTAATTGAGCTTTAAATTTATGCTCATTGTTTTTAGAGCTGTTGTAACCATCTGTAATCACATCACCTTGCTCTTGTCTATCAGATTGGAATCTGTATCTCATCATTCCTGATACATCAACATCTTTTATAGCTTCTTCAAGTGAAACAGCGTTAGCTGCTGAAAAAGCACCTGCAGCTAAAGCTGCTACTAAACTAAGTTTAACTAGTTTCATGAGAATTCTCCTTATTAAAATTAAAACTATGGTTTGTATTATATCATAGTTTTATATGAGAATTCTTAAAGTAAACAAAAATATGTATTTATTGGGATATATATTTGAAGTTATAGCGTGTTGTTATACTATAATTATTAGTATATAATGATTATAGTTTAGATAATCAAACTATATTTAAGTTAAATCTTTAAAATTATAATTTAATTTTATTCCTAATTTTATATTTTATAAATAATCTCATTCATATTTAAAACTATATATCTTTAAAGATCTAGTAAAAAACTAGATCTTTAAAAACTAAGGAGTTATCTATGAATGTTTGCTTTTACAGATGTAATTATGCTCTTTGATAGTTAATGTTTGGAAACTGGGTTAGCATTTTAATTTTTTAATAACACTGTCTAATTTTTTACTATCTCCATCTTTTAAATCTTCTAAAGCCTCTATAGCAGGAACGAAATCTTCCATTTCATCAAGATAGTTTTCTAAAGCATTGCGTAAAATTTCAGCCTTTTTCTTTTTAGAAAATTTTGCAGTTTGACTTAAGCGCTCGTAAAGTTCTTCTGAAAGAGTTAGGGTGTATCTTTTATTCATTGTCTAGCCTTTATTTTGTCTTATTGCTTCTTGGCAAGCTTTACATTTATAATTTGCGTTAGTTGTTTGTATTTTTTGATGAATTTCATAAGGAACTTTGTGAATTTTATTTGCGCAAGAACAAATGTATTCATAAAATTCTTGCAATTCTCCTAAGTTTGTATTTTTGTTTTTTTTGCTAAGTTGGGCTTGATGCCATTTTTCTATTTTCATATCTTCTCTTAAAATATGCTCTAAAAGCCATTTGGATGCAATTATATTAAGTTTTTCTTTTAAATCATTAGTACTTTTTAAATTTTGAATCAAATCTATCATGGATTGTATGATGCTTTTATGAATTTTTTGATGATTAGCAAGTTCAGGATAGCCTATTTTTGCCATATATTTTTCTTCTTCGGCAAAATGTTCTTTCATGTAATTGAAAAAATCCGCAAGTAAAAATTTAATCTGTCCTTTATGAATAGGTTTATCTGAAATCATCTCAACATTGGCAGCAAGTTCAAAAAGTTTTTGGTGCTGCTTGTCGATTTCTTCATTGTGAATACTATATTTGTCGCACCATTTTGGTAACATACTAAAACCCCTTGTTTGGTTTGTGGGAGAGTTCTTGATGTATTATAATTTACAATATTTTAAATTATGATTAATTTTTATTAAATTTCGGTTTTTTCTTTACATAAAATTAAATTAGTAGAGCATTTTTTACATTTAAATTGTACTTTAGAATACTGCATTTTTAAATGAATGTCATAAGGAACTTTATGAATTCTACCTTCGCATTGGCATTGATATAAGAAATTTTTTATTTTTGGTTTTTCTTCTTTAAAGTTATCTGAAGAATTTTTTGTTTGCATACTTTGTTTCTAATACTGTATCATCGTATCATGCTGAATGATATGTTCTATAAGCCATGAATTAACCATTATGTATAATTTTTCTTTTAGGTCGTTGGTGCTTTTTATGCTTTGTATGAGTTTTACCATAGATTGTGTGATTTGTTTATGCATGAGTTTATGTTGGTTAAATAAGGATAATTAATCTCAGCCATGTAGTTTTCTTCATCTTGAAAATGAATTTTAATATAGTGAAAAAAATCAGCAACTATTTTTTAAGTTCGACTTGATAAATTGGTCTATCTGAAATTTCCTCTACTTTAAAAGTAAGTTCAAAAAGTTTTTTATGTTGTTCATCAATTTTTTCATTATTAATGCTGTATTTTTGATCCCATTCAGGTAACATAAGAGTCTTAAATATAAGATATAATATTATATAAATACCAGGCTTTAATTCTACTAAATTCACACTCAATTTACACAAAAAAAATATAATGTTTTAAGTAAAATATAATAAAAAGGTTAAAAATGGCTACACAAATTCTTTTGTTAGAAGATGATATTAATTTAGGAGAAATTGTTAGTGAATTTTTAGAAGAAGAAGGTTTTATAGTTACTTTAGTGGATAATGCTCAAGATGCGCAAGATAAAGCTTATGAGAAAAATTTTGATTTATGGATTTTAGATGTAAAAGTTCCACAAGGTGATGGTTTTAGTGTGCTTAAAAATTTAAGAGAATCTGGCAAATATACTCCAGCTATTTTTATGACTTCATTAAATACTACTATGGATTTACAAAAAGGTTTTGAAAGCGGTTGTGATGATTATATTAAAAAGCCTTTTGAATTGCAGGAGTTAAAAATAAGAATTAATGCTATTTTAAAGCGTTCTTTTGCTCATAAAAATGAAGATTATGAAGACTTAGGAAATGGTTTTAAATTTGCTTTTGTTTCACAAACTTTATATCAAGACGATAAGCCTTTAACCCTGCCTTTAAAAGAATTAAAGCTTTTATCTTTGCTTTTAAAAAATAAAGGTAAATTTATAGATACTGCTTGCATTTTTGAAGAAATTTGGGAGTATGATCAGGAGCCAAGTGAGCTTAGCTTAAGAGCTTATGTAAAAAATTTACGAAAAATTTTAGGTAAAGATAGTATTGTCAACCAAAGAGGAAGAGGGTATTGTTATGTATGAAGCCAAGCGCGTTGCGTGGCAAATTCTTTCTTTGTATTTAGTGAGTATAGGAAGTGTTCTTATAGTACTTTTTGGCGTATGGTATGCAAAGTTAATAGAAGAATTAATAACTGAACATAGTATAAAATTAAGACAAGAGCATCGTTTTGTAATTTTACAAATGGAAAAATTACGTTTTGAACCTATAGAAAAAGGTGCTAGAAAAATTGCTCAAATTTCTAATATAAAATTTGCAATATTTGATAGAACAAAAGTTTATTTTTCTAATCTTGACTTGCCTGCTCAAACAACATTTTTTAAACTTAATAACGCAAATATTTACAACAACAACACTCTAATTTATGTGGCTGATGTAAATTTAAATAATTTATTGCTTGCAAATACTCAAGGACAAGATGCTTTGGAGGTCTTAGGTGATGTTAATCGTTTGAGGGTTTTAGTACAAGGTGATGATATCTCTAAAGAACTTGGATTTATAAGATTTAAAGTAGCTTTGGCTATGGTTTTTTCTTTGATTTTTGTAAGTATAATGGGGTATTTAATCCTTAAATTTGCGCTCAAGCCTTTAGAAATGAGAATAAGATTTTTAAATAATTTTATAAAAGATACCACTCATGAGATTAATACTCCAATTAGTGCGATATTAATGAGTGTAGAAGGTTTAGAAAGAAAAAAGAATTTTGAAGAATTTAAAGCTTTAAAGCGTGTAAAAATAGCTGCTTTGACTTTGAGTCATTTGTATTCAGATTTAACTTTTTTAAATTTTTCTCAAGCTTATGAAGCTAAAAAAGATTGGATATTTTTAAAAGATTTGATTAAAGAAAGAATGGAGTATTTTAAGATATTTTTGGAGCAAAAAAATATTAACTTAGAGCTTAGCTTGAAAGATGATGGAAAAATTTATGCCAATAAAGAGCAGTTTTTTAAAATGTTTGATAATCTTGTTAATAATGCTATAAAATATAATGTAAAAAATGGACATATCAAAATAATGCTTTTGGAGCAAAGACTTATAATAGAAGATAGTGGCTGTGGTATAGCAAAGGAAAATTTGGCCAACATTTTTGAGCGTTATTCAAGATTTAATGAAAATCAAGGTGGTTTTGGTATAGGGCTTTCTTTAGTGGATAAAATTTGTAAAGATCATAACATTAACATAAAAGTAGAAAGTGAGCTAAATAAAGGAACAAAATTTATTTTAACTTGGAAAAATTAAAATTATTTATTGCTCATTTTAGCCTTTTCTTTGGCATTTATAAGTGTTGTGATAAATTTATTTAAATTTTTAGTATCGTTTTGATTTAGAGTTTGTGAGGTATGATTTAGCATTTGAGTGATTAAGACTTCGTTGCTTAAGTCATTATCACCAAATTCTCTAGCCTTTTGTAAAATTTTCAAAGCAAGCAAATTTTTTACTTCATACATTTTAATCCTTTAAATAAATCACGCTAACAATGCGCTTTGGAGTTTGGTTTTTTCTATAAGAAAAAAATCTTTCATCATCAAAAGTGCAAAGATTGATATCAAAAATATCATTAATACCTAATCCTTTTGCTTGAAATTTAACTAATGCTTTTAAATCAAGCTTATTTTCATGTAAAAAAGGTGCAAAATTTTCTTTGCTATAATTTAAAACCTCGCCATTAATTTCATAATTTTTAGCACAAATTCCTGCTGAAATAATGAGTTTTAAATTCATGGTTTGAGTGTTAAAGCTTTTTTGCATTTTTAAAACAGCTTCTTTTAAGATGTTTTCAAAACAACCATTTCTGCCTGAATGCAAAGCTGCTATGGCTTTATTTTTATCATCATATAAAAGCAAAGGTAAGCAATCAGCACTTAAAATGCACAAAGCTACATTTTTTTCATTGCTAATTACCCCATCAGCATCAAAGTGAAAATCTTTATTATATTGAGTGATGATATTAGAATGAATTTGATTTAAAAATACACACTTTTTTATAGAATTTTCCCAAGGAAAAATATTATCATAAATTTTTGCTCTAAAAATATTATAATCTTGATCAAAAGCTACAAAAGCTTTTGCAAAATCATTTTCTAATAAAGTGATGTAATTTTGTCTATTTGTTGCCATGAAATTTCTTTTTTATAATTTAATTGTCTGTGTATGTATCTTGCTAAAAGATCGCTTTCTATATTAACGCGTCTTCCTATGATGTAATCTTTAAATAAGGTTTCATTAAAGGTTATAGGAATGATAGTTAAACGAATACCATCTTTTAAAACTTCATTGATAGTTAAGCTCACTCCATCTATGGCTACACTTGCTTTGTTGGCCATATAAATTTGTATATCATCAGGACATTTAATATAAAAATCAACTCCGTTTTCTTTTTTAGAAATATTAGTAATTTCACCTATACCATCAATATGCCCTTGCATTAAATGCCCATCTATTCTATCACCATAAGCTAATGCAGGTTCAATATGCACATAATCTTTTAAATTTTCAATAGCTATGTGAGTTCTTGTTTCATAAGAAAGCTCAAGATTAAAACCATCATCAAAAAGTTTTATTACGCTCAAACACGCACCATTGACAGCAATACTATCGCCTAGTTTTGGTTTGTAGTTTGCTTTTAATCTTAAAGTGTTGTTTTGATATGATTTGACAAAGGCTAATTCGCGGATTAATCCATTAAACATTCAATACCTTTAATTTTTATGAGATTTTATCTAAAACTTTTAAATTTCAAAAAGTATTTTTAGTGTTTTATTTTAAAAAATATTATATAATTTTTGCCTTTTTATAAAAATGAGGTCAAAATATGTATGATATAATCGTAATAGGTGGTGGGCATGCTGGAGTTGAAGCTAGTGCCGGGGCTGCTAGAATGGGTAAAAAAACTTTACTTTTAACTACTTTAATCGAGCAAATTGGTGCTGCAAGTTGTAATCCTGCTATAGGTGGTTTAGCAAAAGGACATTTGGTAAAAGAGCTTGATGCTATGGGTGGACTTATGGGGCAAATTACCGATGAGGCTGGAATTCAATTTAGAATCTTAAATGAAAGCAAAGGTGTTGCAGTGCGCGGAAGTAGAGCGCAAATTGATATGGATGCTTATAGAATTTGTGCTAGAAATATGCTTTTAAAACTTGAAAATTTAGAAATCTCTCAAGAGCAAGCTTTGTCTTTGCTTATAGAAAATGATGAAGTTAAGGGCGTTAAAACTAATTTAGAAAATACATATTTTGCCAAAAAAATCATACTGACAACAGGAACTTTTTTAAATGGACTTATCCATATAGGTGAAACCAAGCTTCAAGCAGGTAGGGTAGGCGAGCTTGCATCTGTAAATTTGGGAGATTACTTAAAACAAAGTGGTTTAAAAGTAGGAAGATTAAAAACAGGAACTTGCCCAAGGGTTGATGCTAAAAGTATTGATTTTAGTGTTTTAGAAATTCAACCTGGAGATGAAAATCCTAAAGCTTTTAGCTTTAAAACAAAAAATTTCAAGCCCAATCAACTTCCATGTTATATAGCAAGAACAAATTTAAAAACACATGAGATTATAAAAAGTAATTTTTACCGTGCTCCGCTTTTTACAGGGCAAATTGAAGGTATAGGGCCAAGATATTGTCCTTCTATAGAAGATAAGATTAATCGTTTTGGTGATAAAGAAAGTCATCATTTATTTATAGAGCCACAAACTAAAGATGCGACTGAATATTATATCAATGGCTTTTCTACCTCGCTTCCTTATGAAGTGCAAATTGCAATGCTAAGAAGTATAAAAGGTTTTGAAAATGCTAAAATCACGCGTTTTGGCTATGCTATAGAGTATGATTATATTGATCCAACAGAACTAAAACATACTTTAGAAACCAAAAAGATTAAAAATTTATATTGTGCTGGGCAAATTAATGGAACCACTGGTTATGAGGAAGCTGCTGCGCAAGGTTTTATGGCAGGAGTGAATGCGGTTTTAGCAATTGATGAAAAAGATCCTTTTGTGTTAAGGCGTGATGAGGCTTATATAGGGGTGTTGATTGATGATTTAGTGATGAAAGGCACTAAAGAGCCTTATAGAATGTTTACTTCAAGAGCTGAGTATAGATTGCTTTTAAGAGAAGAAAATGCCATTTTAAGACTTGGAGAATATGGATATAATTTTAAACTTTTAAGTCAAGAAGATTATGCATATATTGAAAATATAAAACAAAATGTTGATAAAGGACTTGAGTTTTTACTTCAAACTACATGGACACCAAGTAAGCAAAATAATGAATTTTTACAAAGCATTGAAGAAGAAAAGATTACTTCAATAGTGAGTTTGCAAAAAATTGTTGCAAGAGCTAGTTTTAATATAGAAAAATTAAAAGCTTTAGATGAAATGTTTAAAAATATGGATGAGTATTCTTTAAATGAAATTTTAAATGAAGCAAAGTATTATCATTATATTGCAATGCAAAAAGCACAAATTGAAAAAATGAAAAATTTAAATGATTTGAAAATCCCTGAAAATTTTGACTTTAAAAGTGTGAGTGGATTGAGTAATGAAGTAGTGGAAAAACTGCAAAAATTTAATCCACCAACTATTTTTGCTGCTTCGCAAATTAGCGGTATTACTCCTGCTGCTTTGGATATTTTACATATTTATATCAAAATGAAAAAACAATAGATAATAAATTTATCTATTGTTATGATTTAAAACAAACATTTATTTTTGTTTTTAAATAAATATCCATATATCTTAAATCAAGCTTTTTATACCAAAGAAAAAATTTATCATTTTTTAGATAAACTGCTAAGTTTTACAAAAAAATCAAAACAAAGGAAGTAAAATGGCTACATCTGAAAGTAGACGAAGCTTTATGGGCTTTGCCTTTGGAACGGTAGCTGCTGTGGGTGGTGCTTTTTCATTAGTTGCAATGAAAAAAACATGGGATCCACTCCCAAGTGTAAAAGCAGCAGGTATTACTACTGTAGATCTTTCTGGCATGAAAGAGGGCGAGCTTAGAACAATTGAATGGCGTAAGAAGCCTATATTTATCTTAAAAAAAGATGCAGATATGGCAAAAGATAGCAATAGAGATGTTGTTGTAGGTGATGTTGCTTATACTGTAGTTATTGGTCTTTGTACGCATTTAGGCTGTATTCCAGCTTACGCTCCAAGCGAAAAATTATTTAAGTGTGCTTGCCATGGTGGTGAATTTGACACCAGTGGTAAAAATGTATTTGGTCCTCCTCCAAGACCTTTGGATATTCCTCCTTTTAGAATTGATGGAACAAAATTAGTATTAGGCGAAGAAGGTCCAGAATATAAAAAAATGATCGCGGAGGCTTAATATGGCACAGATAAAAAAAGCAAATGGTATTGTAGATTGGCTTGATCAAAGATTAGCTGTAAATAAGCTTTTTAATGTTTTAATGGCTCAATATTGGATACCAAAACAAATTAACTTCTTATGGGCAATGGGTGTTATTTTAACTACTCTTTTTGCTATTTTATTTATTTCAGGTTTATTTTTAGTAATGTATTACAAGCCAGATGTAGCTTTGGCTTTTGATAGCGTAAATAAAACTATCATGCAAGAAGTGGAGTATGGGTGGCTTTGGCGTCATATGCACGGTGTGGCTGCTTCGGTTGTATTTTTAATCATATATATCCATATGTTAACAGGAATTTATTATGGCTCTTATAAAAGAGGCCGCGAAATGATTTGGATTAGTGGTATGCTTTTATTTGTTGTATTTTCAGCAGAAGCATTTAGTGGATATATGTTGCCTTGGGGGCAAATGAGTTTTTGGGCTGCTCAAGTTATTACTCAACTTTTTGGTGGAATTCCTTTTATAGGTGATGCGTTGGTTATTTGGATAAGAGGAGATTTTGCAGTTTCAGATCCAACTTTAACTAGATTTTTTATGTTGCATGTATGTTTATTGCCTATCGTGATTTTAGCAATTATTGCATTTCACTTTTATTCTTTAAGAATTCCTCATGTAAATAATGAAATTTCAGAAGAAATTGATTTTGATTTGGAAGCTGAAAAATATTTAGCAGGTGATACAAAAGGTTCTAAAGTTATTCCTTTTTGGCCAGGATTTTTAGCTAAAGATTTTATGTATATTGCGCTATTTATGATTTTCTTCTTTTACTTGGTGTGTTTTAAATTTAATTTTGCAATGGATCCAATCAACTTTGACCCAGCAAATTCTTTAAAAACACCTCCTCATATTTATCCTGAATGGTATTTCTTATGGAGTTATGAAGTTTTAAGAGGATTTTTCTTTGATGTTGGAAGCATTAAAGCTTTTGATATAGGGCTTGCAGCATTTGGTATAGCACAAATTATTTTCTTCTTATTGCCTTGGCTTGATAGAAGTGATGTTGTAAAACCAGCACATGAAAGACCGATGTTTTTTGTATGGTTTTGGGTGTTATTGATAGATTTAATTGTACTAACAGTTTATGGAAAACTTCCTCCAACAGGAATTAATGCTTGGATAGGATTTTATGCTTCTATGGTATTTTTACTATTATTGTTAGTAGTCTTGCCAATTATTACTATCATGGAAAGAAAAAGGGGCTAATAATGAGAGAATTAAAAATATTTTTTGTAGTTGTCTTTTTCACAGGTTTAGTTTATTGGGGGGTTGAGCCTTATGCACATTCAGTGATGAATCCTCCTTCAACTCCGGTTAATTTTGACTTTGCAAAAGCTGATGCAGAATTTACCAAAGGTGAAGTTGCTTTAAAAGAAAAAGCAGCAGTGGATGCTAATGCTTCAGGAAGTGAAAAAGCTATAGCTAATGCTCAAAAAGCATTAGAGCTTGCAAAAAGTCAAGAAGAAGCTACTAAGCAATTATGGGAAAAAATCGCAAAAATTGATTTTAGTAAAGGTAATGCACAAAAAGGAAAAGAGCTTTTTGAAGGAAATTGTATTGCATGCCATGGTGTGAAAGCTGTCGGAATTCCTGCTACTATTACAGATTCTTCTTTGGGTGTAACGCCTCCTGATTTGAGTGATGCAGGTGCTATCTATGATGAGAAATTTTTAGCGGCATTGATTGTTGATCCAGTTAAAGCTTTACAAATTTCACATAAATTTAATGATGAAAATCCATTCTTAATGCCTGCTTATCCTTTAAGTGGCGATGAAACACAAGATAATCAAGATTTAGCAGATTTAATTGCATTCTTTAAAAATACAGCTAGTGAATATGAAAAAGAATTTGATGCAAAATTAAAAGCTGATTTAGAAGAAAAATATGCTAAAAATCAAGAGCTTTCAGAGCAAGCAAAAACAGCTTTAATTGCAAAAGAGTTTGATTTTGCTAAAAACAAACATACATTTGAAAATGCTTGTGGAAGATGCCATGATGTAAAATATGATGGCTTTGTTTCAAGCTCAAATATGAGTGATTTAAAAAATTATCTTGGTATGACACCTCCAGATTTATCTATGATGATTCGTTCTAAAGGTGCACATTATCTTGAAATCTTTATCAATGAACCTCAAAAGAAAATTCATGGAACTGCTATGCCAAGAGTTGGTTTGAATGAAAAAGCACAAACTCAAGTTGTTAATTATCTTGAAAAAGTTGGTGATAGTAAAAAAGAAGAAAGAGAGCAAACAGGAATTTATATCATGATATTCTTTGCTATCTTAAGTATTTTTGCTATAGGCTGGAAAAGATCAGTTTGGTCTAAACTACACTAATTTACCCAAAGAACGCCTTGTGGCGTTCTTTTTCTTCAATAATAAGCTAAATATAAAATAAAATTTGATATAATATTCTTTCATTTCACACGCATTAATTTCCTTATTAGGTTGCTTATGGGTTAAAGAATGCGGAGGAATAAACCTAATTATTTTATTTCAAGGAGAATTTCATGGTAAGCATGAGAGATTTATTAGAGTGTGGTGTACACTTTGGACACCAAACAAGAAGATGGAATCCAAAAATGAAAAAATTTATTTTTGGAGAAAGAAAAGGTATCTATGTAATTGATTTACAAAAAACACTTAGATACTTTAGATATACATATAACATCGTTCGCGATGCTGCTGCAGAAGGTAAAACAATTTTATTTGTTGGTACTAAAAAACAAGCTGGTGGGGCGATTAAAGAATATGCTGAAAAATGCGGTATGCCTTATGTAAATCATAGATGGCTTGGTGGTATGATGACTAACTTTGGAACTATCCGCCAATCAATTAGAAAATTAGAAGTTATAGAAAAAATGGAAGAAGACGGAAGCATTAAGCTTTTAACTAAAAAAGAAGCTTTAATGCTTACTAGAAAAAAAGAAAAATTACTAGCATATCTTGGTGGTATTAGATATATGAAAACCCAACCTGATATGATTTTTGTTATCGATACTGTTAAAGAAAAAATTGCAGTACAAGAAGCTAATAGATTAAAAATCCCTGTGGTTGCTCCACTAGATACAAACTGCGATCCTGACTTAGTAGATTTCCCAATTCCAGGAAATGATGATGCAATTCGTTCAGTTCAACTTTTCTGCCAAGAAATGGCTGAAGCAATCAATGAAGGTAAAGCTTTAAGAGAGCAAGATGGTGAAGCAAATGAAGAACAACCAATCTCTGAAGAAGAAAAAAAAGAAGTTTTAGATGAGGCTATGAGTGAAGAAGATTTTGAAGGAGATAAAGAGTAATGGCTGAAATCACTGCACAAATGGTAAAAGAACTGCGTGAAAGTACTGGCGCAGGTATGATGGATTGTAAAAATGCTTTAAAAGACACAGATGGTGATTTTGAAAAAGCAGTGCAACTTTTAAGAGAAAAAGGACTTGGAAAAGCTGATAAAAAAGCCGATCGTTTAGCTGCTGAGGGTTTGGTAAGTGTAAAAGTAAGCGATGATTTAAAATGCGCAACTGTAAGTGAAATCAATTCTGAAACCGATTTCGTTGCTAAAAATGAACAATTTATTGCTTTAACAAAAGATACAACAGCACATATTCAAGCTAAAAGCCTTCAAAATGTTGAGCAGTTGCATTCAAGTGAGATTAATGGTGTTAAATTTGAAGAATATTTAAAAAATCAAATTGCAACTATAGGTGAAAATTTAGTTGTAAGAAGATTTGCTACTGTAAAAGCTGGAGCTAGTGGAGCGGTAAATGGTTATGTTCATTCTAATGGACGCGTGGGTGTTATTATTGCTGCAGCTTGTGATAGTGAAGCTACGGCTAATAAGTGTGGAGAATTTTTAAAACACCTTTGTATGCATATTGCTGCAATGAAACCAAGTTATCTATCTTATGAAGAGCTTGATATGGATTTTGTAGAAAATGAATATAAAGCTTTAGTTGCAGAGTTGGAAAAAGAAAATGAAGAAAGAAGAAGATTAAAAGATCCTAATAAACCAGAGCTTAAAATTCCAAAATTTGCAAGTAGAAAGCAATTAACCCAAGAGATAATCCAAGAAGCTGAAGAGGCTATTAAAGCTGAACTTCAAGCACAAGGAAAACCAGAAAAAATTTGGCCTAACATCATCCCAGGTAAACTAAATAGCTTTATAGCGGATAATTCTCAGCTTGATGGTAGACTTACCCTAATGGGACAGTTTTATGCGATGGATGATAAAAAAACTGTCGAGCAAGTAATTGCAGAAAAAGAAAAAGAATTTGGTGGAACTATTAAAATAGTAGAATTTATTCGTTTTGAAGTGGGTGAAGGTCTAGAAAAGAAAACTGAAGATTTTGCTGCTGAAGTTGCTGCGCAAATTGGTTAAAAATGGAACTTTTAAAAGCGGAAAATTTAAGTCATAGTTTTGATATTCCGCTTTTTGAAAATCTAAATTTTACTTTAAATGCAAAAGATTGTATTGCAATATGTGGAAGTAGTGGGTGTGGCAAATCTACTCTTTTGCATATTTTATCTACCTTGTTAAAACCTCAATCAGGAAAAGTTTTTTATAATAATCAGGATTTGTATTCCTTAAACGATGAAGCTTTATTAGAAATTCGTAGAAAAGATTTTGGGATTATTTTTCAAATGCACTATTTATTTAAAGGTTTTTTAGCTTTTGAAAATATAGAGCTTGCAAGTATTTTGAGTAGGCAAAATATCGATTATGAGTTATTAAAAAAACTTGATATTGTTGATTTAATGAATCAAAAGATCACAAAATTAAGTGGTGGACAGCAGCAACGAGTAAGTATAGCTAGAGTTTTAAGTAAAAGACCAAAAATCATTTTTGCTGATGAGGCTACTGGTAATTTAGATTTTAAAAATGCTTTAAATGTGTTAGATATTTTGATTAGTTATGTCAAAGAAAATAATGCAGCTTTAGTTTTTGTGACTCACGATCAAGAACTTGCTAAAAAATGTGATAGGATTTATCATTTAAGTAATTATGGAATTTGTTAAATATTTAGGCGATGAAAATGTTGTAATTTTCATGCTTTTATTTGCCAGAATGAGTGGATTAATAGTATTTTTCCCTTTTTTTTCTCACAATAGTATACCTTTGGTAGTAAAAACAACTTTAGCTTTATTTTTAACAATGTTTTTATATCCTTTGGCAAAACTTGAAAATAATACACCTGATTCTTTTTTTATTTTGTATCTTTTAAGTGAAGTGCTTTTTGGGATGGTTGCAGGTTTAATTTTACAAATGATTTTTGCTATTTTACAAATGGCAGGTGAGCAAATTTCTTTTACCATGGGTTTTTCTATGGCTAGTATTTTAGATCCAGCTACAGGTGCTAATACTCCAGTAATTTCTCAAGTTTTAAATTTGCTTGCATTGTTGGTTTTTTTAGCATTTGATGGTCATCATTTGGTATTGCTTTTTATATCTAGTTCGTTAGATTATATTAGTTTGGGTGGATTTTATCCGCATGAGAATTTAATGCTTTATTTGAATAAAGCTATGGTAAATATCTTTGTACTCGGTTTTTCTATGGCTTTTCCTATTTTAGCAATATCTTTATTATCAGATGTTATTTTTGGTATGCTTATGAAAACTATGCCACAATTTAATCTTTTGGTGGTGGGTTATCCTATCAAGATATTTTTATCTTTTGCAGTGCTTATTGCTATTTTACTCATCATGATGCAGTATTTTAAAAATTTAATGTTAAAAAGTTTTGAGCATATGGAGTTATTGTTTTTCAATATATAAGCAATAAATAATTAAAAATGTTTTAAAATAATACATTTCTTTAACTTTGGGAGATGACAGATGAAGGTTGTGCTGATAAATTCTAATGTAGCTGTTTCAAAATTAATTAGCTTGGGGGTTCAAAAACTAGGTTATGAATTTGAAGAGCTTGCAAGTGCTGAAGAACTTGAAGACTTTTATGATATTATCATCATAGATCATGATATTGAAGCTAATTTAGATGAATTGAAAAGTAAATGCAATAGATTGATTTATTTATTGCCTAGAAACCAAGAGCAAGTAGAAGGCGTAGAGTGTTTATATAAGCCTTTTTTACCGACTGATTTTATAGAACTTTTGGGTAATGAAAAAACTTTAAGTGAAAGTAAGGATAGTACTTTAGAAGAAGATGAATTGAGTTTTGATGAGGATGTTTTAATTGATAAAGATATGCCTTTAGATGGAAATGAACTTTTGGCTGGTATTGATTTGTCTGAGCATGAAGAAAGTTTAAGTGAAGATGATTTAAATCTGCAAGAAGATTTTTTTGAAGAAAATTTAGATAATTCATTAGAAGCTGAAGATAAATCTAAATTATCAAATGAAGCTGATATTGACAAGGAATTAGATGATAAGTTAACATTAGTAGATGAACAACATGAAGAAAATATAGAAGAAAATATAGAAGAAAATATAGAAGAAAATATAGAAGAAAACCCCGCCGAATTTGATTCTCTTGATGATTTACCTATGGTTGAAGAAATGAGCGAAAAAGAGATGAGTTTTGATGATTTACCTGAAGATGCTCAATTTATTGGTGAAGCAAAAGATGATGATAGTGTTGCAGAAGAAAATGAACCTTTAGTAGAAGAGGTTTTTGAAGATGAAAGTATAGATGATTTTCAACCAGAAGAGGAGTTAAGCACTCAAGATAAAATAAAAGAAGAATTAGCTGCTATTGATGAACTAGATGAAGAATTTGGTGATATTGATGAGAATTTAATGAGTGATTTTGATATGCAGGATTTAAGTGAGGGTGAAGATTTACAAATGAAACCACAAGCCGATGTGAATGAGGAAAATATAGAGGAAAATATGAGTGAAGTTTTAGATGAAACGCAAGATGAATTTGCAAATTTAAACGAAAATGATATTATGTTAGCTTTAGGAGAAGAACTTGCTCCAGCTATTGTAGAAAAGAAAGAAGTAAGCAAGGTAAACACTGAAGAAAAAGCAGAGAATTTACAAGAAGATGAAATGGTAAATGAGCTTAGTAAAAGCATAGCTCAAACTATCACTTCGAGTATTACTGATGATACTTTAAAAGCAGCCTTAAAAGGCATGAAAATGAATATAAACATTAACATAAGCTTTGATGAGGATAAACATTGAGTGGTCAAATTTTAATCATCTCAGGGCCAAGTGGAGCAGGTAAGAGTACCTTGCTTCAAAGGCTTTTTAAAGAAAAAGATAATATTTATTTTTCTATTTCAAGTACAACAAGAGCTCCTAGAGAAAATGAAAAAAATGGAGTAGATTATTTTTTTATTAGCGAAGAAGAATTTAAACAAGGTATAGAAAAAGGTGATTTTTTAGAATGGGCTTTGGTACATAAAAATTATTATGGCACTTCGTTAATCCCTGTAAAAAAAGCATTACAAGAGGGTAAAAGTGTCATTTTTGATATCGATGTGCAAGGTTTTTGTATAGCTAAAGAAAAAATGCCTGAATATATTACTTCTGTTTTTATTACAACTAAAAATAAAAAAGAACTTGAAAAAAGATTGCTTAAGCGAAATACTGATAAAATAGAAGATATTAGCAAAAGATTGGAAAATGCTAGTGATGAAATGGCTTATTTGGATCGATATGATTTTTTAATCATAAATGATGATCTTGAAAAAAGCTATAGGGAGTTAGAAGCGGTTTTTGAAGCTTCAAAATTAAAAAGTACAAAACATGATTTAAAACAAATTCAAATTCAATGGAATAAAGGAGAATAAAATGCATATGCCAAGTGGAACTCAATGGTTGATTATATTACTTATAGTAGTGTTACTTTTTGGTGCAAAAAAAATTCCAGAGCTTGCTAAAGGCTTAGGAAAAGGTATTAAAACTTTTAAAGATGAAATGAATACAGAAGATGATAAAAAAATTGTTCAAGAAGATGCGCAAAAAATTGAAAAAATCAATGAAAAAGATGTTCTTGTAAAAGAAAATAACGAAGAAGTAAAAAAAGCTTAAGGCAATACATTGAAAACTTTAGTTTATAAAGAAATTAAAGAAAAATTAGGAAGAGATTTTATCTTAGAAAATCCCAAGAATAAAAATCTAGCTCATTTTGCCACGCCTTTGGCTTTTTCTTTGGCTAAAGAATTAAAGCAAAATCCTATGATAATTGCCAATGATATTGTTGCTAAGTTAAAAGATTGTGATTGTTTTGAAAGTGTAGAGGCTTTAAATGGTTATGTAAATTTTAAACTTTCAAAAGCTTTTTTAAATTCTTTGGCTACGCAAGCTTTGGGCGATAGTGAAAATTTTGCAAAAGATGATAAAAAAGAGCAGAGTTTTTTACTTGAATATGTGAGTGCAAATCCGACAGGACCTTTACACATAGGACATGCTAGAGGGGCTATTTTTGGTGATACTTTAACTAGAGTTGCTAGGCATTTAGGGTATAAATTTGATACAGAATATTATGTCAATGATGCAGGTAATCAAATTTATCTTTTAGGTCTTTCTATATTACTTGCAGTAAAAGAGCATTGTTTAAAAGAGCAAGTTCAATATCCTGATGAGTATTATAAAGGCGAATATATCGTAGATGTAGCAAAAGAAGCTTTTGTTGATTTTGAAAAAGATTTCTTTGTAGAAGAAAGCATTCCGCAATTAGCACTTTGGGCTAAGGATAAAATGCTTAAAATTATCAAGCAAAATTTGGCCGATGCTAAGATATTTATTGATACTTATGTGAGCGAAACGAGTTATTATAATGAATTAGAAAATACCTTAAAAGCTTTAAAAGAGCATGGCGGTACTTATGAACAAGATGGTAAAATCTGGCTTGCATCAAGTGCTAAAGGCGATGAAAAAGATCGTGTGATTATTAAAGATGATGGAAAAGGAACTTATCTAGCTGCTGATATAGTTTATCATAAAGATAAAATGAGCCGCGGTTATGATAAGTGTATTAATATATGGGGAGCTGATCATCATGGTTATATAGCTAGAATGAAAGCTGCTATGGAATTTTTAGGTCATGATAGTCAAAATCTTGAAATTATCTTAGCGCAAATGGTTTCATTATTAAAAAATGGTGAGCCTTATAAAATGAGCAAAAGAGCAGGAAATTTCATCTTAATGGGTGATGTTTTAGAAGAGCTTGGCAGTGATGTGTTAAGATATATTTTTATTAGTAAAAAATGTGATACACATTTAGAGTTTGATGTAGATGAGTTTAAAAAAGAAGATAGCTCTAATCCTGTGTATTATATTAATTATGCTCATGCTAGAATTCATCAAGTATTTGCTAAAGCAGGTAAGAGTGTAGATGATGTTATGCATGCTAAATTTGAGAGTTTGAATGAAGATGGCATGAATCTTTTATTTGAAAGTTTAAATTTAAAAGCAGTGCTTAATGACGCATTTGAGTCAAGAGCCTTGCAAAAAATTCCTGATTATTTAAAAAATTTAGCTTCTTTATTTCATAAATTTTATAATGAAAATAAAGTGGTTGGTTCAGATAATGAAGATGAGCTTTTAAAACTTTTTGCCGTATGTGCTTTAAGTATTAAAACAGCTTTTGCACTTATGGGAATAGAGGCAAAAAATAAAATGAATCACGATTAATTTTGGTCGTGATTTTTACTTTTTTTAATACTTCTTGTCATCATAAAGCTTTGCTCAAAAAACAAAAGCAAAGTCACACTTACTCCTACTGCTAAGGCCAGTGTTACTGAAAGTGTTGTAAAAAAATGATCGAAAAATTGAATCAAGAAATTAGTCTTTTCGCTAATATCTTCTGAGCGTATAAAAGAAATCAAATACAATATAGCTTTATATGCATAAATTCCAGGTATCATAGGAATGAGAGCGGGAAAAGCTATGATTTCAGCAGGTGTTTTAAAAATCTTAGCTAAAAACAAACCAAGACAGCCTATGCTAAAAGAAGCTATAAAGGTTGCAATAGCCAAGGTTTGAAAGTCAAAATACCCCATCAAGGTAAAGCGCATGCCATGAGCTATAGCGGCTAATATGGCTGAGAGTATGAGTGTTTTAAAGGGTGGATTACACACATAAGCAAAACCAAAACCTGTTAAAGCTGCAAAAAACATATCCCAAAGTATAGAAGAATAATCAATCATCTTAAAATCCCAAAATCATTAATACCAAGAGTAGTGTAAATTCCAATGGCAATACAACATACTAATATCGCTACGCTTATAATACGACTAAGTCCCATAAGTATATGATCTTTTAAAATGTCTATAACGGAGTTTATAAAATAAACTCCAGGAATTAAATATAATATACTAGAACCCAAAGCAACATTAGCTTCTTGCACGAGTTTTAAATCCACTCCAAAAAATACAATAAAAGAAGATAAAAAAGAACAAATAATGTATTGAATTCTTAAATCAATTTTTATTCTAGTGAGTAAAACTCTTAAGCTAAAACCTACTAAAGTAGCTAAAAATACAAACAAGCAACCATAAAAATCTCCTCCAAATAGCTTGCAAAATGCTGAGTTTGCCACTGAAACTAAAAATAAATTCGCTAAAAAAGGATTTCTTGTGCTTTGTTTGAGTTTTAAAAGAGAAAATTTAGCTTCTTCTAGGTTGTATTTATGATCATGAATTTGCCAGCTTAATGCACTGAGCTCTAAAATAAATTTAAAATTAATGTGATTGTGTTTATTAGGTATGATATAGGTTCTTTGTATGGAATTATCATCTTTATCAAAAATATTTAGTGTGGTATGATGAAAGAAAAAATTCATGTTAATCTCATAACCATATGCATTAGCTATCCTTCCAACGCACTTTGCCACTCTTGCTGTGTAGGTTCCAGCACTTAGAAAAACACTAATGTATTCGATTAAAAAATCTGTTAAATTTTGAATAGATGGCTTTTGCATAACATTTTTCTTTGAAATAATTTTTATAAGATTTTATCAAAAATCAAATATAAAATCATATAAATTTAAATGTTTTTAGAAAATATATATTAAATTAAAGGAAATAATAAAATACCTAGCTAATGAAACTAGGTATTTAAAATTGAAATTTTAAGATATCTTTTTCCTTTTTTGGATATAGATATAAATAGCTACAATCATAGTAGCAAAAATAATACAAGCTACAATAACAAAATGCAAATATTCTTTGATTAAATCTTCATTTTTACCTAAAACATAGCCTAATATAAGCAAAATCAAACACCAAATTCCAGCCCCTAAACTAGTATAAAATATAAACTTTTTCAAATTCATTCTTGCTAATCCTGCGGGTAAAGAAATATACTGACGCAAACCAGGGATTAATCTACCACTAAAGGTTGATATCTCACCATGTTTGTTAAAAAAGGCTTCAAATTGAGCAAATTTTGCTTCATTAACTCCAAAATATTTGCATATTTTCAAAAGAACTTCCCGTCCTAAAAAATAACATAAATAATAATTAAGTAAAGCTCCTAAAAGAGCTCCAAAAGTCCCACAAAGCAGACATAGCCAAAAGTTAAGTTCGTTTTGATGGGCTAAATATCCAGCAGGTATCATCACTACTTCACTGGGAAAAGGAAAAAAGGAACTTTCTACAAACATAAGAAAAATAATCCCCCAATAACCCCAATCTTTTGCAAGAGTGAGTAAAAAATCTATAATATCACCAAGCATAAATAACCTTTATTTTTTAAGCTAATGATATAAGCTTAGTTTTAATGTTTTAAAAATATAGCATGGCTTTTGCGCAAATGATTATTAAAATACATAAAATCAATGCAATCAAGTGAGATTTTAAAGGATCTTTTCTTTTTAAAACTTTTATAAAAAATAAAGAATAAAAAGTCAAAGCTAGCATTGTTATTAGCAGCAAAAGCTTGATAAATAAAAATATGCCAAAATTACTCGCAAAAAAATCCCAAAAAGAGTTAATTTCATAAAAGCTCAAAAGATAAAATCCACTTAGTAAAAGTAAGATGAAAATACCAGCAAAAATAAAAATACTTGATTTAGTATAGGCTTTTTTGATTTTATCACAATCTTCTTTGTTTGCGTGTTGATAAGCAAAGTGATAAACACATACATCAAAAAATACATAGGCTATAAAAAATACAGCGCAAATAAGATGAATACAAATAAAAATAAAATGCATAATTAATCTCCTTAAAAATCATAGCACAATTTTAAGGAGATGTAAAATTAAAGTTTTTCTAAAATTTGGATAGTTTTGATTTTATCTCCTGCTCTAATGCTATCTAGTACTTCCAAACTTTCTTTATCTTCAGGGTTAATTTGCCCAAAGATAGTATGCACTCCGTCTAAATGAGGCTGTGGGCTGTGACAAATGAAAAATTGCGATCCGCCTGTATCTCTACCAGCGTGAGCCATAGATAAGCTACCTCTTAAGTGCTTGTGTTTTTGATCGTCACATTCACATTCTATCTCATAGCCAGGGCCACCTGAGCCTATACCATAAGGACAACCACCTTGTATCACGAAATTTGGAATCACGCGGTGAAAAACAAGCTCATCATAAAAACCATCATTAGCTAAATTAGCAAAATTACACACAGTTTGCGGTGCTTCATCGGGAAATAATTCTAATTTCATATCACCTTTTTCGGTGCTAATGATAGCAAAATTGTATTTTTTTGCATTTTTTGTGTCGATTTTTTTAAGCATTTTTTTGATCCTATTCTATATTAGTATAAACTGCTTGCACATCATCATCATCTTCTAATTTATCAAGCAATTTTTCAATATCAAGAAGTTGTTCTTCGCTAAAATTTACAGGATTGTTAGCAAGATACTCAAGTCCTGCTTTTTTAAGCACTAAACCTTTTTTTTCTATGGCATTGCTAAGCTCGCCAAAGGCAGTGTAATCACCTATAATTAGTAATTCCTCTTCATTTTGCTCAAGCTCTTCAAGTCCTGCATCAATGAGTTCAAGCTCAAGTTCTTCTAAATCTCCATCATATTTTTCAAGATGAAAAACAGCTTTATGTGAAAACATAAAAGTTAAAGAGCCATTTTGTAAAATTTCTCCACCATTTTTGCTAAAAATCGCTTTTACATTTGCTACTGTGCGTGTAGGATTATCACTCATACACTCAACAATGATTAAAGCTCCATGTGCTGCTTTTCCTTCATAGTGGATATTTTTAATATCAGCGCTATCTTTTCCACTTGCTCTTTTAATAGCTGCATCGATATTGTCTTTTGGCATATTATTAGCTTTTGCAGTAGCTATGGCACTACGAAGCTTTGGATTCATATCAGGATCAGCTCCGCCTTCTTTTGCTGCTACTTGTATAGCCTTTGCAAGTTTTGGAAAAAGTTTGCTCATTTTATCCCATCTTGCTTCTTTAGAGGCTCTGCGATATTCAAACGCTCTTCCCATAAATTCTCTCTTTCTTATATTGTTTTAAAGCTAAAAGTATAAACTAAAAAATCTAAATTTGATTTTAAGAATTACTTAGATATAATGAATAAATATTATAAAACATTATTTTATCTCACGACAATAAAAATCAAAAACATAAGGAAAAATATGAGTGCAAAAAAAGAAGTTTTAATTGCATGGTTTTTTTTAATTGGTGCTATTGTGTTTGAAGTTATAGGAACAAGCTTTTTAAAAATAGAGAATAAACTTTTTGGCTATTTTTTTATGGCCTTATTTATCGCTTTTTCTTATTTTCTTATGGGGCTTGCGGTTAAAAAAATTCAAATTGGTATTGCTTATGCAATATGGGAGCTTTTGGGGATGATACTAATTCTTTTGGTTTCTTTTGTGCTGTTTGAAGAAAGACTAACTAGTTTGCAAATTTTAGGAATTATTTTATCGATAATTGGAATTGCGATGATTAATTTGGGCGAGGTAAAAGAAGAATGAAATTGTATTTAGCAGTGATCGTTTTGTCAGCCGTTCTTGACATAGTGGCAAATTTGCTATTAAAAAAATCTGAAAGTTTTAAACATAAAAAATGGGGATTTGGGGCGATTTTTTGTGCAATTTTAGCTTTTTTTATGCTTTCTTTTAGTTTGGAATATGTTCCATTAAGTATTGCATATTCTACTTGGGGTGCTATTGGGATTATAGGAACTTGTCTTGGTGGTTGGGTTTTTTATAAGGAAAAATTAAATAAAATTGGCTTAGTTGGTATTGTTGTGGTTTTGATCGCAGTTGTGCTTTTAAATTCTTAAAATAAGGATAATAAGTGATTGTAAAAACTAAAAATATTAATTGCCAAAGTTGTGTCAATTTAATCAAGGCTTCACTAGAAGATGAATTTGGTACTATGCAAATAAATGTTGAAACAAAAAGCATAGAGATTGATTTAAAAGCAGAGCAAGTTGAAGAGTTCAAAAAACAATTGCAAGATTTAGGTTTTGAGATAGATGAAGCATGAGTTAAAATTAAAAATAGGTAATATGACTTGTGTTAATTGCTCTAATGCTATAGAAAAAGTTTGTGCAAAAATTGATGGAGTCGAAGATGTAAGTGTTTCTTATGTCAACTCTAGTGGAGTGTTTTTGCTTAAAGATTTATCCTTGGAAGTAAAAATCAAAGAAAAAATCAAAGCTTTGGGTTTTGAGATATTACAAGAAGAGCAAAATTTATACGAGTTTAAACTCAAAGAGCTTAAAAATATGAAAACAAAGCTTATCATGAGTATAATTTTAAGCTCTATTGTGATGTATTTTGAAATGTTTGTCCAAGGAAATGTTTCCGCTTTAATTCAAATGTTTTTATCTATGATAGCGATTTTTTATTGTGGAAAAGGTTTTTTTATCCACGCTCTTAAAGGATTAAGGCATAAAAATTTAGATATGAACACTTTGATATCCTTAGGTGCCTTTACTTCTTTTGTATATTCTTTTTTTGTGTATTTTGAAATATTTAGCAAAGATGGTTATTTGTATTTTAGTGGCGGAGCGATGATTATAAGCTTTGTTTTATTAGGTAAATACTTAGAAGAAAAGGCCAAATTTAAATCCTTAGAATATCAAAATAAATTAAAAAACATAGATATTAAAAAAGCTAATATAATCTTAGAAGATGGAAGTATAAAAAGCATACCCAGTGCTTTTGTAAAAGAAAATGATGTGATTTTAGTAAAAGAGGGCGAAAGCGTTGTTGCTGATGGGGTGATTATAGCAGGTGAAGCTGAGGTTGATGTGAGTTTTTTAACAGGAGAGTTTTTACCACTTTTAAAAAAGCAAGATGATGAGATTTTAGCAGGAACTGTGTTGATTAATGGAAGTTTAAAGATTAAAGCTAATAAAAAGGCGATTGAAAGTTCATTAGAACAAATCAAAGATCTTGTTTTTAAAGCAGGTAGTGTCAAAACACCTTTAGCAAATTTAGCTAATAAGATTTCAGCTTATTTTGTAGCTTGTATTATAATTTTATCACTTTTTGTGTTTGCTTTTTGGTATTTCAAAGAAGGAATTAATGCAGCGTTTTTACATGCTTGTGCTACGCTTTTAATCTCTTGTCCTTGTGCTTTGGGCTTAGCAACCCCTATAGCCATAGTTAGCGCTTTAGCAAATGGAGCAAGAAATTTTATCTTAGTGAAAAATCCAGCAGTGCTAGAGAATTTAGCTAGTATAAAACTTGCTATTTTTGATAAAACAGGTACTTTAAGTCAAGATGACTTAAGTGTTTATAAGCATAATCTAACTCAAGAAGATTTTCAAAAACTCACCCAAATTGAAAATTTAAGCTCACATCCAATCGCAAAGGCTTTTACTAAAGAATTGAATGTAAATTTAAATTTGCAAGGAAAATTAAGTGTTTTAGTGGGTAGTGGTTTGCTTTATGAGGAAAATGATGATGTGTATTTAATAGGCAATGAAAAATTAATGCTTGAAAATAGTGTTGATATACAAAAAAGCAAGCAATTTTTGCAAGAATTTGAAGATCAAGCACCTATATGTTTGTATTTTGCAAAAAATAATATTTGTCTTGGTGGGGTTTGCTTGAAAAATGAACTTAAAAACGAAGCTAAGGATTTGATAGCAAATTTAAAACAAAAAGATATAAAAAGCATTATTTTAAGTGGTGATAATGAAAAAAGTGTTGCCAAAATAGCAAATGAGCTTAATATTGATGAATATTATTTTGACTTAAAACCCGAGCAAAAGCTTGATTTTATAAAAGAAAAAATTAAAAAAGAAAAAGTGCTTTTTATAGGAGATGGTATCAATGATGCTCCTGCTTTAAATTTAGCTAGTGCAAGCATAAGTTTTTCCAAAGCAAGTGAGCTTGCTAAAAAAAGTGGAGATTTGATTTTAATAAAAGATGATTTATCTTTAATAGCTTATTGTTTTGAGCTTTCTCAAAGAACTAAAAATATCATCAAACTTAATCTTTTTTGGGCTTTTATTTACAATGCTTTGTGTATTCCTATTGCAGCAGGTTTTGTGCCATTTATAAGTCTTAGTCCGCATTTGGCAGCTTTAGCAATGTGTTTTAGTTCAGTAACAGTTGTACTAAATTCTTTAAGATTACGTTAGGTATTTAAGTTTATTTAATATTTTCTATAATATATTAATATAAATTTAACAAAAAGGAGTACTAGAATGAATTGCAACTGCGGTTTTTCTATGATGAATATAGTAAGATATTCTAAAATGATTATCTTGCTTACAGTTGCCTCTTTAGCGGCTATTGTTGTTTTTGGTAATGTAACTGATTACAATTCAAATTTTCAATTTGTAAAACATGTTATGAGCATGGATACCAAACCTGATTATTTAGGTAATGCTATTGTTTATAGAGCTATTACAAATTCTACTATCCATCATATTGCCTATATTTTTATTATTTGTTTTGAAGCTTTTATTATGTTAACTGCTTTAAAAGGCGTCTTGGATATGTTTAACGCAAGAAATTCAGATGCAAAAACTTTCCATGAAGCTAAAAAATTTGGAATCATTGCTTTAACTTGTTGTTGTTTACTTTGGTTTTTTGGCTTTCAAGTAGTAGCTGCAGAATGGTTTGGTATGTGGATGAGTAAAACTTGGAATGGCTTACCTGATGCTACCAGATTAGTAACTTATATGCTTTTAGCTTTAATTTATATTAGCATCAAAAACGATGATTGATTCATCAAACTCCTAAAAAGGAGTTTGATTTTATAGTTCATTAACAGCACGATATGCTTGATCAATTGCTGCGTGCATATAAGCATCCCAATCAGCATCTGAATTTGCTATAACGATATTACCAAAAGGTTTTCTTGCAAGTTCTATAGTTTTTTGCGCTTCTTCACTATCATCAAACAGACTGTTTTCTGTATATGAATAACAATGCCCCCAACGATTTACAACTATAGCCTTAATGTCTCTTTCATGGTCAAATCCAGCCGAGCCTAACATGCCTTGAAGTTGATCGCGAACGATTTTTTCATGTTCTTCAAAACTCATAGTGAATAATAAATTTCTACCCACTCTAGCTCTATCTCTTGCATCCATTCCTTCAAGGTCGATTCCTTGCATAGAAGCAAATACTAAAGGCGAGCATACCATATGAACACAAATAGGCTTTTTAGGATCTCTTGGGTGATGGTATCCTCCCATATCCACAGGATAATCAAGCTTGGTTCTAGCATAAGGCATTTTTGGTGAATAAATTTCATGTACTCCAAGTTTTATAAATGGTTCCCAGTTGCTTATAATAACATTTGTGTGTAAAAGAGAGGTTTTTACGTTTTTACTTAAAGCATCTTTTTGATCTTGTGGCATGCTTGGTACTATGTATGGAATCATACTATTATAATTTGCCATTACAACTTTTTTAGCTTTTACTCTATAATTTTTGCCTTTATTAACATAAGTTACTAAAGCTCCATCTTTTGTGTTTTCTACATTGATAACAGTGCTGTTTAATCTTAAACGCACTTTGTTTTTAGCAAGATCAAGTTTAGAATAATCAAAATGAGCTAGAGTAACTTCATCCATATCTTTACCTTTTTTAGATACATCAGGAATTAATCTTCTAACCATTAATCTAGCAACAGTAGCATTACCATCAGCGCAGTGGTGGATGTATGGTTCTTCCATTTCAGCTAATGCTTCTCCTTCGATTGGATCAAGACCAAGCTTGTCAAAACCAGGTAAAAATGAAGCTCTAGCATCTTCACAAGAAACAGCATCAATACCCAAAGCCAAAAAGTCATCTGTCATACCTTCAAAGAATTTTACAGCTTGTGGTGAAAGCTTAACTTTTTCTTCTAAGAATTTTTTATAGCTTGTTTTTGCTACATACTCATCTCTTTGCTCTTTTGTCAAGCCTTTTAAATAGTCTTTTTCGCTTTTAAATAAAGCAATTAAATCTTTTTTATCTTTTTCATTAAGAGGAAAATCACCTATAAAAGCTTCAACACTTCTGCCATTATGTCTTCCCTCAGGAATATCATCACAAATTACTTTTCTAGGGTTGCCACTTACGACCTTATCTACTCCAAATTCAGCCTTAGAAAAATACACACCCCTGCTAAGATTTAAATCAGGATAAAAATTTACATCAAAACGTTTAGCAAGCTCATCAATATCCACACCCAAAGATGATAATAAATCTACTACTTCTTTAGAATATAACGCCTTTGGTGATTGAAATGTTTCGCTACCACCATAACTTAAAATAGTACCATCTTCTAAATCTATTTCATTTCTTCTAGCATGTCCACCAAAATCATCATGATTATCAAGGATAAGAATTTTTTTATCTTTTCCAAATTTGTTTTGATAAAAACAGGCAGCTGCTAAACCACTAATTCCAGCTCCAACTACAACCAAATCATATTCTTGTTTAGGTTTGATAGCGCTAAAGTCAAATTTTTCACCATCTCTTAGCATATGTGCAAATTCATAACTTGCATTATTGCTACCCCTTAGTCCAAGCCATTTTGGAGGATAGTATTCTTTGGTAAAATCTTCGATTTTGGCTTCTTTACCATATAATACTTGCAAAGGAGTCATTCCTGCAAGTATAGTTAAAGCCATTCCGTTTAAAAAATCTCTTCTTTGCATGATCGTCCTTAAAATAAGATATATCAAGTCTTATTTTAAGAATATATTTATATATTTACTCTTAAAAGTGTTTCATTTGAATACAAATTTTTATAAAAAAGTTACTTTTTTTCTCTTTTTATAATTTTTATATAGTTTAATAAGTAGAAAAATCAAGGCTAGACTTAAAGCTAAAAAATGTGGAATTTGTGGTATTTTTGCAGATAAAAAATAATGCCAAGCTACTAGCAAAAAGCAAAAATATCCAAGTTTTCTTATTTTACTCATTTTTTTAAAAAACTTAAATGAGCTTATAAACATAAATGTGAGTATAAAAAAGCTTACAAAACCACTAAATTCTAAATTTTTACTAAAAGTATCTTTGAAAAAAAGTATTAAATCTAAATTTTTTCCAAAAGCAAAATAATTAAAAAAGTGAATCAAAGTCCAAAAAAATGCATAAAAACCTAAAAATTTAGGGTAATCTTTTGTGTGTTTATACTTTAAAAGTGAAAAAAACAGGCTCAATCCAAAAAAGATTAAGCCAAATATACCACTATAAAAATATACAGATTTTACAATATCAAATTCTTGCATGATTTGATAGATGCTAAAAACAATACTTAAAGCAAAGGCTAAAAATCCACCGATATTATAAACTTTTTTGCTCATTAAAAATTAACCTTTAAATCCATATCTTTATACAAATGTGCTACTTCTTTTTCATAGCCATTAAACATTTGTGTAGGCTTAGTGAAAAAATCTCCCAAAGGACGTTCGTTTGCTTGAGACCATCTTGGATGAGAAACATTTGGATTAACATTGGCATAAAATCCATATTCTCTAGGGTTTGCTAGCTCCCATGTGGTTTTAGGTTGTTCTTTGGTAAATTCTATTTTTACAATAGATTTTATACTTTTAAAGCCATACTTCCATGGAACTACAAGACGAATCGGTGCTCCGTTTTGTCCTAATAAAGGCTTTTTGTACATACCCACAGCCATAAGCGTTAGTGGATGCATAGCCTCATCTAATCTTAAACCCTCTACATAAGGATAGTCAAGAGTTGGGAAAAATGAAGCTTGATCGGCAAATTGATTTTTATCAAAAAGAGTGGTAAATTTTATAAATTTAGCCTCACTTTTGACTTTGCATTTTTCTATTAAAGCACGCAATTCAAAACCAACCCAAGGCACTACCATAGACCAAGTTTCAACACAACGAAATCTATAAATTCTCTCTTCTAAAGGAAAGGCTAATAAATCTTGCATGGTTAAAGTCAAAGGCTCTTCAACTTCTCCGCTAACTTCTATTTTCCAGCCGTTTGTGTTAAAATTTTTCGCAAGCTCTACGGCTCTTTTTTTATCAGTAGAAAATTCATAAAAATTTACATAATTAGTCGCAATTTTTTCATCGCTAAGTTTTAATTTTTCATTATTAGGATCAGGAAAGAAATTTAATGCCATCAATTCAGATTGAACTAAGGCTGAACTAACTAAAGCTCCAGCACCTAGTTTTAAAAAATGGCGTCTTTTTTTATATAATTGTTCGTTTGTGATATTCATAATTTTCCTTTATAAGTTTTGTGATATTAAAACATATAAAGGAAAATAAAAGGATAATTTTTATTATATAAAAAAATATTTTTAAAAAATTATCTCACTGTTTTCAGATAGAGCAGGGTTGTTTTTTGGAAATGGAGAGGTATTGGTATAATACTCTCTTTGCTTTTCATAAATTCCTTGATAAACTCCTTTTGGAATGATAAATTTTCTAGCACTATCAGGATAAAGTTCTAAGTATTTTGTTAAAAATTCTTTAAAAACCGGAGCAGCGGTTCTTGCGCCACCTTCGATTTGTTTCATAGGTTTATTATCATCATTTCCATACCAAATGATAGCTTCTATTTCAGGAGTCAAGCCACAAAACCACGCATCTATGCTTTTATTTGAAGTACCTGTTTTTCCAGCTATTTCAATCCCTTCTACTCTAGCATTGCGTCCAGTGCCTTTTTTAACAACATTTTGCATCATATCATTGACTAAAAAGGCTTGTTCGGGTTCGCTGATTTTTCTTTCTCCTGAATTAAATTCTACTACTATTTTGCCATTTTTATCAATTACTCTTTTAATGAGTATTAAATCTTTTTGCACGCCATAGTTTCCAAATACTGTATAAAGTTTAGCATAGTTATAAATAGAAATTCCAAAGCTACCCAAAACTATAGATAAATCAACCGGTATATTCTCAAAGCCCATAAATTGAAGTTTATCATGGATCACATCAAGTCCTAGGGCAAGAGCTAAATTTATGGTAGCTAGGTTTCTTGATCCAGTTAATGCTTCTTTTAAGCTTATAAGCCCTAGAAATTTTCCACCGTAATTTTTAGGTTTCCAGTCTTTCTCATCTTCTTTGGTACTTTCAAAAATTCTTGAAATATCAGCAACCTTGCTCATAGGAGAATAACCCATGTCAATAGCAATTTGGTATAAAAAAGGTTTAAAAGAACTTCCAGGCTGTCTTAAACTTTGAGTAGCGCGGTTGAAATTACTTTTTGTATAATTTACTCCACCTACTAAGGCTAATATATCTCCATTTTGGTGATTTGCTACTATCATAGCTCCATTAAGTGTGCTTAAATTTGCATCTTTGTCTCTTTTAACTATTTCATCATAGCCAAATTTTAAAGCTTCTCTTGCAATATTTTGCACATCAAGATCTATAGCAAGCTCTATTTTATAACCGCCACTTTTTAAGTCTTTAATTCCGCTTAGTTGTTTTAAAACTTCTTGAGTAACATAAGGAGCTGCATTTTGTGTTAAAGTATCATCATATACCTTTGGAATTTCTTTTAAGGCATTTTCATACTCTTCTTTAGAAATCCAACCAAGATTATACATTCTTTGTACTACGCTATTTGCTCTAGCTAAAGAAAGATCTAAATGTCTAGTAGGATCATAAGTGCTTGGAGCCTTTGGCATACCTACTAAAATGGCAATTTCTTTCAAACTAAGCTCATCTAAATTTTTTCTAAAATACCCAAGCGCAGCAGTTTTTACTCCATAATATCCATGTCCAAAGAATATGAAATTTAAATATCTTTCTAAAATTTGCTCTTTAGTTAAAGTACTTTCTATTTTGTATGCAAGTAAAGCTTCTTTTAGCTTTCTACTTAAAGTACGCTCTGGGGTTAATTCTGTGTTTTTTATGAATTGTTGTGTAAGAGTGGAAGCTCCTTCCATGGTTTTTCCACCGCTTCTTATGATTTTAATAGCTGCTCTAAAAATCGCATCTATATTAACCCCACCATGTTCAAAAAAGCTAGTATCTTCAATGGCCACCAAAGCTTCTATAAGTCTTGGTGGAAGTTCTTCATAAGGGGCATAAAAGCGGTGTTGCTCGAAAACATTTGCAACTAATTTTCCATTTTTATCAAAAATTTGTGTTGTAAGAGGTGGTTTGTAATCTTTAAAGGTGTATTGATTTAAATCAGAATCAGAAAACAAATAAGCAATAAATATAAAAATTCCAACCGCACACACTACACAAAAAGAAAGAAATATTTTTAAAATTTTTATCATAAAAATGCTTTCAAAAGTTCTATATTAAGCCCTAGTGCTGTACTTTGATGGCCTATGATTTTTTTAATGTATTTTTTATGAAATCCCTCGCACATCACAGCTCCGGCTTTGCCTTGATAAAGTTTTGACTCAACGTATTCTTGCATATCTTTTAGATCAAATTTATCCAAAATCAAATCACACTTGCTAAGATTAAAAATCTTTTTATCTTCTAAAACTAAAATCATCGCGCTTAAAACGCTAATGCTTTTGCCACTTTGCAAATTGAGCATATTAAAAGCCTCATTATCGCTTTTAGCTTTAGTAAGAATGATATTTTGAGCACAAACTATGCTATCAGCAAATAAAACATTTTTTAAATCAGGATATTTTGCAAAAAACTGCCTTTCTTTTTCTAAAACAATTTTTTGCACATAAGAGCTTGGATTATCTTTTTTTACCAAGCTCTCATCATAATCGATAATAATTTGTTCAAAAGCGATATTTGCTTCTTTTAATAAAGCAACGCGTGAAGGCGAACTTGAAGCTAGATAAAGCATTAAGCAAGACTTTCTTCTATGATTTTCTTAGCATGATCAAGCGCTTGTTTTATTTTGCTTGTATCTTTACCGCCAGCTGTTGCAAAATCATCTCTACCACCACCGTTTCCACCAAGTATTTGCGCAATTTCTTTTACCAAAACACCAGCTTTTAACGAAGTGTCTTTAACACCTGCTGCTATGATAATCTTACCTTCTTTTTCTTGTAAAAGTAAAATCACAGCTTTGTTAAATTTATTTTTAAACTCATCTATCATGGTTTTTATATCACCATTATCTATTTTTTGCACGCAATATTGAATGCCATTTAGTTCTTTAGAGTTTAATTCTGCTTTGTTTGAATTTTTTAATTCATTTTTTAAACTAGCTATTTCATTTTTTAATTTTGCCACATAGCTTAAAATATCATGAGTTTTTAACTCTTCTTTAGCTTGGTTTAGTTCTTTTAAATTTTCATTAACATAATCAAGTGCAGCTTTGCTTACCACTGCTTCTATCCTTCTAACTCCAGCACTAACTCCGCTTTCTTTGATGATGTAAAAACTTCCTATTTCAGAGCTATTTTTCACATGGGTGCCACCGCAAAGCTCTTTACTAGCTCCTAGGGTTAAAACTCTTACTTTTTCTTGATATTTTTCACTAAATAAAGCTATGGCACCACTTTTTTTAGCTTCATCTAAAGCCAAAATTTCAATTTTAGCTTCATTTGCTTGCATGATGTAAGTATTTACCAAAGCTTCTATTTGCTTTAATTCTTCTTTGTTTAGGGCTTTTGGATGAGTAAAATCAAATCTTAATTTATTATGCTCTACCAAAGAACCTGCTTGACTAATGTGTGAGCCAAGAATTTCTCTTAAAGCATGGTGTAGTAAATGTGTCGCACTATGATGTCTTGCGATTTGTTCTCTTTTTTTAGTATCTATGCAAGCTAACACTTCATCATTTGTTTTAAGATTTTGTTTTAATTTCACTTGACTAAGATTAATATCAAAGAATTTTTGTGTATCTAAAACCTCATTTTCATTGATAAAACCTATATCAGCGCTTTGCCCTCCACTTGTTGCATAAAATGGAGTTTTTTCAAGCATTAACCATGCTATATCTCCTGCCTTAGCTTCGGTTATGATTTTAAAATTCTCATCCAAAATAGCCATGATTTTAGTTTTTTCTTCATAGTTTTCATAACCACTAAAAGTATTTTTGCCAAATTTTTCTAATAAAACTTTAAAGTCTCCGCTAACTGCTTTATCTCCACTTCCTTTCCAAGAAGCTTTGGCTCTATCTTTTTGTTCTTGCATAAGCTCATTAAATTTAGCCTCATCTACACTAAGATTTTTTTCTCTTAGCATATCTTGGGTTAAATCAAGCGGAAAACCATAAGTATCATAAAGTTTAAAAGCTACTTCACCACTAAAAATATCTTTAGTTTTTTTAAGTTCTTCATTGAAAATTTCAATACCATTTTCGATAGTGCTTAAAAATCTTTCTTCTTCTAGTTTAATCTGCTCTTTGATAAATTCTTTTTTTTCATTTAAGTAAGTATAATGTCCACCCATTAACTCACACACTACATCTACAAGCTCATACATAAAAGCTCTTTTAAGACCTAATAAATATCCATGTCTTAAGGCACGGCGCATAATTCTTCTTAAAACATAACCTCTACCTTCTTTATCAAAGCCAACTCCTTGAGCAAGTAAAAATACACTTGATCTAATATGATCAGCGATTACTCTATAGCTAGCTCCACTTTCATAGGTATAAGTTTTACCGCAAAGTTTTGCAATACTCTCAATAATAGGCATAAACAAAGAACTATCAAAATTGCTAAATTTTCCTTCTTTTATAGCACTAACTCTTTCAAGTCCCATACCTGTATCAATGCTTGGTTTTGGCAATGGAGTAAGTGTGCCATCAGCACTTCTTTCATACTGCATGAAAACGAGGTTCCAAATTTCTAAGAACCTATCTCCATCACCACCCATATAATCTTCACTAGAATTAAAATGCTCAGCACCTTGATCATAAAAAATTTCACTACAAGGCCCGCATGGTCCAGTATCGCCCATTTGCCAGAAATTATCTTTATCGCCAAATTTATAAATTCTTTCTTTTTCTATATGTTTTTGCCAAAGCTCATATGCTTCATCATCGCTTTCATGTACAGTTACATATAATCTTTCTTTAGGTAGTTTTAAAACTTCAGTTACAAATTCCCAAGCATAAGCAATAGCTTGTTCTTTAAAATAATCCCCAAAACTAAAATTTCCAAGCATTTCAAAGAAAGTATGATGTCTTGCTGTGTAGCCTACATTGTCTAAGTCATTATGTTTTCCACCAGCTCTTATACAAGTTTGACAGCTTGTTTTACGCGGAGGATTAGGGCGTGGTACTTCTCCAGTAAATATACTTTTAAAAGGCACCATACCTGCATTAGTAAAAAGTAAAGTCGCATCATCAGGAACTAAAGGGCTTGAAGGAGTGATTTCGTGTCCTTTTGACTTAAAAAATTCTAAATATTCTTTTCTTATATCCATAGATTTTCCTAGCTAGTTTTTTGCTTAAAATAATACCAAAAATACTTTAAATTAAGTAAAACTATCTTATAATCACGATTTTAAATTTACTAAGGTAATACAATGAAAATTCCTTTTATAGACTTAAATACTCAATATAATGCTTATAAAAATGAAATCGATGAGGCTATTAGTGAAGTTTTACAAAGCACTTCTTTTATAGGTGGTGCAAAATTAGAAGAATTTGAAAACAATTTAGCTAAATATGTAGGTATTAAACACGCAATAGGTTGTTCAAGTGGCACAAGTGCGTTATTTTTAGCCTTGATGGCTTTGGGTGTGGGTAGAGATGATGAGGTAATAGTGCCAAGTTTTACCTTTATAGCTACAGCTGAAATGGTTGCTCTAATCGGCGCTAAACCTGTTTTTGTAGATATTGATTTTAAAGATTATAATCTTAGTTTAGAAAAAGTTCAAAGTGCTATCACGCCTAAAACTAAAGCTGTAATTGCTGTGAGTATTTTTGGGCTTATGCCTGATATGTTTGCTCTAAAAGAGCTTTGTAAAAGTCAAAATATTGCTTTGATAGAAGATAGCGCGCAAAGTTTTGGAGCTAGTCAAAAGGGCATAAAATCATGTGCTATAGCTGATATATCTTGCACAAGCTTTTTCCCGTCTAAGCCTTTAGGTGCTTATGGAGATGGCGGGGCGATTTTTACCCAAGATGATGAATTAGCGCAAAAAATAAAAATTTATTTAAATCATGGACAAGTGCAAAGATATAAGCATAAATACATCGGTATTAATGGAAGGCTTGATACCATCCAAGCAGCTATTTTAAATGTGAAATTAAAATACTTAGATGAAGAGATTAAAAAAAGAGAAGCAATAGCAAAAATTTATGATGAAAATTTGAAAAATTGTATTTTACCGCCAAGGAAAGATGGTTTTATGAGTGCCTGGGCTCAATATAGCGTGCGTGTAAAGAATAGGGAAAATTTCATGCAAAAATTACAAGAGCAAGGCATACCTACTGCGGTGCATTATCCTTTGGGGCTTCATTTACAAGAAGCTTTTGATTATCTTGCTTATAAAAAGGGTGATTTGCCAAATACAGAGCTTTTGAGTGATGAAATTTTATCTTTACCTATGAGTGCATTTTTAAAAGAAGAACACCAAGCTAGAGTGATAGAGGCTTTTAAATGAAAATAGGGCTTATAGGTCTTGGTAAAATGGGTAAAAACCATTTAAGAGAACTTGAGCGTAATTTAAAAGTAAAAGAAATTCATCTTTATGATCCTTTTTGCAAAGATGAATTTAAACACTTTTTTCATAAAAATTTTGATGATTTTTTAGCACAAAATCTTGATGGTGTTATCATTGCTACGCCTACCCATACGCATTTAGATATAGCTTTAAAGGTTTTTCCTAAAATAAAAAATGTTTTGATAGAAAAGCCTTTGGCATTAAATGTTGATGAAATTTTAATCTTAGAACAAAAAGCTAGAGAAAATAAAGTCAGGGTAGGGGTGGGCTTTTGCGAGAGATTTAATCCTGCTATTTTAACTTTAAAAGAAAAACTTTTAGAAGATGAGATTATAAGTATTAATATACAAAGAATTTCTCCTTATCCACAAAGAATAAACGATGTGGGTGTTTTAAGTGATCTTAGTGTGCATGATATTGACTTGGTTAGATTTTTAAGTCAAGAGCAAATTTTAAAAGCAAATATTTATAAAAGCTTTCATCATGATAAATTTGAAGATGAGGTAATGATAAGCTTAAAATTAGAAAATATCTTAGCAAGTATTCATGATAGCTGGAATGGACAATGCATTATAAGAAAAATCACACTTTTAGGTAAAAAACATACTTATGAACTTGATCTTAAAAATTTTGAACTTTTTATCAATATGCAAAAAATTCCAAATTTATATGAAAATTCTCCTTTATATGCTGAGCATGAAGCCTTTTTTGAGCTTTTGCAAAATGGGGTTTGTAAAAATTTAGCTAGCATTGAAGATGCTTTAAGAGTGCAAGAAATTTTAGAAGGTGTTTGATAGTGAAATATGTATTTTTTTTAAATATGGGCGGGGTTAATAAACTTGATGAATGTGAAGTTTTTTTAAAAAATATGTTTAATGATCCTTATATTTTAGGGATAAAAAATGTTTTTTTAAGAAAATTTGTAGCCTTTATGATAAGAAAGTCAAGACTAAAAGCTATGAAGCAAAACTATGAAAAAATGGGCGGGAAGTCCCCGCTTACCCAAATCACACAAAGTTTATGTGATAGATTAAATTCCAAAACTAGAGAATATAGCTTTGATTTTATTAGTCTTTATGTGCCACCCTTTGCAAATGAGGTTTTTTCAAAATATGATTTTCAAAAAAATGATGAAATCATTTTATTTCCTTTATATCCTCATCATTCTAAAACCACTGTAACTAGTTCTTTAGAAGTGGTGCAAAATGAGCTAAGAAATATCCAAAATCAAGCTAATGTAAAAATCATTGATGTTTTTTATAAAGATGAACTTTATAATGAAATGATTATAAAGCATATTTTAGAAAAAAAGAAAGAATGTGATTATAAAACTTTGATTTTTTCTGCGCATTCTTTACCGCTTTCAGTGATTAAAAAAGGCGATTTGTATGAAAAACATGTGCAAGAGCATGTGGGTATCTTAAAAGAAAAACTTAAAAATGAATTTGATCATATCATTTTATCGTATCAATCAAAACTAGGTCCAGTGAAATGGCTTGAACCTAATACAAGTGATATTTTAGCAAATTTAGATCAAAAAGCTTTGATTTATCCTATATCTTTTTGTATAGATTGTTCTGAAACGATTTTTGAACTTGGAGTTGAGTATAGACACTTAGCAAAAAGTGATTATGAGCTTATTGCTTGCCCTAATAATAGTGATGAGTTTATAGAGTTTATTTTAAATTGTTTAGTTTAGAGTCAAATAAAACTCTAAATTTTAAAGTTAGTTTGGATTAGTTTTTATCGTTTTGTTCTCTATAGGCTTTAAATAACTTTCTTTTATCATAAGATTTACTGTATCTTTAAACATAGGTAAAGCACTTTGTGCAGCATAATAACTATAAGCCTTGGTAGGATTTCTCACCAAAACCCCTATGGTGTAATTGTTTTTCTCATCATTTGCAAAGCCAAAAAATGAAGCATTGTAGCGATTTGAAGTATAGCCTTTTCTTTCAGCAATCCTAGCTGTACCTGTTTTGCCGCCTATGATAATGCCTTGAGTTTGTGCTTTTTTACCCGTTCCTTTTTCTATAACATTGATTAAAATTTGTTGCATTTCTTTGGCAGCTTTACTTGAGAGAATTTTTTCTTTTTTAACTTCATCATCAAGTTTTATTAAACGCCCATCTTGATAAATTTTATTTGCAATTTGTGGTGTGATATAAATTCCATCATTGTTAAATACATTATAAGCAGCTAGAAGTTGCATAAAAGTTGTTTTTAAGCCATAACCATAACTTAATACAGATTTTTCTACTTCTCTTAATCTTTTTGGATTTGGTATTTCTCCTTTTTGTTCATAAGGAAGGTCAATACCACTTCTTTCTCCAAAACGAAAAATTCTAAGCCCTGAGATGATTTCAAGATTGCTTAATCTTTGGGCGATTTTAATCATACCGACATTTGAAGAGTAGGTAATAACTTCTTCCATGCTCATTTTATCTTTTCTATGATCATCGCGTATGGTAAAACGACCAAGTTTGTATTGTCCGCCTTGGGTATTGATGATTTCATTGACTTTGATTTTATCAAGCATTAATGCAGTGGTAAATATAAAAGGCTTTATAACAGAACCTGCTTCATAGCCATATTCTATTGCACTTGCATTAAGCACAGATAGATCTTTTCCACGATTTTGCGGATCGTATCTTCTTGAGCTAGCAAGGGCTAAAATTTTCCCACTTTTACTTTCCATAATTGCAACTATAATTTCATTAGCTTTTAGATCTTCATTTCTTTTATCAATAGCCTTTTCTAAGCCTTTTTGAAGTTTTAGTGAAATATTTAAGTATAAATTGCAACCATCTATTTTACGCTTTTCATAAGAGTGTAAATTTAAGATAATATTGCCACCTATATCTCTTAAACCTTGGATTTTTGCATTTTGCAAAGGATTTAAACATTCATTGTAATATTTTTCTAAGCCTTTTATGCCGACATTTTTGAAAATTTCACTTTTTTCATCCATATAAGTTCTTGTGTAGCCTATGATAGGAGTAAGTGAGTCTTTTGGCATATACACGCGATCTTCTTTGTGTTCTATGATATCAAGTCCTCTTGTTTCAACTCTGCCATTGTTATTTGTAAAAGACTTAAAAAAGCCTTGAGTATAAAGCTTTTTAGCTAATTCTTTTAAATAACTTGCATCTTTTGAATTAATATCTTGGAGTAAAATAAAATTATAACTTCTTCTTTTTTTTGCAAGCATTCTTTTTTTGATATCTTGCATTTGCTCATCGCTTGCGCCACTATAAATTTGAAAAAGTGTTAAAAATAATTCTTTTTTATCAGGATTTAAACTTCTTAGATCAATCTCTGCTCTATAAATTTGCCTACTAGAAGTTACTGTAAAATTATCGCTTGTGATGATATTACCTCTAAGAGCGGAAAAATATTGTTCTTTTTGGGTATTTGGTATATGGCGTTTTGAGGTTAGAAAAAAAGTAGAAAGTAAAAACAAGGCCATAAAAAACAGAGCCATACAAAAAGCAAAAGCTACCTTTGAAACTCTATTTCTAATGGTGTTTGAAAGCATATATTAAATTTGAGTTCTTGAAATTTCTTTATATGCGTTTATAGCCTTATTTCTAACTTCAAGCATAAATTTCATACTTGATTCAGCTTTGCTAATCGCAATTGCTGCTTGGTGTAAGTCTTTTACTTCACCTGTTGCGATATCTACCATAGCAGCTTCAGCTGTTTCTTGAGTTTTATTAAGGTTGTTTATAGAATTTTTTAATAAGCTTGAAAATTCATCACCTATGTTATTTGTGTTGTTATTATTTTTATTGTTAACATTGTTAAATTGATTTATACCATTAATAGTGTTCATTTATTAACCTCTTAGTAAATCTATCGCACTTTGTGCTATAGTTTTAGTGCTTGTAAAAGCGCTTACATTTGCTTGGTAAGCTCTTGTTGCTTCTATTAAATCGGCCATTTCAATAACAGGGTTTATATTTGGAAAAGCAACATAACCTTGTTCATTCGCATCTGGATGAGATGGATCAAATTTCATACGAAAATCTTTATCATCTCTTACAACCTTATCAACTACTACGCTCATTATAGCAGGTTTTGCATCTTTTTGCGAAGCAGGATCATTTAAAGGATTTTCATATTCTAAAAAATTATTATCTTTAGCGATTTGTTTATTTAGTAATTCATTAAAATCAGTCGCTTTAAAAATCACTTCTCTTCTTCTATACGGACCACCTTCTGCTGTTCTAGTAGTGTTTGCATTAGCTATATTTGAGCTAATTACATTCATTCTAAAGCGTTGAGCGCTAAGTCCGTATCCACTAATATCAAAATCACTTAAATAAGCCATTATTTTTCTCCTAGCCTAATTTAGAGCTTGTGTCTATGATGGTTGAAAAAATATTACTTTGTCTTCTTAAAACACCATCTAAAGCAGTAATCATCATAGTATTTTTACTCATTTCAGTAGTTTCTACATCAAGATCTACTGTATTTGCGTCATTTCTTGCCAAATGTCCATCTCTTAAATAAATGGTTGATTTATTAGGATCTGGAAATTTCCAAGGTTTTTGATGATTTGCATCTGTACTTGCTAATTCAAGCTCTTTGGTATCTTTCTTTTTAAAAATTTCATTTGCTCTATTAACTAAAGCAGTTTCAAATTCTATATCTCTTGCTTTATAAAAAGGAGTATCAACATTTGCAAGGTTGGAATTAATCATTTGACTTCTTAGATTTCTTCCTGCTAAAGCATCAACAATAAGTTCTTTTGATTTAAAAGGGCTTATCATAATTTTTCCTTTAAAATAAAGCTTTTATAGACTAAAAGCAAAAATCATTCCAAAATATTTATGCAATTTTGTTTATCTATAAGTATATCTTTTTATAGTAAATTTTTGAAATTTTTAAAGCCACTTTCAAGCGAAACTTTTTTTTCTAGTGTTTTTAAAAAATCTTTTTTTGTCATTTCTTTAGCGCCCATAAATTTTAAATGCTCATTAGGCACTTGACAATCTATTAAAAAATCATATGGTTTTAAAAGCTCACAAAGTCTTATTAGGGCTACTTTTGAAGCATCTTTTTTAAGGCTTATCATGCTTTCGCCAAAAAATATTTTGCCTATGATAAGTCCATATAAACCACCGATTAAAACATCATTTTCATAAACTTCAACACTATGAGCTAAATTTTGCTCAAAAAGCTTTGTATAAACTTGTATAAACTCTTGACTTATCCAAGTTTTTTTTCTTTTTGCACAATGACTTATAAGCAAGTTAAAATCAAAATCAAGTCTTATTTCATAAGTTTTTAAAGCTTTTTTTATGCTTTTTTGTATACGCACTTCATTAGGTAAAAGCACCATTCTAGGAGAAGGGCACCACCAAGTAACAGGATTACTAGTCCATGGAAAAAGCCCTAGACGATAAGCATGAGGTATAAAATCTACTTCTAGCTTTTCGCTAATAAAAACAGGCGCATCATCAGGGCTTTTTAAAAGTTTAGAATACAAATTCGATTTTTTCATTTTTGGAAAGTTTGAGTTTTAATTTACCACCATTTTTTAATTTTCCAAACAAAATCTCATCGCTTAATCTCTCTCCTAATTCTTCAGCAATAATGCGTTTTAATAATCTTACTCCAAATTCTTTGTTATTGGTTTTTTTAGTAAGAAATTCTTTTACTTTTTTATCAGCTTCTATGGTGACGTTATTTAAATTTTTTGCCATTAAATCTAGTTCTTTTTGGACGATTTGTTCTAAAATTTCTTGACTTAAGTCATTAAAATGAATGATTTTATCTATACGGTTGATAAATTCAGGCGCAAAAAAATCTTTTATGGCTTTATTGCTTTTTTCTTTATCACTGCTTAAAAAACCAAGCTCATTACTTTCTTTTAAGCCTAAATTGGAGGTCATAATGATAATAGTATTTTTAAAATCAGCTTTTAATCCACTATTATCCGTCAAGCTTGCATTATCAAAAATTTGTAAAAAAGTATTAGTTAAATCAGGATGAGCCTTTTCTATCTCATCAAACAAAACTACGCTAAAAGGATTTTTTCTAATACTATTACTAAGCAAGCCACCATCTTCATAGCCCACATAACCTGCTGAAGTTCCTATGAGTTTGCTCACATCATGTTTTTGTGAGTATTCACTCATGTCAAATCTTTCAAGGTTAAGGTTTAAAATTTGTGCTAAATTTTTCGCAAGTTCGGTTTTACCAACCCCGCTTGAACCGGTAAATAAAAACACGCCTTTTGGGGTGTTTTTACCTTTTAATCCTGCATAGCTTTGTTTTAAAATAGAACATAAAGCTTTAATAGCTTCATCTTGTCCAAAAATGTTTTGTTTTAAATCATGCTCTAAGTTCTTAAGAATTTTACCTTGATCGCTTTCATAAATTTTATGAGAATGCGTCATTCTTGCTAAAGTATTTTCTAAGTCTTTTATTTTTACTATTTTTTTACTTTTTTTATCTTCTAAAGCAAAGCTTGCACCAAGCTCATCGATTAAATCAATCGCACTATCGGGTAAAAATTTATCATGTAAAAATTGTTTTGCTAATTTTATACTTGTTTGCAAAATTTCATCGCTGATTTTGATTTTGTGAAAATTTTCATATTTGCTTTTTAAGCCTTGTAAGATTAAAAAACATTCTTCTTCGCTTGGCTCATCTATATCAATTTTTGCAAATCTTCTACTTAGGGCTTTGTTTTTATCAAAGGTGTTTTTATATTCTATAAAAGTAGTTGCTCCTATGCATTTGATGTTGCCATTACTTAGTGCAGGTTTTAATAAATTTGACATATCTGCATGACTTTCATTACTTGCGCCAGTTCCTACTATGGTGTGAATTTCATCTATAAATAAAATAGCATTAGGGATATTTTCTAATTCTTTTATGATATCTTTTAATCTTTTTTCAAAATCACCCCTGTATTTTGTCCCTGAAAGCAAGCTTGCCATATCAAGACTATAAATTTTTGAGTTTTTTAAATGTTTTGGTACTTTTTCTTCAGCTATAGCTAACGCTAGTCCATCTATAATGGCACTTTTACCAACACCTGGCTCACCAACTAAAATAGGATTATTTTTTTTGCGACGGCTTAGAATTTGCATCATTCTTTCAAGTTCAAATTTCCTACCTATAACAGGATCTATTTTGCCTTTTTTTGCAAGCTCAACTAGCTCTATGGTATGGGTTTTTAAATTTTCAAATTCAGCATTTTGTAACAATTCTTTTATTTTTTCTTCTTCTATTAGGTGTTTTTTTAAGATATTATAAGAATAAGCTTTTTCTTCTTTGCAAAGTGCAATGATAAAATCAATCACACTTGTTTGATTTTTTGCATTTAGCTTGTGTAATATATTTTCCAAGATTACAGAAAAAATAGGTTCTATTTCTTTTTTTAAAATTTCGTTATTTTTAGCTAAGTAGTTTTTTAACTCATTTTCAAAGCCTTGTAAATCACCATCTCCGATTTCTTCAAGTAGATTTTTAAAGTCATTACTAAGTTTAACTAAAGCAAAAAGCAAATGCTCGCAAGTGATAAATTCATGATGATTGATAAAGCTTAAATGTCTTGCATTTGGTATAAATGAGTCAATTAATTCTTTATATTTCATTGTTCTTCTATCCTTGTTTGGAGTGGAAAATCATTGTTTTTTGCTGCCATGTCAACTTGCTGTTTTTTGCTAAGTGCAATTTCTTCTGTGTATATACCACAAACTCCACTTCCTTGATGATGAATTTCAAGCATAATTGCACTTGCCTTTTCAAAATCATGATGAAAAATATTCATTAAAATTTCAATTACAAAATCCATAGTGGTAACATCATCGTTTAAAAGCAAAACCTTAAACATTTTAGGTTCTGCTAGTTTTTGTTGCTCTAAAATTTCACTTTTTAGACCCATTTAATATCCTATTAATATCTTCTTGCATAATCTCAGTAGAAACTTTCCCAAGATAATATTTCACATAATTTTTTGAGTCTTTATTCCAAAAGTCTGTTAAATCTTGATAAATACCATCTTTTAAAACCACTTTAAAAGGAAGTTGTTCCATACTTTGATAGTTGATATCTTTTAAAGCTTGTGCGACAATTCTATCATTTTCTTTAGAATTGCTTAAAAAATAATACGCCCCATATTTAATAGCAAAATCTTTTACAGTTTGATCGCTTACATTTTCAAAATGACTAAGCCCCATGATGATAAAATTATCTGTATTTTTTTGCCACAAGCTTGTTAGATGGGTAGCTTCTTCTTGGCAAGGTGTGCAAAAGGTTCCAAAAAAATCAAACATTAAAATTTTATTCTCTTCGCCCTTTACCACAAAACCATTTTGTGTCCTTACTAATGTTTTTTCGCCGCCATTGACACTTTTTAAAAGAATTTCATCGCCCATTTTATACTCAGCAAATGCAAATTCATTTTCGATTTTTTCTTCACTTGAGCAAGCATTTATTAAAAATGCAAAAGCAAATGTAAAAAATAAATAAGCAACTTTTTTCATCAAAATCCTTTTTTAATAATGATTTTTCATAGCAGCTCTTGCCTCAAGATCTGCTTGTTTTTTCTTTAAACTTTCTCTTTTATCGTGTAAGTTTTTTCCTTTGGCTAAGGCTATTAAGACTTTTGCTTTATTTTTTTCATTAAAATAAAGTTCTAATGGCACTATAGTAAAGCCTTGAGTGCTAATTTTACCAAAAAGCCTATCGATTTGCTTTTTATGCATTAAAAGTTTTCGCACACCTTTTTCATCATGCTTATAAAAAGAATGTGTAGTGCTAAGATGAGAAATATGAGCATTAAGTAAGAAAATTTCACCTTTGATAATACGCACAAAAGAATCTTTTAAATTTGCTCTACTAGCTCTTAATGCTACCACTTCAGAACCTTTTAAAACAATACCTGCTTCAAATTTTTCCAAAATTTCATAATCAAAAAAAGCTTTTTTGTTTTTTACTATAGTTTTTTTCATTATTTAGCCTTAAAAACTCCACTTCCACTTCCACTTAAAAAATAAGCCTCATTAAGAAAAGTTTGCATTTTAGGATAAATTTTTACACAAGGAGCAAATAAGTCATTTAAATCAGTATTTTTATACTCTAAAATTTCGCTTGTTTTGAGTGTTTTAAGTGTTTTGGACAAATTTAAATTTGCTGTTAAATCATATGAGCTTTCATCAAATGCTTTATATACTTTTGCACTTGAGCATTCAATAGTAGGAAAAGTAAAATCAAGTTGAGTAAAATCATCTTCAAAATATTCTACAATCTCGCCACACCTGCTAACATTTGCACTATCATATCCACTTAAAAAAAAGATTAAATCAGAACCGAGTTTTTGGCAGATTTGTTCAAGTTGTTGTTGGTTAAGTTTTAAATTTAAAGCTTCGTTGATCATAAGCAAAAATGTCACTGCATCGGTGCTACTTCCACCAAGGCCTCCGCCTATGGGAATGTTTTTGATAAGTTTTAAACTTTTGTCTTTAAAAAAATCATTTAATTCATTAGAAAATCCTAAATTTTCTAATTCTTTATAAGCTTTATGTATGATGGTATCTTGAGTAAAATTTCCAGTGATTTCAAACCCTTCTTTGGTTTTTTCATCACTAAAGCTTAACTCATCAAAAATATCTCTTAATAAAACAAAGCGTGATTGTAATAAATGATAAGATCTTGAGTCAATTCCTATGATTTTTAAAAAAATATTAGCTTTTGCGTAAGCTTTCATTTTTTAAGCTTTTTACTCAGATCATCAAGTTTTATCGTTTCATCACTAATTGCATGTAAATTTTCACTTTTTACTTGCTCGATAAGCTCTTTGCGTAGTATCATTAAAGACTTTGGAGCTTCGATGCCTATTTTAGCATAGCCTTTGCCTGTTTGAACTACTTTGATTTCTATATCATCTCCGATTTTTATACTTTCATTTTCTTTTCTTGATAAAATTAACATTTTAATACCTTATTTAAATAATATTGCACTTGATTATCTTGGATAGAAATGATAGAAAAAAAATCTTTTTCTTCTAAAATATAGCTACCTTCTTCTTGAATTTCCAAATCGTCCAAAAATATTTTTTGTCCATTGTGTAATTTTTGGGGGTATTTTATCGTATTTTTTCTAAGATTTAAATAAGCTAAAGGATTTAACTCTTTTTCATTTTCATAAAAAAACCTTCCTTCACTTAAACGCTCTAATGAGCTTAGCGTGGCTTTAATACCAAGTTTTCTAGCAAATAATTCACAATAAGAGCGTATATAAGAACCCTCACTAACTGCTATTTCTATGGTTAAAAAGGGGTGGTTATAGTGTAAAATTTTAGTATAAAAAATTTCCATAACACAAGGTTTTAAATTGACTTCAAAACCTCTTTTTGCAAGCTCATAAGAGCGTACTCCATCTATTTTTTTTGCACAAAATGCAGGTGGGGTGTAGGTGATTTTACCTAAAAGTTCATTTTTAATTTGTTCTAAAATTTGCTCATCAAAAGCATTTATAAGATTGATCTCTTTGATATTTTGATTATCAAGGCTTAGTGAATGCACGCCTAGCCAAAGCGTTGCTTTATAAACCTTTGGATTTTTATCAAAAAAACGAAAAAGTTTTGTATATTGATCAAAGGCTATGAGCAAAACACCTTTTGCAAAAGGATCAAGTGTTCCTGAAAAACCTGCTTTTTTGTTTTTATATTTTTTTTTGAGTTTGCCTAAAAAAGCATTAGAACTCATTCCACTTGGTTTGTAGGCTACAAAAAGTTTATTCATATCACTTTTTCCACAAAACTTGACATTATCATTCTTTCTATGCCTCCAAAATTAATCGTGAGTTTTTCTTCAGCACCTATTTTACTTACCCCAGTGACTCTGCCTATGCCAAAAATTTTATGTTTGATTAAATCGCCTTTTTTATAGCAATTTTTTTGATGATCTAGTGTTAATTCTTTTTTGATTACATTACTCTCGCCAAAAAATCTACTTTTTTCTAATCTTGTGCGACTTCCTTTATAAAATCTAGAATTAGCATAGCTTAAATAAAGTTTTTTCTTGGCTCTAGTGATTGCTACATAAGCAAGTCTTCTTTCTTCTTCTATATTGCTTGATTCGCTAGTGAGTGGGAAAAATCCTTCTTCTAAGCCTATAATAAAAACATAATCAAACTCAAGTCCTTTACTTGCATGAATACTCATAATACAAATACTTTCTTTATCAAGTCCATCTTGCTCATTAAGTAAAGAAATTTCATTTAAAATATCATCTAAGCCATTATAATTTCCATGAGTGATTTTATCTTTTAAGTTAGCATAAAGTTCATCTATGTTTAAAAGTTTATCTTCACCCTCTGGATTATCTTTATAAAATTCTTTGATTTTAAATTCTTCTTCTAAGGCTAAAATCATTGCAAGCAAATCATCTTTTTCTTTGATTTTGTGTATGCTTAGTATGAATTTTTCTAATTCTTTGTCTGTTTTTTTGCTAAAAAATCCACTTCCTTGCAAAGCACATAGGCTTTCAAATAAAGACAAATGATTTTCTTTAGCATAATTTTCTAGCTTTTCTAAACTTGCATTACCAAAATTTCTTTTAGGACGGTTGATAATGCGTTTAAAAGAATAATCATCATTTAAATTTGAAAGCAATCTTAAATAAGAAATAATATCTTTAATTTCAGCTCTTTCATAAAAACGAATTCCACTTAGCAATTTAAAAGGAATTTTTTCTTTGCTAAAAGCTTCTTCAAGAGCACGAGATAGGGCATTTACTCTATAAAGTATGGCTATTTCACTAGGATTAATCCCTGAATTTAAAAGTTTTGAAACTTCTCTTGCAACCTTAAAGCTTTCAATTTTCTCATCATCATTTTGTAAAATTGTGATTTCTTCGCCCTTATCTTTGGTGCAAATCAAAGTTTTTCCTAGTCTTTTTCTATTATGCTCTATAAGCTCATTTGCAGCTTGCAAAATAGCGCTAGTTGAGCGATAATTTTGCTCTAGTTTGACTAATTTTACATTATTAAATTGCTCTTTGAAATTTAAGATATTTTCTATTTTAGCCCCACGCCAACCATAAATACTTTGATCATCATCACCCACCACGCAAATATTTTCATGAGACGTGCAAAGTTTTTTTAGAATTTGATATTGTAAGGCATTAGTATCTTGATACTCATCTACTGTTATATAAGTATATTTTTGACTTTGCTCTTTTGCAAATTGTTCATCTTCTAAAATTTTATTAGTTAGCATGAGTAAATCATCAAAATCCATAAAATTATTTTGGATTAAAAAATGTTCATATTGCTCATATAAATGAATGATTTCTTCGTAATTTTTGTTTTTTTCATCTTTTAAAAATTCTAATTCTTTACGTATTTCTTGAGCACTTTTGCTTTGATTTTTAAAATTTGAAATATAAGCACCTATGCTTGCTAAAGAGCTTTGCAAATTTTCGCTAGCTAAATCTTTTAGTATTTTCTTTTTATCATCTGTATCAATAATGACAAAATTATTTGCTCTATTAATTCTTTCGCTATAAAGTCTTAAAAATAACAAGCCAAATTTATGAAAAGTACATAAAAGGGGATTGTGTAAATTTTGATCTTGTAAAAGTGCTAAGGCTCTTGTTTTCATTACATTAGCAGCTTTATTTGTAAAGGTTAGTGTGAGGGTATTTTGCGCAGGAATGCCTACATGATCGATTAAATAAGCAAGTCTAGTGGTAATGGTTTTAGTCTTTCCGCTACCTGCACCTGCTAGTATCAGCATAGCTCCATCAATATGCATGATAGCTTCTTTTTGGCTATCATTTAAACCTTCAAAAAAACTCATTTTTTAAATAAATCTTTATTGTTGGGATTATTTAAAAAAGCATTCATGGATTTTTCTTTTAATTTTTGATCATTTTGCTTTTTGAAATAGTTTGAAAAATTAACAAAAATGATATTATCTTCAACTTGAATTTGAGTAATTGCCCCTAAATCCACTTTCACAAAGGTTGCAAAATCATCAGGGCCAAAACCTGCATGAAATTCTATATGTTCATTTGTTAAAACTATGGATTTAAAAGTATAGCCACCAAGAGCAAAAAGACAATAAGGATTTTTACTCACTACATCTAATTCTGGTGGCAAAGGAGGTTCGAGTGTAACAAATTTAGTATTTACAATGATATTAAACTCAATATTCTCTTGAGTTAAAATTTGCAAACATTCATAAATGCTTTTTTGCATTAAACTTATAAAATTTTTATTATTTAAAATTTTATCAATCATTGCTTAGCCTTAAAAATTCATCTACTAGTATTCTAACTTGCTCTAAGCCTATATTCCAAAACTCATCACTTTCTATATCAAAGCCAAACATAGCTACAAGTTCTTTTGGGCTTTTGCTTCCACCGCTACTTAAAAACTCAATATAAATTGAAGTAAAATCAGGACATTTACCACTTTTGTATAGACCATAAAGCGCTAAAACTAAAAGTTGTGCATAAGCATAAGCATAACAGTAAAATGGAGAGTGTATAAAATGTGGTATATAAGAATACCAAAGGCCATAATTTTTGGTTAAAACTACGCTATCTTGAAACATTTTTCTTGATTCTTCAAGCCAAATTTCACTTAGTTCTTGAGCGCTTAGCTCTTCTTTTTTAGCATGAAATCTGCGTTCAAAAGTAGTAAAATTAATCTGTCTATAAAGAGTAGCAAAAATATCTTCAATCTTTGCCGCATATAAGGACAAAAGCTCTTCTTTGTCTAAATTTTCTTTAATGTAATCAAAAATCAACATTTCTGCAAACACTGAAGCAGTTTCTGCTGTAGTTAGAGGTGTATCTTGATTTAAAAAACTTACTTTATAAGAAAGTTTTTGATGTATAGTGTGGCCTAGCTCATGAGCTAGGGTAAAAAGATCGCGTCTTTGGTTGGTATAGTTTAAAAGTATGAAAGGATGGCTTAGTGGCGTGCTTGAGTGAGAAAAAGCACCGCTTTGTTTAAATTCTTTAGGGTAAACATCGATCCAGTTATTTTCAAAAGCTTCTTTTGCTATCATATAAAAATCTTTAGAAAATTTTTCAAAGGCTTTTAAAACTATATCCTTTCCCTGGTCAAAATCAACTTGCATTTCCTTTCCAATAGGTGCATAACGATCATAATCTTTTAGCTTTTTATATCCTAGAATTTTTTTCTTTGCATTATAAAATTTAGAAACAATATCAAAGCTATTTTCACTAGCACTAATAAGCGCATCAACACTTTTTTTAGAAATTTGATTTCTTATGTGCCTTGGAGTTTCTGGACTTTCATAAGATCTTAACTCGCAAATACTAGCAAGTTCGCTTTTAATCATATTAAAAATATATACTAAAAGTTTGTTTTGCTTTTTTAAGGTTTTACTAAAGCATTTTGAAGCTTTTTTTCTAATGCTTCTATCTTTATCATAAAGCTTGCTTAGAATTTCTTCCTCGCTTAATTTTTGCCCTTCAAAATTAAATTTTAAAGCACTAAAGGTTTCATCAAATAATCTTGCAAATGCATTTGAACCCGTACTTGATAGAGCTAAGATGACTCTTTCTTCTTTTTTAGAAAGATTGTGTTTTTTGTGTTTGATAAGATTGTTTAAATAAAACTCATAATCTTTGCAAAATGTGATGAAAGTTTTGCTTTTTTCTTCTTTTAATTCGCAAAATTCAAGGTCAAAAAATAAAAGATTTTCTTCTATTTTTTTACTTAAATTTTCATATTTTGCATAAAAAGCACCTTTGGTGGTATCTTGAGCAAAATTTAAATATACATAGGTTAGTATGTGAGAAAGTTTTAAGATTAATTCTTCATAATTTTTTAAAGCCTGTAAGAATTGCTCATTGTCTAAACTATGAAGATTATTTTCATATTGTTTTTTAAATTCACAAGCTTCTTCTTGGGTTTTTTGTAAAAAAAGATTTAATTCTTGCTCATCTTTAAATAACGTACTTAAGCTCCAATTTTGCATGATTTTAGCTTTCTAAAATGAGTTTTTTTAATACAGCCATTCTAATGGCAACACCATTTTTAACTTGAGTTAAAACCTTACATCTTTTATCAGCCATTACTTCATCGCTAATATCAATGTTTCTATGCACAGGACCTGGGTGCAAGATAATGAGATTTTTATCTTTTATTAAGTCTTTGCTAATGCAAAAATCATTTGCATAATCTTTAAGCGATGTATAGGTTGGAATATTGTGTCTTTCAGTTTGTGTTCTAAGACTCATGATAATATCAATATCATCAATAACTTCTTTTAATTTATTTGTTTTTTTAATAGGATAATTTGGCATAAAATGAGGCGGGGCTACTAGGGTGATATCAATACCAAAACGAGGCAATAATTCTAAATTTGAAGCAGCAACGCGCGAGTTTTTAATATCTCCTACTATTGCTATTTTTTTACCTTTGACATTATAATCAAAATGCTCCATTATAGTAAAAAGATCAAGTAAAGCTTGGGTAGGATGAGCATGCTTGCCATCACCCCCATTAACTATAGGACAATGAGTATAATTTGCTAAAGTATGAGGCACACCTGAGTTTTTGTGTCTAACTACAATAGCACTTGGTGCCATTGCATCTAAATTCGCAGCAGTATCAAAAAGTGTTTCACCTTTACTTGAGCTACTTCTTGAAACATCTAATTTTAAAACTTTAGCACCCAGTCTTCTTGCAGCTGTTTCAAAGCTTGATTGAGTGCGTGTTGAATTTTCAAAGAAAATTGTTGTGACACTTTTTCCTTCTAAAAATGTACGCGGTTTTTCATCTAAAAATTCTTTTGCTGCTTTAAATAAAGCCAAGATTTCATCATTGTTAAAATCTTTTGTAGTGATTAAATGCCTCATAAGCCCTCCTTAAATTTGTAAATTAAGCTCATTATCTGAACAAATAGCACTAAATAAAACATCTGTTGAACTATTTAAAGCTGTTTCAACGCTATCTTGAATAACCCCTATGATAAATCCAACCGCAACTACTTGCATAGCTATGTCATAATCAATATTAAATAAAGAGCAAGCAAGCGGTATAAGTAAAAGCGAGCCTCCGGCAACCCCGCTAGCTCCACAAGCTGCAAATGCAGCTAAAACACTCAAAAGCATAGCTTGTAAAAAATTTATTTCAATGCCTACTGTGTGAGCTGCTGCAAGACTTAATATAGCTATGGTTACAGCTGCTCCTGCCATATTAATCGTAGCGCCTAGTGGAATAGAAATGCTATATAAATTATTATTGATATTTAATTTAGAGCAAAGTGCCATATTTACAGGGATGTTTGCCGCAGAACTTCTTGTAAAAAATGCAAAAACAGCGCTATGTTTTAAGCAAATAAAAATCAAAGGATAAGGATTTTTCTTCGTATAAGCAAAGACAATTAAAGCATTAATCACAAAGGCTACAAAAAACATGGTTAAAACTAAAATTATTAATAATTTAACATAACTTAAAAGTCCTGCTGCTCCTGTTTGAGCAACTGAATTTGCTACAAGTCCAAAAATTCCAAAAGGAGCAAGCTTGACTATAAATTTAACGATTTTTAACACGCCTTCGTTGATATCAGTAAAAAGTTGCTTTGCATCATTTGAACAATGTCTTAGAGCAAAACCCCCACCTATAGCCCAAGCTAATATACTTAAATAATTTCCTGAAGATAAAGCGTGGATAGGATTATCTACGATTTGAAAAAGTAAGGTTTTAAATACTTCGCCTATATGTGCAGGACTTGTGGTGGAAGCTTTTTCAATATCGGTTAATACTAATTCTACGGGAAAGACAAAGCTTATACTAACCGCGCTTAAAGAAGCTAAAAAAGTTCCAAATATATATAAGAAAATAATATGTTTTATTTTCTCACTTCCATGATTAAATTCTTTTGTGCAAATAGTTGTTAAGATTAAGATAAAAACCAAAATTGGCGCTATAGCTTTTAAAGCTCCTGTAAATAAAGCACCAAAAATATTTGCAAAAATAGCTAAATCTTTAGAAAAAACACCTACTAAAATTCCTAAAACAATACCTATGCAAATTTGTAAAATAAGATTTCCATCTTTATAACGTTTGATTGCACAAGAGAATAAACTCATTTTTTACCTTTTTTGTAGTGATAAATTTTTAATTTATTCTAACAAAGTAAAGCTTAAATAAGCTTTTTGATTTTTAAGCTAGCTTGTGCTAGAATAAAACTAGAAATTTTATGATAAGGAATATAAAATATGTATTTATTTACTTCTGAAGTTGTTAGTGCAGGACATCCTGATAAATGTGCTGATATTATAGCTGATTCTATAGTGGATGCTTTTTTAACTCATGATAAAGATTCAAGGGTTGCTAGTGAGGTTTTTGTAGCAGGAAATAAAGTAGTAATTGGTGGTGAAATTAAATCAAAACATAAACTAGAAAAACAAGATTATGAAAATATTGTAAAAAAAGCTCTAGCAGATATTGGCTATGATGGGCATCCACATTTTAGCAAAAAACAATGTTTACATCCTGATGATTTAGATGTAATGGTATTTTTAAATGAGCAAAGCCCTGATATCAATCAAGGTGTTGATCAAGAAGATGGAGAGATTGGAGCGGGTGATCAAGGGATAATGTTTGGTTTTGCAAGTAATGAAGCAAAAGAATATATGCCAGCAGCTATTTCTTATGCTAGAATGCTTTGTGATAAAGTATATGAGTTTGCAAAAAACAATCCCGATAAACTTGGAGTGGATATTAAAACTCAAGTGACAATTGATTATGTAAATAAAGAAAATTTTGAAAATTGTAAACCTCAAAGCATCCATACTATTGTAGTTTCAGCTCCTTGTGTTGAAAGTATGAAAATAGAAGATCTAAGAGCTTTGGTGATGGATTTGATTTTAGATTCAAATTTACCAAAAGAACTTTTTTGTCCAGAAAAAACAAGAATTTTAATCAATCCAACGGGAAAATATGTAAATCACAGCTCGTTGCATGATAGTGGTTTAACAGGAAGAAAACTTATAGTAGATAGCTTTGGTGGTTATGCTCCAATAGGCGGAGGAGCGCAATCTTCTAAAGATTATACTAAGGTTGATAGAAGTGGGCTTTATGCAGCAAGATGGCTTGCTAAAAATATCGTAGCCGCAGGTCTTGCTAAAAAATGCATAGTGCAGCTTTCTTATGCTATAGGCGTAGCTAAACCAACTTCTGTAAGTGTGGATTGCATGGGAACAAACACAAGATTAAATGATGATATTTTAAGTGATTTTGTGATGAAAACTTTCCCATTAACTCCAAATTGGATTAAAAATAAATTCAATCTTGATAAACCAAGCAAAGATACTTTCATGTATGCTGATGTAGCTGCTCGTGGTCAAGTAGGTCAGGCTGATTATCCTTGGGAAAAATTAGACGCTCTTGATGAATTTAAAGCATTATAAAATGAAGCTTTTAGGCTTCATTTTGCTTTAAAAGTTTTTCTTTTATCTTTAAAATCAATATCTCTTTTGGCTTAATTACAGCATTTTCTTTTCCATTAACTGCATGATATATACTTACATTATAATTATTTGCATAAAAGCGCATTAGAAAATTTTGTAATTTATACTCACTTGAAAAATTAAACCAAGCATTATTTGAAATGGCTATGATGATTTTTGAGTGTTTGTAAAGTTTTTCTTTAGTTGCTTCAAAGCATATAGCATTAGTGATGAGTTGATTATTTAGAGTGTATTGATTTAATTCCTTTCCTTTTGAAAATTCATCAATATTTAAAAGGTATTTTTTAAAAAAGGTTTTAAATATAGGAATTTCTTCTCCAAAAGGTACAAGATAGTGTTTGTTAAAAACTTGTATGTTGCCATTGTTAAATACATAAGTGCTATTATATAGATGATTAGATGTAGTACTTATAGCACCTGTGATGATGATGATTTGTTTTGATAAATCTTTTAAAGCTTGCAAATAACTTGGTGCTTTATTTAAAGCAAAGGCAAAAGCTGTTTCAGGAAAAATAATTGCTTCTTTGCCTTCTTTTATGGCCTTGTTGATTTGATAAAATATATCTTTAGAATGAGTTTGTAAATTTTCTTGTATGAATTTTTGATCTTGGGAGATATTAGTTTGAATTAATTTATAGTCTAAATTTAGCGTTTGTGGTTGTTTTTGATTATATTGTGCGCCTATTAGAATAAGGATTAAAATAATTGCCATCTTATAATATCTTGAAATGTATTTTTCATAATAAAAATAAGCAATCAAAAACATAGCTACAATGCCTTGATAACTTGCATCAAAGATTCCATATACACTTAAAACACCCCAATTTAGCCAATCAAATCCAAAAGGATGAACAAAACTAAGTAAAAAAATCCCACAAAGCCTTAAAAAATCATATTTAAGAAAAAAACATACCAAAAATAATAATCCATAAATTAATCCGATTAAGATAATTTCTAAAGGAATTAAATAAGCTAAATCAAAATAAATTGATGATAAAGCTATCCACCAAAACCATAAAATTCCTACAAAAAATCCGGTATAAAAATATCCTATTTTACTTTTATTTCTTAGCAATAAAATCAAACCATATATACTTAAAAATGGTGAAATAAATTCAAAAAGTAAATTTTCAAAAAAAGAAAAATAAATAAAATTTGACAATAAAAGTGCAGAAAAAAAGGCTTTTATTATTTTAAAAGTGGTAGAATTAGAATTTATGAACTTTAAAAAAAGGGGAAGAAATGGCAGAAAACGGAAATATTTGGACTTCATTGTTGCCTCTCATTGTGCTTTTTGCGATTTTTTATTTTTTGGTTATCAGACCACAACAAAAACAAGCAAAAGACCACAAATTAATGGTTTTATCTTTAGAAAAAGGAGATAAAATCATCACAAATGGTGGGATAATTTGCGAGGTGGTAAAACCAGAAGAGGATTTTATCAAAGTTAAGCTTAATGATGAAAATGTAGTTGTAAAAATTTCTAGAGATTTCATAGCAAAGAAAATTGATGCGTAGTGGAAAAATTACTTATAGAAGTATTATTTTCTTTGTAGTTTTTCTTATAGGATTAATTTTTTCCATACCTTCTTTTATGCAAACCCAAAGTGGTGCTAAGATCAACCTAGGACTTGATTTGCAAGGTGGGTTGCATATGTTATTAGGTGTAGAAGTAGAAGAGGCGGTTAAATCAAAGGTTAAATCCATAGCCTCTTCTCTTAGTTATTCTATCAATAAAGAAGATATTATTGTTGATAAAATCAAAGTAAATGATACTAGTATTGAATTTAGTTTATTAGATGAAAATGATATAGCTAAGGTTGATTTGTTATTAAAAGACATCAAAGGCTTGGCTATTACACATGAAAATTTACACTACACACTTTCTTTAACCCAAGAAGAAATTAAATTAACCCATGAGCAAGCTATTTTACAAGCCGTGGAAACCATTAGAAACAGACTTGATCAATTTGGCCTTGCAGAGCCAAATGTAGCAAGATCAGGTGAGGATAAAATTTTAGTCGAACTTCCAGGTATTAAAACTGCTGCAGATGAGGCTAGAGCTAGAGAGCTTATCGCAAAAGCTGCACATTTGCAATTAATGGAAGTAGATGATGTTAGAATGGATCAGGTAAATAATCTTACTCCAGCTCAAGCTGCTGAATATGGAGACTTGATTTTTGAAGATGCAAAAAATCCTCAAATTAAATATCTAGTAAAATCTATACCTATTCTTGATGGCTCTATGTTAACAGATGCAAAAGTAGGCTTTGCACAAAGTAATAATCTTCCTGTGATTAATTTTACCTTAAATTCAGAAGGTGCTAAAAAATTTGGAGACTATACAGGAAATAATGTAGGTAAACGCTTAGCTATAGTTTTGGATAATAAAGTATATTCAGCTCCAAGAATTAATGAAAGAATAGGTGGAGGTAGTGGCCAAATTAGTGGTAGCTTTACTGTAGAAGAAGCTCATGATGTGGCCATTGCTTTAAGAAGTGGGGCGCTTTTAGCACCGGTTAAAATGCTTGAAAAAAGAAGTGTTGGACCATCTTTGGGTGCTGATAGTATTAAAATGAGTATGATAGCCCTAGCAGGTGCTTCTATATTAGTTGTTGCATTTATGGTGATGTATTATGGTATAGCAGGAATTTTTGCTAATATTGCTTTAGTAGCAAATATTTTAGTGATTATTGCTGTAATGGCTATGTTTGGTGCAACTTTGACTTTACCTGGTATGGCAGGACTTGTACTGACTGTGGGTATGGCAGTAGATTCTAATGTTATTATTAATGAAAGAATTAGGGAGTTATTGCGAGAAGGTGCTAGCATAAGACAAAGTGTTGAAAATGGTTATAAGCATGCAATGAGTGCGATTTTAGATTCTAACATTACTTCGCTTATTACTTCAGTGGTACTTTATGCTTATGGAACAGGTGCAGTAAAAGGTTTTGCGGTGACTTTGAGTATTGGGATTTTAGTTTCGATGATTACTTCTATTGTTGGAACTCATGGTATGTTTGAAATGTTTATGAATCGTATGGAAAAAAGCAATAACACAAGATTATGGTTTGGATATAGGAGACCTTAATGCAATTTTTTAGTCAAAAACATGTTTATGATTTTATGAGAATGAGATTTGCAGCCATCTCTTTGTCTTTTATTTTATTTTTTGGTTCTATTTTTATCCTTTTTACTAAGGGTTTGAATTTTGGTATTGATTTTACCGGTGGAACTTTAGTGCAACTTCAATATGAGCAAAAAGCTCCTTTGGCTGAAATTCGTAAAGCTTTAGCTATCAATGAAAATTTAAAAGGTGCTAGCGTTACTGAATTTGGTGGCGCTAATGAAGTGATTATTCGTTTTTCAGGAAGTAGTGATAGTTTAGGAAGTGATATTGGAGTAAGTATTGCAAATTTATTAAAAGATACAGGTAAATTTGAAGTGCGCCGCGTGGATGTAGTGGGTCCAAAAGTAGGAGATGAACTGCGTAATAAAGGTCTTATGGCGGTTGGAATTTCTTTGATTGCTATTTTGATTTATTTGGCAGTAAGATTTGAATGGCGTTTTGCTATGGCTTCTATTGTGTGTGAAATTCATGATATAGTCATTACTTTGGGTGCTATTGCGTTATTTGAAATAGATGTAAATTTAGATATTTTAGCGGCTGTTTTAACCGTACTTGGGTATTCTTTAAATGATACGATTATTATTTTTGATAGGATTAGAGAAGGTATTAAAATAAGTAAAAATTCAAAACTTGATTTAATTATTAATGAATCAGTTTCAGCTACTTTATCAAGAACTACTTTAACAACGGGTTTAACTTTAATTACTGTTGTAGTGCTTTATTTCTTTGGTGGATCTATGATAGAAGGTTTTGCTCTAACTATGATAGTAGGTATTGTAGCAGGTACTGCAAGTTCTATATTTGTAGCAAGTCCAGCACTTTTATGGTTTAAATTTAGTGTTGCGCAGTATCGTCAAAAAGAATTAGAAAAAGTTAAGAAAAAACAAGAAAAAGAGAAATTAAGAGCGATGTATGAAAAAGGAACAGTGTAAAAATGAATTGGGGTAAGGTTATTTATATCTTTTTTGCTCTAATGAGCTTAACTACAACCGCAGGATTTTTATATGATCAAAATGAAGTTGCTTTATTTATTGCAGCTTGTGTGAATTTAATTTCTACTTTATTGAAAATTGGGGTTAGAAATTTTTTAGCAGCTGAATTATTTGCTAGTTCTTTGGTGGCTGATTTGCATTTAATTCCAGCTTTTGCTTTAATACAAATTAATCCAGAAGCTAATGTTATGGTTTATACTTTAGCAATTGGTGCTTTGATAGCTAATATCTTTTCAATGATTTTAGTTATAGTTGATTCAGTAAAAAATCAAGAAGAAAATTAGGAGTTAAAATGGCATATGAAGCAGGTAAAATAGAAAAAAAATGGCAAAAAATTTGGCAAGAAAAAGAATATTTTGAACCAAAAGATGATTTTTCTTTGCCAAAAAAATACATTTTATCTATGTTTCCATACCCAAGTGGTAGAATTCATATGGGACATGTGAGAAACTATAGTATAGGTGATGCTATGGCTAGATATTATAGAAAAAAAGGTTTTAATGTCTTACATCCTATAGGTTTTGATAGTTTTGGTATGCCTGCTGAAAATGCTGCGATTAAACATGGCATCCATCCTAAAAAATGGACTTATGAAAATATTGATTATATGCAAAATGAGCTTGCTTCTTTGGGTTTTTCTTTTTCTAAAAAAAGAATGCTTGCTACTTCTGATCCTTTATATGCTAAATTTGAGCAAGAATTTTTTATTAAAATGTATGAAAAAGGACTTGTTTATACTAAAGAAGCTGAAGTTAATTGGTGTGAGAATGATAAAACAGTTTTAGCAAATGAGCAAGTTGAAGATGGCAAATGTTGGCGTTGTGGACATGAAGTCATTAGAAAAAAAATGCCAGGATATTATGTAAAAATCACTGCTTATGCAGATGAATTATTGCATGATCTTAAAAAATTAGAAGGAAAATGGCCAAGTCAAGTTCTAACTATGCAAGAAAATTGGATAGGTAAAAGCACAGGGCTTAGTTTTGATTTTGATATAGAAGAAAATGATAAAATCAGTGCAAAAAAAATCAATGTTTTTACCACAAGAGCTGAGACTATTTATGGAGTATCTTACATTGCTTTAGCACCTGATCATGAAATAGTAAATGAATTAATTGATAAAAAGTTACTAGATCAAGATGTTATAGCTAAAATTCAAAATATACAAAATCAAACACCGCGCCAAAGACAAGCCGCACCAAAGGAAGGATATTTTTTAAATCTTTATGTAATCCATCCACTAAGCAAAGAAAAAATTCCTTTATGGGTGGCTAATTTTGTTTTAAGTGATTATGGTAGCGGCGCTGTTATGAGCGTACCTGCTCATGATGAAAGAGATTATGAGTTTGCAAAAACTTATAATTTGGCTATAAAAAAAGTAATTTATAAAGATGAAAATGACGCACAATGCTATACTTTAAAAGAAGGTGTTTTAACTAATAGTGACGAATTTGATCAACTAGAATGCAATGAAGCTAGGGAAAAAATTAGTTTAAAAATTGAATCTTTGGGTATTGGTAAAAAGGTTACTAATTTTAAAATTCGTGATTGGGGTGTTTCTAGACAAAGATATTGGGGAGCTCCTATACCAATGATTAAGTGTGACTCTTGTGGCATAGTCCCTCAAAAAATAGAAAATTTACCTATTACCTTGCCTGAAGATGTAGTGATAAATGGAGAAGGAAATCCGCTTGATAAGCATGAAACATGGAAAGAGTGCGTTTGTCCAAAATGTGGTAAAAAAGCACAAAAAGAAAGCGATACTTTAGATACTTTCTTTGAAAGTTCTTGGTATTTTGCGCGTTTTGCAAGTGATGATAAAACATGGCAAGAAAAAGCAGTAGATGAAAAAAGTGTTAATTATTGGATGAATGTTGATGAATATATTGGTGGGATTGAACATGCAATATTACATTTACTCTATGCTAGATTTTTTCAAAAAGCACTTAGAGATTTGGGTTATTTAAAAGATGATGAGCCTTTTAATAGGCTTTTAACCCAAGGAATGGTCACTAAAGATGGTGCTAAGATGAGTAAGTCTAAGGGGAATGTGGTTGATCCTGATTATATTATAGAAAAATATGGAGCAGATAGTGCAAGATTATTTATACTGTTTGCTGCACCACCTGCTAAAGAACTTGAATGGAATGATAGTGCATTAGAGGGCGCGTTTAAATTTATCAATAGGCTTTATGAAAAGGCTATGAGTTTAGAATGTGGAAAATTGCAAGAGATTGATCATCAAAGTTTAAATAAAGAAGAAAAATATGCTAGATTAAAAGTATATGAGGCTTTGAAAAAATCTTTTGAAGTTTATGAAGAAAGCTTTGCCTTTAATACCTTAATAGCTGCATGTATGGAAGCTTTAAATGCCTTAAATACTATAAATCATAAAGAAGTTTCAAAAGAAGCTTTTTATATTATTTTAAATATCTTAGAGCCTATCATCCCTCATGTTTGTTTTGAGCTTAGTGAGTATTTGTTTAAATGTGAAAATTTTAAAGTATTAAAAATAAAAGATGAGGTTTTTATAAAGGATAGCTTTAATATAGCTATTAGTGTTAATGGTAAAAAAAGAGCACAGATTGAAATAAATTCAGAAGCTAAAGAAGATGAGATTTTAGCTTTAGCTAAAGAAAATGTCGCAAAATGGCTAGAAGGAAAAACTATAGTAAAAGAAATTTATATTGATAAGAAATTAGTAAATTTGGTGATTAAATGAAAAAATATCTAGTGTTGTTTTTTGCTTTTTTCATCATAGCTTGTGGATATATTCCCTCTTCGCAGATGGCAAGTAGGGTTTTGGGTGAAAATGTATTTTTAAAAATCAATATTAGCAAACAAGATCCTGAAAACAGTGTTTACATAACAGACATTCTAAGAGAAGCCATGCTTAATAAGCTTGGTAGAAAAATCACAGATGAGTATAATGCAGATAGTTCTATTATAGTTACGATGAAAAAATTAGAATTTCATCCTATGGTTTATGATAAAAATGGTTATGTGATTAATTATAAAGCAGAGCTTTATTTGGAGTTTGTGTTGCGTTATAAAAATGGCAAGGAAGAAATTGTAAATACTAAAGGAAGTTATAATTTTGATATTAATCCAAACTCTATCATCAGTGATCAAGCAAGATTTGAAGCGATTAAAAATGCATCAAGTGAAGCTTTTGATGAATTTGTTTCTATTATAGCTATTAGGGGTTATAAATAAAATGGCAAGTCATATCAATGAAATTGCAAAAGAAACATTGATAAAACTAAAAGAGCGTAAGTTATATCCAACTCCTGAAAATTATAGCGAGGTGTTTGAAGAGTGTGCTAAAAAAGCAGGAGTGATGAGTTCAAATAAAGCCAGAATAGAAAAATACACCAATCTTTTAGATGATTCTTACAAGCAAGAATTAAAAGGAAAAAGTATTCGAACTATTGATGAGTTTTTGATGTTTTTAGTCTCTAGGCTTAATAGACAGGTAAGTAGAAAATATGAAGATGTTTATGCTTTGCTTGGCTTAATCATTCAACAACTTAGTATTAGTAAAGATAAAAAAATCAAAGAGCTTGCTCAAATTACTCAACACAGATTATCCCAAGCTATGGATTTAGAAACCATATATCTTTTAAGAGCTAAATGGAAAGAACTTGAAAAATCTTATGAAGATGGAGAACTCTTAAAAAAATTAGAAGAATTTAATATCCGAGCTTTTTTGGATTTTCATGCTTTAATAGAAAAACTTATCACTATGCTAAAAGAACGTTCTTATGAAAAACAAGCTGAACTTTTACTAGCTTCTTTGGAGCCTTTATTTGGTGAGAGTAAAGAGGTAGAGCAATTTAAGCAAAAATTAAAAGAAAATCCTAGATTGATTGCTAGAAAAGAATTTGCACATGGATATTGTTTGATGCTACAAAAAAAAGAAGCAATAGATAAATACTACATACAAAAAAATCTTTCTTTTTTCAATCAGCATTTAGAAAGCCTAAATGAAATGGTTTCAAAGCTTTATGACAATAGCCAAGAAGATGTGAAATTTATTAATGCTTTAACTAAAGATGAAAATGGTAATGTGCAGATTAATTTTGATACATTAAAAGATAAGCTTTTGTATGCAAACGAGCAAATAGCTCAAATTAAAACTCAAATTCAAGCTACAAGCGATGATGAGCAAAGAGAACAATGGAGTCTTGCTCGAGAGCTTAAAAAACTTGATGAAAATTATAAGCTTTATGCGGTTAATTATGCTTTATCTTTCTTTAAAATCAATAATATAGAACATGTTATTAATGCTTATGGTATTGATAGTTTTAAAACCATTAGTGGGAAGTTTAAAAAAATCCTCAAAGACTTATGTAAAAATTTAGCTGAAATTTGGATTTTAGATGAAAGTTCTTATTTAATTGTTTTTCCGGGTAAAAGCTTAGAAGATGCTCAAATCTTTACGGAAAAAGCTTTGAGGCTTATAGATGATTATAAATTTATTTATAAAGAAGAAGTAGTTAGACTTGTTTTATCATCTTCTTGTATAGAAAAAAAAGAATTTCCAGATGGCGATATTTTAAAAGAATTAATGCAAAAAGCTTAGTATGAAATTCCAGCAAACACTTTCACAAAAAACTATGCATGTACAAAAAATCAGTAGATTTTTTATGTTTAGTATGTATGAAAAATATAAAAAATTTATTCCAAAAACTAAAAATATTCAAATTATTGGCACTAATGGCAAAGGAAGCACAGGTAGATTTTTAGCCCTTTTACTCTTAGAGCAAGGATGTAAAGTAGGGCATTATACAAGTCCACATATTTTTGAATTTAATGAAAGATTTTGGTTAAATGGAAAAATTACAGGCAATGAGCTTTTAGAAAAAGCACACGAAGAATTAGAAAGTGTTTTTTTAGATGATGTGAAAAAACTTAGCTATTTTGAGTATGCTACATTTTTAGCATTTTTTGTTTTTAAAGATTGTGATTATGTGATTTTAGAAGCTGGAGTAGGTGGAGAGTACGATGCTACAAGTGTTTTTGAGATAGATTTTAGTATTTTTACTAAAATAGGTTTTGATCATCAAGATTTATTGGGTAAAAACTTAGATGAAATAGCAAGAACAAAATTAAAAGCCATGAGTGCTAAAGCTTTAATTAATCATAAGCAAGAAACAAAAGTATTAAATTTGGCTCAAAAAATAGCAAAATTAAAACAAGCTAGTTTAGATATTAGTGCGTTAGATGAAAACAAGGCTATTTATCCTTATGTGCAAAAATATATTCAAAAATATAATTTAGCAACTTTTTTAAAAGATAATCTTTTTTTAGCCTTAGAAGCTTTTTCTAAAATTTGTGCCAAAAATGAAAAAGAATTGATTTGCAGCATTAGTAATTTGCCAAAACTTGATTTAAAAGGAAGGTGTGAGCAAATAAGTCAAAATATTTTTGTTGATGTAGGCCATAATGAAATGGCAGCTTTAACTTTAGCTGAAATTTTCAAGGAAAAAAAAGTTCATTTGGTTTATAATTGCTTTTTAGATAAAGATTCTTATAAAATTTTAAGAGCTTTAAAGCCTATAATAAAAATAGTTGAAATTTATGAATATGAAAGCAAAGACAGACCTTTAGCAGGCTCTGTTTTGCTAGAAAATTTAGAAAAATTAGATATTGCTTATCAAAAATTTGAACAAATAAAAAAAGATGAGTTGTATTTAGTTTTTGGTTCTTTTGTATTGGTAGAAAATTTTTTAAGAGGCTATAATGAAAGATAAATTTACGTTAACTATCACAGATGTAAATGGTTCTAGACATTTTTTATTAAGTCAGATCATAAAAAAAGTAATTATTTATTTTACTACTTTTGTTTTTGTTGTTATAGTTTTGGGTGCTTTATATATTAATTATTTGGCAGATAAGCGTTCAGAGCTTTTAAAAGAGCAAGAAACATTGTCAGCAAAAAATACTAAATTATTTTCTCAAAATGAAAGTATGCAAAAAAGTTTAGAGGAAAAAACAGCCTTGTATGATGAACTCCAAACTCAACTTGCAGATATTGAAGAAAATTTAGGTTTAAAGCAAGATGAGGGTTTGGATATACCAGAAAGATTGGAAAAAGTTAAGCTTACTAACGATCAAGCCTATTTATTTTTAACACAAATTCCAAATGGCCATGTGATAGAAGATAATGGAGTCACAGGTAATTTTGGATGGCGCCATCATCCTATATTAAATAAAAAAGAGTTTCATCCAGGTATTGATTTAAGAGCAGCTTTAAATACTCCTATTTATGCACCGGCAAATGGAGTAGTTGAATATGCTGCATATAGTAATAATGGTTATGGTTATTCAGTGATTTTGATCCATAATTTTGGCTTTAAAACGGTATATGCACATATGATGCGCAAAGATGTTGTTAAGGCAGGGCAATTTGTAAAAAAAGGTGATTTGCTTGGATATACAGGAAATACCGGTCTTTCTACGGGACCACATTTGCATTATGAGGTTAGATTTATTAATAAACTTTTAGACCCTAAAATTTTTATAGATTTAAACCGAAAAAATTATGAACAAATTTTTGAAAAAGAAAGGAGAGTTCCATGGCAATCTTTAATAAAGGCTCTATTGCTACAGTATCCGAAACTACAGTCATTTCAAACGGAGCAAAAATAGAAGGAAAATTTTATTTTGACTCTATGCTTCATTTAGATGGAGAGATTACAGGTGTGATTGATTCTTCTAATGTGATAGTGATAGGTAAAAGTGGTGTTTTAAAAGGACAAGTTAAGGCAAGTAAGATAGTGATTAATGGGGTTTTTGAAGGAGAAATGCAAGTTGATTCTTTGGAAATTTTATCCGGTGGTGTGCTTAATGGTAATATCATAGTTAAACAATTAAGCATTGAAAATGGTGGAAAATTTAATGGAAGCAGTAAAATAATTGAAAAAGACGAAGAACTTGCAACTATTGATGTGAGCATAGAAAATTCAGAAAATGCAAGCTAAATTATATGAATATTTATTAAGTAACAAAACTGAGTTAATAGTTTGTGAGAATGATAAAGAAGCAGATGAGTTAGCTCAAGTTTGTTTATTTTTAAATTTAAAAACTTTCGTTTTACCTGATTTTAGAGCAGAATTTGGTAGTGACTTGCGTTCTTTTTCTAAAGAGCTTTTTGAAATTTGTAAAGTTTTAAATGCTTATCACAAAGAAGATGAAAATAAAATTTTAATTTCTCCTATAAAAACAATCTTACAAAAACTTCCCGGAAAAAAGCATCTAAAAAACATTATTCTTAAAAGAAATTCACTTCTTGCTTTAGAGAAATTTAAAGAAGAAATTTTACATAGTGGGTATGAGTTTGTAGATATAGTTCAAGATAAGGGTGAGGTTTCAATACGCGGGGATATTATAGATATTTTTGCGATTAATGAAGAACAACCTTTTAGAATTTTGCTTTTTTCAGATGAGATAGAAAGTATAAGATATTTTGATATACATACGCAAAAATCAATCCCTGCTGAACTCTCCAATATAGAAATTTGTCCATTTTTAAGTGCTTTTAATCAAGAGCAATATGAAAATCTACAAGAAAAAATTCAAAATTTTCAAAGTCAAAGCATTGTTAATGATGTTAATTCTTTGGGTTTTTGGTGTGTCGATGACTTTTGTGATTATTTGGATTTAAATTTTGTGAGTATAAAAAATTTTGATATAAATGATTTTGAAGAAGATATTAGTAAAATTAATCAAAATATTTTACCTGAACCAAGATTTTGTAAAGATTTAGTAAGTTCTTATAATCATGATTTTTTCACTTTTCACAAAGATAAAAAAATTACTATTTTGGCAAAAAATGAAGCTTTGTTTAAAGCTTTAAATTTACAAGAATTTTCAAATATTAAATTAAAAATATCTCAAGAAAGAATCAACCTAATCACTCAAGATGAGCTTATTATCTCTTTAAATAAAAAAGAAAAAAGTAAAAGAGTTAGAAAAGCAAGTTTGGTAATAGATGAGCTTAGGGTTGGGGATTTTGTTGTACATGAAGATTATGGTATAGCTAAATTTTTAGGTCTTGAGATTATTATAATTGCAGGAGCAAAAAAAGAATTTGTCGCTCTTGGGTATTTAAATAACGATAAGCTTTTATTGCCTGTTGAAAATTTATATATGATTGATAAATATATCGGTGCAAGTGGTGGCGTGCCTTTACTTGATAAGCTTGGAAAAGGAAGTTTTCTAAAAATCAAAGAAAGATTAAAAGAAAAATTATTTGCCATTGCTTCAAATATAGTTTCTTTAGCAGCAGCTAGAGCTTTGATAAAAGCAAAAGAATTAAAAATTTCTCAAGAATTACAAGATGAATTTATCAATAAAGCAGGATTTTTTTATACTAAAGATCAAAGTCAAGTTTGTCAAGAAATCACTCAAGATTTAAAAAGTTCTCAAGTGATGGATAGGCTTTTAAGTGGTGATGTGGGCTTTGGTAAAACAGAAGTTGCTATGAATGCTATATTTACTTGTGTAAAAAGTGGCTATACAGCTTTGTTTTTTGTGCCAACTACTTTACTTTCAGCCCAGCATTTTAAAACCTTAAAACGAAGATTTGATTCTTTTGATATAGAGGTTTTTAAGCTAGATCGTTTTACTAGTGCTAAAGAAAAAAAACAAGTTTTAGCATTTTTAAAAGAAAATAAGCCTTGTGTAGTGGTAGGAACGCATTCTCTTTTAGGGGTTGAGTGTGAAAATTTAGGTTTAGTTGTGATAGATGAGGAGCATAAATTTGGTGTAAAACAAAAAGAAAAACTCAAAGAATTAAGTAAAAACTCCCATATTCTATCTATGTCGGCAACGCCTATACCAAGAAGTTTAAATCAAGCTCTTAGTTCTTTAAAGTCATATAGTGTTTTACAAACTCCACCTGAGGATCGTTTGGATGTGCGTACCTTTGTTAGAGAAAGTCATGACGCTTTGATTAAAGAAGCTATTTCAAGAGAATTAAGAAGAGCAGGACAGATTTTTTATATACACAATCATATAGCAAGTATTGATGGGTGTAAAAAATATCTTTTAGATTTGTTTCCAAATTTAAAAATTTTAATCTTGCATTCTAAAATTGATGCAAAAATTACTGAAGAAGAAATGATTAAATTCGAAAATAAAGAATATGATTTATTGCTTTGTACTTCTATAGTTGAAAGTGGTATTGATTTGGCAAATGCAAACACTATCATAGTAGAAAATTCAGATCGCTTTGGTATGGCTGATTTGCACCAACTTAGAGGAAGAGTAGGGCGTAGTGCTAAGCAAGGATATTGTTATTTTTTGATTGAAGATAAGGAAAAAATCACAAAAGATTCTTTAAAAAGACTTACGAGTTTGGAGAGTAATTCTTATTTAGGCTCAGGAAGCGTACTTGCTTATCATGATTTAGAAATTCGTGGTGGTGGAAATTTATTAGGCGTGGATCAAAGTGGGCATATAGAGCAAATTGGTTATAGTTTATATCTTAAGATGTTAGAAGATGAGATTAATAAGCTAAGTAAGAAAGAAGAGGTCAAAGAGAAAAAAATAGATCTAAAGCTTAATATCAATGCCTTTTTAAATAGTGAGTATATTGGTGAAGATCGTTTGAGATTAGAGCTTTATAGAAGACTTAGTAAATGTATGAGTGTTAATGAAGTCTATGAAATAGAAAGTGAGATGAATGATCGTTTTGGTAAGCCTGATATTTTTACTAAGCAGTTTTTGGATTTAATCATCATAAAAATTTTAGCTAGCAAGCATTATAAACTAGTGAGTAATTATGAGCAAAATATTTGTTTTGTAAAAGATGATGAGAGTAAGGAAGTCATTAAGGCAAAAAGTAAAGACGATGATGATGTGATCGAGGCTATTTTGATGCATTTAAGAAAGAGTGAAAAAGCATGAGCGGATATGAAATTTTTAAAGCTTTAGTTAATGCAAATATCAACTATAACGATTTTGAGTGGCTAGAAAATAATACTTTAAGCGAGTTTGAAATTTTAATTTCTGTGGTTTTAACTCAAAATACAAACTGGAAAAATGTGTTAAAAGCTTTGATAAATTTAAAACAAGCAAATATTACTAATATAGAAGATTTATCAAAATTAAACACTCAAGATTTAGCACTTTTAATAAAGCCAAGTGGATTTTATAATACCAAGGCAAAATATATTAAAAATTTCACTCAAAAATATTTCCAAGATTTTAATTCTTTTGAACTTTTTAAAGAAGAAGTAGATAGAGAATGGCTTTTAGATATTAAAGGCTTGGGTCAAGAAAGTGCAGATGGAATTTTAAATTATATATGTAAAAAAGAAGTTTTAGTAGTTGATGCTTATAGTGCAAAAATAGCTAGTTATTTAGGCTATGAGTGCCAAAGTTATGATGAGTTGGCAGATTTTTTAAAAAAAGACATAGCTAAAAATCAACAAGAATTATGTGTTTTACTAAAAAAAGAATGTGAATTATACGAGCTTTATCAAATTTTTCATGCTTTAATTGTTTCTTTTTGTAAAACACACTTTCAAGGTAAAAAACTTTCAGCAGATGGCGCACTTATTTTAGATCCTTTAAAATTTTAAATTTATTTTTTATTTAAAAAGTTAATTTTTTACGATTAAAGTGCTATAATGTATTTGACTTCATAAAAAGGAGAAGTAATGAATACAAGTATAGTTGGAAAGCAATTTGAGCTAACTGAGTCTATAAAAGAGTATGTGGAAAAAAGCTTTGATGCTTTAAGTAAATATGGCTTAGATGTGATTTCTGCGCGTTGTGTTATAAGTGCTGATGAAAGGCATGGAAAGAAAGGATTTTGGGCTGAATTTAGCATTAACCTAGCTGGTATTAACACAGTGGTTGTAAAGCAAAAAGATAAAGACTTATATGCTGCTATAGATTTAGCTATTGATAGAATTTCTAAGGTTTTAAGAAGATTACATGATAAAAATATTACTCATAAGCATCAAGATGAGATAAAAGAAAATTTAGTATTGCCAAGTGTGATTGAGGAAGATGAGATAGTTCCAACAGAACTTGAGCTATACAAACCTTTAGAAATTGAAGAAGCATTAGAAAAGCTAAAAGCAAGTAAGGATATATTTTTAGTTTTTAATGACATAGATGCAAAAATGAGGGTACTGTATAAGAAAAAAGATGGTAAATTTGGTTTATTTTAAAAAATCTAGCCTTTTTAAGGCTAGATGTATTAGAAGAGTTTGTTAAAGATTTTATCTATTGCCTGATCTACTTTTTTACCTGTGTTTTTAGCACCATCACTAGCATTTCCACCTATTGTATTAACAATAGAATTTACAACACTTTTTGTATCAAGACTTACTTTAGGATCTTGTGTTGTTCCTTTTATAATTCCTTTGAAATTTGCTCTATCAATAACGATATTAAAAGGAATGTTTAATTTAGTGCTTTTTGTATCAACTTTGCCTTTGCTGATGTTTATATTACTTCTATCAGCCACTAGGTTTAAATTTAAATCTATAAGATTTTTATTGATATTTATTTTAGCTTCACCGTTGCGATATACATCTTGAGTGATATCTTTTTGTAAAAGTAGCATTAAAGCACTTGTGATGAGGTTTTTCTTAAGTTGTCCATCGGCTAAGTTCATTAGCACCACACCGCTTTCTTTTAAAAGATTGTAGTCAATACTTAAATTTGATTTTGCTTGGTAATAATCAGGCAAATCTAAACTTTGAGCTAAATTTGAAAGATCAGTATTTTGCATTTTAGCGTTAAAAATATTATTTTTTAAAGTTGCATTTAATGAGCCGTCAAATATATTTTTACTATTAACGCTTGCATCAATTAAAGCGTTTTTAAAATCAAATTTTCCTTCAAAATCAGCCTTGCCTTTTAAGTTTCTATCGACTAAAAATCCTAGTTTAGAAAAATCTTGCAATGAAATATTATAAGTACTTGCTAGAGCCATTTGATTAAGATCAAAATTTCCTTTTAATGAGTTAATATTTGCAAATGAACTTAGAGCTTTAGCGTTAAAATTAATGATTGATTTAGAAATTTTTCCATCAAGATTGATTTTTGCTGAAGTATTCTTTGGAAATTTTTTATCCAAAAGCTTGGATAATTCTACTTCATTAAAAGAAGAATTGATAGTGGCTTTAAAATCACCATTAATATTGTTAAAATCAAGTGTTTTTAAATCAATATCAGCATTTACATCGCCAAATGCTAAAACTTTTTGTCCAATTAAAGGGAAAAGTTGTTCTAATTTTATATTATCAATCTTTGCTTGTAAACTTTTTCCATTAGATTTTGCATTGATAAGTCCTTGCATGATTTTAATATTTGCATCAAGATTTTGAATTTGATTTGCCTTAAGATCAACTTTGGCATCTAAATTTAAAGGTCCATTGAGATCTTGTTTGGTTAAAGGTTTTAATTTGTTAAGATTATCTACAAAAGCACTAATTTGTGCTTTTAAATCTTTGTTTGTAAGATTATAAGAGCCTTTTAGCTGAGGTATTTTTGCTATGTTTGAATCAAGCAAAGCTTCATAATCAATCAAAGAATTTTTCGCATTTGCTTTAGCTTGTAGATTAAAAGTTGTTTTTGGAAAATCAATATTGCTTAGTTTTTTAAATTCTACAACATTTATATTTGCATTGTTTAACCTAGTATTTAGATTGAAATTTTTAAAATCAAGTCCTTGCGCTTTTAAATCTAAAATTAATTTAGAATTAATAAAAGCAGGCATAGAGATAGTCTTTAAAAGCTCTGCTACTTCAATATTAGTTGTATTGATATTAAGATTATTATTTTCTAAAATAGTTTTTAAGCTACCACCAAATCCCAGCAAGTTAGCATCTAATTTTTGTAATTGATTGCTTGCAAAAAGTAAATTACCTTGAATTTGACTTTTGCCTTGGAGTTTCATTTTAGCTAAAGATGAAAATTGATTAAAATCATCTATTTTGATGTCAAAATCACTAGCTAAGCTTTGTTTTGCTATATCATAAATACTTTTTTGTGTATAAAGTTTGAAGAAGTTGCTTAAAATTTCACTTTTAGATATAACTTCATTGTTTTGGATTAAAGATCTTATTTCACCTTTTATATAGCTTTGTTTTGGTAGGCTTAGATTGAAATCTTTTTCAATGAGAGTATTGTTGATAGAACTTGTGTAAAAATTAATCAAAGCATTGCCATTTGGTTTTAAATCTTTAGTTTGTATATCACTGATAATACTAATTTTTCCTTGAGCATATCTTGGTAGATTAGCAAAATCTAAAATTTGAGCCAAATCTATATTTTTTCCAATAAATTCAAGATTTATAGGAGAGAAATCAACAATTTTTGCATCTAAGCTAAGATTAGAATCAAATAAAAATCCATTACCTTTTACTGAAAAATCACTACTTTTACCTACAGCACTACCTTTAAATGTAAAATCTTTATCGCTTTTTAAGCCAAGATTTTGAATATAGTTTTGTTTAAGTCCTAAAAGATAGTTTAAATCAAATCCTAGTCTTAAAGGCGATATACCACCTTCTATGTTAGCAAAAAATTTATCATCAATATTTGCTTTAATGTCAAGTTGCGAAAAACTAATTTTGAAATTTTCAAATTTAACATTCATACCACTTTTTTGAGCAATAATCGTTTCGATTCTTGGCTTTAAAAAAGCATTGCCTGTGCTTGTAAATAATAATGTATATATAGCTAGTAATGCCACACATACTACACCTAAAAGGATGTAAAGAATTTTTTTCATGAGAAACCTTTATAATGATATATCATAAAAATTTAGCGTAATAGACTAAACTTATATGATATATTTTACTTAATTTATTGACAATTAACTTTCTTTAATGTATAATTCTATCACTCAAAAACAAAGAGTGCTAAAAATGGCACATTTTAGAAAGGATACAAAATGAATTTTCAACCTCTAGGAAAGCGTATTTTGGTAAAACGCTTAGAAGAAATGAAAACTACTGCTTCTGGGATTATTATACCAGATAATGCTAAAGAAAAACCATTAAATGGTGAAGTTGTTGCAGTAAGCAAAGAAATAGAAGATGTTAAAGTAAATGATAAAGTAATGTTTGCAAAATACGGCGGAACTGAAATTAAACTTGACAATGAAGAGTATTTGGTTCTTAATATTGATGATGTTTTAGGGATTATTAAATAAAAAGGATAAAAAATGGCAAAAGAAATATTTTTTTCAGACGAAGCAAGAAATAAACTTTATGAAGGTGTTAAAAAACTTAATGATGCAGTAAAAGTTACTATGGGACCACGTGGTCGTAATGTATTAATCCAAAAAAGTTTTGGCGCTCCAACTATCACAAAAGATGGTGTAAGTGTGGCTAAAGAAGTAGAATTAAAAGATTCTTTAGAAAATATGGGTGCTTCTTTAGTTAGAGAAGTAGCTAGCAAAACAGCTGATCAAGCAGGCGATGGAACAACAACAGCAACAGTTTTAGCACATGCTATTTTTAAAGAAGGTTTAAGAAACATCACAGCAGGTGCTAATCCTATCGAAGTTAAAAGAGGTATGGATAAAGCTTGTGAAGCTATAGTAGCTGAACTTAAAAAACTTTCTCGTGAAGTTAAAGATAAAAAAGAAATCGCTCAAGTTGCAACAATTTCTGCAAATTCAGATGAGAAAATCGGAAATTTAATCGCTGATGCTATGGAAAAAGTTGGAAAAGATGGTGTTATTACTGTTGAAGAAGCAAAATCAATTAATGATGAATTAAATGTGGTTGAAGGTATGCAATTTGATAGAGGTTATTTAAGCCCATATTTCATTACAAATACTGAAAAAATGACAGCTGAATTGCAAAATCCATTTATTTTGTTATTTGATAAAAAAATTGCTAATTTAAAAGATTTATTACCAATTTTAGAGCAAATTCAAAAAACAGGAAAACCACTTTTAATTATAGCTGAAGATATTGAAGGTGAAGCTTTAGCAACTTTAGTTGTAAATAAATTAAGAGGTGTTTTAAATATTTCAGCAGTTAAAGCTCCTGGATTTGGCGATAGAAGAAAAGCTATGCTTGAAGATATTGCTATTTTAACAGGTGGTGAAGTGATTTCTGAAGAGCTTGGAAGAACTTTAGAAAGTGCTAGTATCCAAGATTTAGGTCAGGCTTCAAGCGTGATTATTGACAAAGATAATACAACTATTGTAAATGGAGCAGGTGAGAAAGCAAATATTGATGCAAGAATCAACCAAATTAAAGCTCAAATTGCTGAAACAAGCTCAGATTATGATAGAGAAAAACTACAAGAAAGACTAGCTAAGTTAAGCGGTGGTGTAGCGGTGATTAAAGTTGGTGCTGCTACTGAAACTGAAATGAAAGAGAAAAAAGATAGAGTTGATGATGCATTAAGTGCTACAAAAGCTGCTGTTGAAGAAGGTATAGTAATAGGCGGTGGTGCTGCATTAATCAAAGCAAAATCAAAAATCAGCTTGAATTTGCAAGGTGATGAGGCTATTGGTGCTGCTATTGTAGAAAGAGCTTTAAGAGCACCTTTAAGACAAATTGCTGAAAATGCTGGATTTGATGCTGGTGTGGTTGTAAATACAGTAGAAAATAGTAAAGAAGAAAATACCGGTTTTGATGCTGCAAAAGGTGAATATGTAAATATGCTTGAAAGCGGTATTATTGATCCTGTTAAAGTAGAAAGAGTGGCTTTGCTTAATGCAGTTTCAGTAGCTAGTATGCTTTTAACAACTGAAGCTACAATTAGTGAAATCAAAGAGGATAAACCTGCTATGCCTGATATGAGTGGCATGGGCGGTATGGGAGGCATGGGTGGTATGATGTAATACCATCTTTTTGTTGCTTTTGAGTTGCTTTTTATATAAAGCAACTCACTCTTTTTTTATTTTTCTGCACTGATTTTTATTTTTGTTATAATAGATGTAAAATTATAAGGATTTTACATGAAAAACTTACAAGAAGAGCGATTTTCCAACTCAAAATACATTAAACCTAAAAGATATACTTATATAGGCAAAGATAATAAAAAATATACTTGGGATTTTATAGAAGCATTGGATAGTGTTTCTGTTTTTTTGTATCATACTCAAAAAGATTCTTTTGTCTTTGTAAAACAATTTAGAATTCCTTTATGGGATTATCAAAAACGTAATAACTTAAAATTAGATGAGATGGGATTTAGCATAGAGCTTTGTTCAGGACTTGTTGATAAAAATTTGAGTTTAGACGAAATAGCTAAAGAAGAATGTATTGAAGAGCTAGGTTATGCTCCTAGGGTTGTAGAAAAAATAGGAGAGTTTTATACAGGTTTTGGTTCAGGTGTAAGTAGACAGTTTTTATTTTATGCTGAAATTACCGAAGATGATAAAACTGGTCATGGTGGTGGAATTGATGGAGAGGATATTCAAGCAGTATGGATAAAAAGAAAAGACTTTGAAAAATTTTCTAAAGAAAATCCTATCAAAACCCCTTTACTTGAATATGCGTATTTGTGGTTTAAAGGTAAGAATTAATCTTACCTTTTATTTTTCTTCTTTATTTTCAATGTTTGGGTCTTTTTCATCAAGCATTTCTTTAAAGATTACAAATAAATCTTCAGAGGCTTTTTCAGCATTTGAGCATTTATCTAGAATTTGATTTTGAACTAATTCATTGCCTGTATTTTCATTATGTGCCAAGGCAACAGCTTGGTTGATATTTTCATGCACCTTTTGGTGTGGTAAATTTAACTTACCAAAAGCTCTTCCACTAGAAAATCTTTCTTTGCCCACACCTGCAATCCATTTTGCAAGTCTACAACTTAAATGATCAGAAAGTGTTTTACCTGAAGCATGAATGATTTCATTATAACCATTTAATTTAAAAGCAACATGATCTAATTTTGCTAAGGAAACAAAAATTTCAGAAGCAATACGTTTAGCGTGTGAGCTAGTTGAATTTGCATTAGAGATTAATTGAGCAAAATTACTAGAGAATTTTATAATATGTTCATTTGATTCTAATGATACTTTTTCTACTTGTTCACTTTGTCCATACATTTCATCTGCATTTTGTTTTAATAGATTAATATTTAATTCTACTTCAGAGGTTGCTTTTTGTGTTTTTTCAGCAAGTTTTCTAACTTCATCAGCAACAACAGCAAAGCCTCTGCCGTGTTCTCCTGCTCTAGCAGCTTCAATTGCGGCATTTAGTGCTAAAAGATTAGTTTGATCAGATACATCTTTGATTAAGTTAATAACATTAGTGATTTCATCAACGCTACGGTGTAAATTACCCGCTGTATCTCTTGAACGGTTAGCTGATTCAATAATGCTTTGAAGTGAAGATATAATTGAATGCGTAATTGCATTTAATTCTTGCATATCTTTTAATGATGAGTCAGAATACTGGGAAATCATTTCAGCTTTATTTACATTTTCTTGCATATCGCCTTGTACATTTGAAATGCCTTTTAACACTCCAGTTAATAACATCTCCAAAAGACGAGTTTCAAGTGCAGTTTTCCCACAATCTTCTTGAAGTTGCTTTTCGTATTTTTCGATTAATTCTTGTTTTTCTAAAAGAAGTTTTTTGTTTTCTTCTTCTAGTTCTTTGATTTTATTTTGTAAATCTTCAAAGTCTTGTTTTGATTGACTTTTTTTTCCAAACATAGTTTTTCCTTGAAAGTTAAAATTAGAAAGAAATTATTTTTTATAATTTGATAAATAAGTGTTTAGCTCATCTTTTAATCTTAGTTTTTCTTTTTTAAGATTTGCAATTTCCAAGCTATCTAGATGAATTCTACCTTCTTCTGCGTCTTTGATTTTGTGATCAAGTTCATTGTGCTCTTCAAACAATTTATCAAAGTGCATATCTTTACCTTTTAGCTCGGTAATTAAATCTCTAAATTCATGTAGCATATAAGCCTCCTTTTTAAAATTAATATTTGATTATAGCTTAAAATAAGTTAAATATATTTTAACTCATCGGGTTTTTGCTTGTTTTTTATAATCTTTTTGGCTATTTTTATGCTATCTGCCGTACCTACGATTAATAATTTTGCTCCAGTACCTATTAAAGTATCACCTCTTGGCATAGGTGTGAATTTTTTATTTTCTAAAATTCCTACTATACTTACGTTTGCCATATCTCTTAAATGAATTTCTTTTAATCTTTTAAATCTCACCCACGATTCATCAGGAATTTTAACCTCTTCTAAATCAATAGGGCTATTTTTTTTATAAAGATAATTTTCCAATAAATTTTCCATATCTGGTCTTGCTGACATCGCGCTAAGTCTTTGCGCGACTAATTTTGTAGCAGAAACAATAGAATTTGCTCCAAGTTTTTTAAGTTTTTCTGTTTCATCTTCGTTGCTTGAACTAGCTAGTATAAAATAAGGATTAATTCTTTGTAGTTCTTTTTCAAATAATCTTACTGAGGCAATGATAGCAATATTATCTGCTATGTTATTACTAAGGGTTATTACGCCTTTTGCGCTAGAAAGATTGGTTTTTAAAAAGGCTGTATTAGTATGAGGTGCGCTTTCTATATAATAAGGATAATTATATTTTTCGGCAATCTCGCTGAAATTTTCAACTTCATCAACCACAACAAAAGGAATATGATTTTCTCTAAATTGCTGTGCTAATTCTATGGTAAAATCATTATGGTAACATATTACAAAATGATTTTTTAATCTTGCAACTTTATGCAGCATTCTTCTTTCCTTGATGATTTTAGACAAAACACCTTTTTTTACTATTTCTATTACTAAACCCATACAAAAAGTAAATATTGTAAAAGTTAATAGTACATATACAACAGTAAAAATTCTACCCGCTGTTGGTATGGGATTAACTTCAGTATAACCCAAAGTGGTAAAAGTCATACCGGCTTGATAAATAGCATCGTTAAGGTTGTAATTACTTGTGAGCATATAACCAAAAGCCCCAATTAATGTCATAACAACAACAGCAATAAGAGGAATTCTTAAAAATTTAAGTTGCTCATAAAGCTCATCATTGAGATTAATTGAAGGTTTTGGAGAGGGAGACCAATTGAGGAATTTTTGTAGCTTTTTTAAAAAAGACATAGTAATTCCTCATTTACATTAAGGATTATTTACTACTTTGCTTTTTAAGTGTTCTTAAAGTCGAAGCAGCAACTCTAACTTTTCTAGTGGTTCCATCTTCTAAAGTAATACGAACTGTTCTTAAATTTGGCAAAAAGCGTCTTTTTGTTTTATTGTTAGCATGGCTAACATTGTTACCTACCATAGGTCCTTTTCCTGTAATTTGGCAAATTCTTGACATAAATTTTCCTTATGAAATAAAAATAATTTTTAGCATTGTATCTAAAACAAGCTTAAAAAAATCAAATATTATCAAAAATACATAAAGAAAATTTGATAATAAGTATGATAAAATTATTTTTTACTTTTATTGGAGATATAAAATGTATGTAGCGCCAAGTTTATTGTCTGCAAATTTTTTAAATTTGGAAAATGAGATTAAAGATGTGTGTGAAGCAGGGGCTGATTTGTTGCACATTGATGTGATGGATGGGCATTTTGTACCAAATCTTACTTTTGGTCCTTGTGTGATTGAAAATATTTCAAAAATTACTCCAGTGCCTTTAGATGTGCATTTAATGGTGCATAATGTTAGTAGTTTTGTAGATTTATTTATTCCAGTAAAACCAAAATTTATTAGTTTTCATTTGGAAGCTGAAAATCATCCTATTAGGGTGTGTGAGTATATAAGAAAAAATAGTATTCATCCTGCTATTGTTTTAAATCCACATGCTCCAGTTTCAAATATAGAGCATATTTTAGAATTTGTAGATATGGTGCTTTTAATGAGTGTTAATCCAGGCTTTGGCGGGCAAAATTTTTTACCTTTAGTGTATGATAAAATTAGACAGTTAAGAGAAATGATAGATAGGAAAAATCTTAAAGTTTTTATAGAAGTAGATGGTGGGGTAAATGGTTTAAATGCGCCTGATTTAGATGAAGCAGGAGCTGATATTTTAGTCGCAGGTAGTTATATCTTTTCCTCACAAGATAAAAAAACAGCAATTAATTCTTTAAAGCTTGAATTTTGAGTCAACAACAAATCGATGATTTAATCATCAAGCTAAGTAAAGAAAACAAACCTTTTCCTTGGGTTTTAAAAGAACTTGCAAAAATAGAAGAATTAAATCATTATGACTTTGATTTATATATTTTTGAGCTTTTAGGACTAGGAGTGGAGCTTAATGCGCAAAATTGCTTGTGCTTAAAAAGTAAAAATACAAAAATAAAAGATGAGATTTTTTGTGTAGTAGATATTGAAAGCACTGGTGGGATAAAAAGTGGTCAAATTTTAGAAATAGGTGCGGTTAAAATTCAAAATTATAAAGAAATTGATAGATTTGAGAGTTTTATAAAAGTAGAAAGCATACCTGAAAATATTACAGAATTAACTGGGATTAGTTTGGATATGGTAGAAAATGCACCTTCTTTAAAAACTGTGTTAAATGATTTTAAATTGTTTTTAAAAGATAGTATTTTTGTAGCACACAATGTGCGTTTTGATTATCATTTTATATCTAAAGCTATGTATGAAAATGATTTTGGGGTACTTTTAAATAGAAGATTATGCACTATTGATTTAGCTAAAAAGTGTATTGAAAGTCCAAAATACGGTCTTGATGCGCTAAAAGAGTTTTTGTGCATTGAAAGTAAGCATCATAGAGCCTTAAGTGATGCTTTGGCTGCAAGTGAAATTTTAAAATACTGTCTTAAAAAAATTCCTTTTTACATTAAAACTACTGAAGAATTGTTACATTTTAGCAAGCAAGCTAAAAATCAAATAAAAAAATAAACTTTGTTTTGTATTTATTGTTATACTTACTTTGCATAAATGACGGGAGCTTGTGATACAGGCTGAGAGTAAGCTAAAAGCTTAGACCGCACCAGAACTAGGTAATGCTAGCGTTGGGATAATTTATCAACTACTCACATACCCTTCATTTATCCAAATTTTATTTTAAGGATAAATTTAAATGAAAACTCAAATGTCTTATGCAAAAGAAGGAATTTTTACAAAACAAATGCAAATTGTTGCACAAAAAGAGCAAGTAAGTGAAGATTTTTTGCTTGAAAATATAGCATGTGGAAAAATTATCATTCCTGCAAATATCAACCATAAAGCACTAGACCCAAATGGTATTGGCTATGGACTTAAAACAAAGGTAAATGTAAATTTAGGTGTTTCAAATGATTGTGTAGATTATAGTGAAGAAGTGAAAAAAGTAGAATTGGCTCATAAATTTAATATAGAAGCTATTATGGATCTTAGTAATTATGGTAAAACTAGTCGTTTTAGAGATGAGTTAATTGCTACTTCAAAAGCTATGATAGGCACTGTGCCTGTTTATGATGCGGTTGGATTTTTAGAAAAAGATTTAAAAGATATTAAGGCAAAAGATTTTTTAGATGTAGTATATCATCACGCTAAAAGTGGAGTGGATTTTATGACAATTCATGCAGGGATAAATTCTCGTGCTGCTAGGGTTTTTAAAGAGTGTGATAGGATTACTAATATAGTTTCAAGAGGAGGTTCAGTTCTTTATGCTTGGATGCAAATGAATGATGCTGAAAATCCATTCTATGAATATTATGATGATTTACTCGCTATATGTAAGGAATTTGATGTGACACTTTCTTTGGGTGATGCGCTAAGACCCGGTTGTACTCATGATGCAAGCGATGGAGCTCAAATTGCTGAACTTATTGAACTTTCGTTATTAACTAAAAGAGCATGGGCTCAAGATGTACAAGTGATGATAGAAGGACCTGGCCATATGGCTATTAATGAAATAGAAGCTAATATGCAACTTGAAAAAAGAATTTGCAACGGCGCGCCTTTTTATGTCTTAGGGCCTTTGGTTACTGATATAGGCGCAGGATATGATCATATAAGTGGAGCGATCGGTGGAGCAGTTGCAGCAGCAGCTGGTGCTGATATACTTTGCTATGTAACCCCTGCTGAGCATTTAAGACTTCCAAATTTAGAAGATGTAAGAGATGGTATAGTAGCGACTAAAATAGCAGCTCATGCAGGAGATATAGCCAAACTTCCTAAAGAAAGAAAAATAGATGATGAAATGAGTAAAGCTAGACAAGATATTGATTGGGAAAAAATGTTTAAATTGGCAATTGATGGAGAAAAGGCTAAGAAAATGTTTAATGAAAGAAAGCCTGAGGAACTTAATTCTTGTTCAATGTGTGGAAAAATGTGTGCTATGAACACTATGAATAAAATTTTAAAAGGTGAGGATGTAAGTTTGATAAAAGAATAAACCCTCGATTATGAGGGTTTAGTTTGATTAATCTATTACTTTATAATTATAAGGTTTTAGATTTTTATCATCTTCAAGAAGTTTTGCTGGTGGATTACCATTTACTTCTTGGTGTTTATAGTAGCGATCTCCTGCTTTGTTGCCATTTAGATCTACTTTATAGTGAATTTCACCTGGATTTAATTTTTGAATATCTTCAAAACCTAAATTTGAAGTTTTGAAATCTTTAATACCATTTTTGGCCGCAATTTCTACTAATTTAGTTTGTCCTTGTCTTGACATATCAACTGATTGTAAAAGCATTCTTGAAGCTTCTCTAGGATTATGGAATCCTGTTGAGTTTTCAGCACCTACAAAGTCTGCTCTTACTTGAGATTTTCTATGCAGTTCTAATACTTCTTTTAATTCAGCTGAAATTTTAGCATCATCTGCTTTGCCATTAGTTTGGAATTTAGGCATTTTTCCAAGCTCTGCACGAATAGTTTCTACGTCTTTAATCAAGCTTACTAAAGAATATTCAGCTGTTCTTAAATCATGAGCTACTGAATTTTGAATATCTTTTACTTGTTTAGCTAGATAGCTTTCGCTTTGAGTATGGCAAGTTTTACAAGCTGAATTAATATCAACTAAAGGCGAGGTGATGTTATGGTTGGTAACTTTTTTTGCACCTTTTCTAATATAAGGCATGTGACAATCTGCGCAACTTACACCATTTGCAGCATGTACTCCACCACTATAAAGCTCGCTTTCTGGGTGTTGAATTTTCAACATAGGTGCTTTAGTGATTTTATGAACCCAATCACTTGGGAAATTTTTTCTATTTTTTTCATAATAATCATCAAACATTTCTATTCTAAATGGCTCACCTTTTTTCCACTCACTCCATGGATAGGTTAACTCTATACCATCAACCTCAATTTCAATTGGTTTATTTCCATCTCTCCAAGAATCAAACTCATCATAAGTTTTTTGTGTACCATTCCACCATTTTTTAGAACTATCATTAGCAATACTTTCACCGATAGTTTTTACTTTAGTACCTGTTGGTTTGAAATAATATTCAACATGACATTGAGAGCATACTAAAGTTCTCATCTCGCTTCTTGAAGCTTTAATGCCTTGTTTTTCATCTGCCTCATAGCCTCTTGAAATTAATGCATTAATTAAAGCTGGTCTTGTAAGTCTTAAACTCATATCTGTTGGGTTGTGACAATCTGCACATGTTACACCCATTCTTTTTCCACCATGAGGTCCACTGTGCTCAGGCGAGTTTTCTTTAGCTCCATTTACCGCAGGAACTGTTTTAATCATAGTCCAATATTTTGCAGAGTTAAATGCCACCCAATCACCTTTTGCAGTGTTGTTTAAAAGCCAAGGAGTCCATCCGCTATGGCAATTCATACAAGCTGTTGGTTGACCACCAAATCCTGCAAAGCCATGTGCATTTAAGAAATCTTTGTTATTTCTAGCTGTATCCATTTGATCTACTTGAACCCAAAAGTGTCCTCTTTCTTCATTAGCATCAATGCTAAATGGATAACCCGCCCAAAGAATAGTAAGTTGTGGATAGCGGATTAGTTTTGAATAAGCTAAATTTCCACCAAATTCTGTTGCATTAGGTGCTTGTTTTTCCACTGCTGTATGCATATCTAAATAATCAGGAAAATTCTTTCCCCAATAATCAAAAGTAGGGTTTTCATCGCCAAGTTTTACAATTTCTTGAGAAATGATTCCACCTACTGAATCATTTGTTTTAGCTGTGATATCTTGATTTAACCACAATACGCCCGCAATAGCTACTATAGTAGCACTTATAGCACTATATAAAATGCCTTTATTATTCATTAATTACTCCTTTCATTTAAAATCCTCTCTTATGGCCAACACCTTGGTGACAAGATACACAACTTAAGGAATTATCTTTATGTGGATCTAGAGTAGGGTTGATAGTGTTGCTCGCAATTTCTTTATGACATTCTATGCAGTTATTTTGGACTATTTCTTTACTTTTTGTATTTGCACTTAAATGTGTAGGTAAAGAATCAAGTTTAAAAGTAAATGCATAAGCATGTCCTAAACCACTTTGAGCTTTAGCAATCCATTTTTCAAAAAAGCTATGTGGTAAATGACAATCATTACAGGTTGCTCTTGGTTTACCATCAACTTCTTTAGAGTGTGAAGCTTTTAAATAATCATTATAAACTTCGTTCATAATATGACAATTATTACAGCTTTCACTAGCATCGCTAAAATAAGAAGTGCCTTTAGCATTATGGAAAGTATACATTCCAACTCCTGCTAAAATTACAAGCAAGAAGAGGAAAACAGCAAAAAGTTTTGAGTTTGCTTTTTTCAAAGTCTCTCCTTTGAATGAAGTTTAAGTTGCAAGAACTTAAGTATAATTATATTATCTATAAAATCTTAAAAAGTAAATATAAATTTATTATTTATTTATAATTTTTTTAATAAGATAAAAAAAGTATTATTTTTTTATATAAATTTATTTACTATTATAAAAATAAAATAAAATTTAATAAAAGAAATACTAAAATATTACATACTAGAAAATAAGGCAGGTGTATTATGCAAATTCAACCATCAATGTATATTAATAGAGAACTTTCTTGGCTTGCATTTAACTCCCGTGTTTTAGATCAATGTTCTAAAGATCTTCCTTTGCTTGAAAAACTTAAATTTATAGCTATATATTGTACAAATTTAGATGAGTTTTATATGATAAGAGTGGCAGGATTAAAACAGCTCTTTGTAGCAGGAATAAGCACAGCAAGTAATGATGAAATGACACCACTTGCACAGCTTAAAGCCATTAGAAATTATTTACATGAAGAAAAATATGTAGTAGAGCAGTATTTTACTAAAATAACTCAAGATTTAGAAAAAGAAAATTTGTTTATTCGTTTATATGAAGAACTTGATGAGGATTTAAAACAACAATGTAATGAGCATTTTTTCTCTAATATTTTTCCTGTAATAGTGCCTATTGCGGTTGATGCAACCCATCCTTTTCCGCATTTAAATAATCTTTCATTTTCTTTGGCGGTAAAGCTTTGTGATCCTATGCATCCTGAACTTTTAAAATTTGGTATGATACGTATACCTAGGGTTTTACCAAGATTTTATCAAGTAAGTTCGAATATTTATGTGCCTATAGAAAGTATAGTACGCCATCATACTGAACATATTTTTCCTGGTTATAAGCTTTTATCATCTGCTGCTTTTAGGGTAACTAGAAATGCAGATATGGAGATAGAAGAAGAAGAAGCTGATGATTTTATGTTGATTTTGGAGCAGGGTTTAAAGCTTCGTAGAAAAGGTGCTTTTATACGCTTGCAAATAGAAAAAGGCGCAGATGAGCAGTTGATTGAATTTTTAAGTTCTCATATGAATATTTTTCATAAAGACATTTATGAATACAGCATACTTTTAAATTTACCATCACTGTGGCAAATCATTTCTAATAAAGAATTTACACATTTATTAAACCCTGTGTATACACCAAAGATTTTACCACCTTTTGGAGATAATGTATCTATTTTTAGTGCAATTGACAAACAAGATATATTGGCTATACAGCCTTATGAAAGTTTTGAGCCTGTGTATCAATTTATCAAAGAAGCAAGTAAAGATCCTAAGGTTGTTTCTATAAGAATGACTCTCTATAGGGTAGAAAAAAATTCAAACATAGTCCAAGCTTTAATTGATGCAGCCAGTGATGGCAAGCAAGTTACAGTAATGGTGGAATTAAAAGCACGCTTTGATGAGGAAAATAATTTGCACTGGGCAAAATCATTAGAAAATGCAGGGGCTCATGTAGTGTATGGAATCACTGGTTTTAAAGTGCATGCAAAAGTAGCCCAAGTGATTAGAAAAGAAGGGGATAAATTAAAAATTTATAATCATTTAAGTACAGGCAATTATAATGCAAGTTCAGCTAAAATTTATACTGATGTGAGTTATTTTACTTCTAAAGAAGAATACTCTCAAGATACCACAACCTTTTTTCATATACTTTCAGGATATAGCAAAAGTCGTCGATTAAAGACTTTATCAATGAGTCCAAAGCAAATCAAAGAACGAATTTTAGATATGATAGCTACAGAAGCAAGTCATGGAAAAGATGGGGTAATCATAGCCAAAATGAATGCTTTAGTAGATGGTGATGTGATTAAAGCTTTATATGAGGCTTCAAATAAGGGTGTTAAAATAGATCTTATTGTGCGTGGAATTTGTTGTTTAAGACCTGGAGTAAAAGGGTATAGTGAAAATATAAAAGTTAGAAGTATAGTTGGAAAATATTTAGAACATGCCAGAATTTTATATTTTAAACACACTGAGCCAAATTATTTTATTTCAAGTGCTGATTGGATGCCAAGAAATTTAGAAAGAAGACTGGAATTAATGACTCCTATTTTTGATGAGCATTCGCGTGCAAAATTAGCCCAAATTTTAAAACTACAATTAAGCGATAATGATTTAGCTTATGAGTTAAACAGTGAAGGAAGATATCGTAAGATTGCTTTAAATGAAGCAGAAAAAATTAATAATTCTCAACAAATCTTAGAAGAATATATTAGTAGAATTTTTAATACCTTGAAAAAAGATACTGATCATAGTAGAGCAGCACATTTAGCAACGAAGCTTTTTAGGGATAGCTAATCCTTGCTTTTTAGCAAGGATTATTTCCAACCTTCTATATAATTTTTAAGTTTTCTACCAACTTTTGGGTGTTTGAGTTTTTTTATGGCCGAGCTTTCTATTTGTCTTACTCTTTCTCTTGTGACATTTAGTTCTTTGCCGATTTCTTCTAAGGTTCTATCACTTTCATCATCCATTAAACCAAAACGCATTCTAATAACAGCTTTTTCTCTGTCATTAAGCTGATCTAAAACTTCATCAATTTGTTCTTTTAAATCATCTTTTAAAATGTGATCCATAGGTGAAATTGAAGTTCTATCTTCTACAAAATCTCCAAATTTACCATCATCTTCATTGCTAATAGGCGCTTCTAGAGAAATTGGTTCTTTAGTGATTTTAATCACTTGTTTTACTTTATCTACGCTAAGTCCTACTTCTTTAGCAATAATGCTTACATCAGGCTCTTTACCTTCTTTTTGTAAATATTCACGAATGATTTTATTGATTTGATTAATAGTTTCTATCATATGAATAGGAATTCTAATCGTTCTTGCTTGATCAGCAATAGCTCTTGAAATGGCTTGTCTAATCCACCAAGTTGCATAGGTTGAAAATTTATAACCGCGTTTATATTCAAATTTATCTACCGCTTTCATTAAGCCTATATTGCCTTCTTGGATCAAATCTAAAAACGGTAATCCACGGTTAGTATATCTTTTAGCAATGCTTACAACCAAGCGTAAATTTGATTTTGCCATTCTGGTTTTAGCTTCATCTGAGATTTTTTTACCGCGCTTTATTTGCTCTAGAATTTCTTTTAGTTGATCTTTTTCTAAATCAAAAGAATTTTGGCTAGCCTCTTTAGTTTGAATGAGTTTTTTAATCTCCATATAAGTGCTTACCATCGTAGTTTCTAGTGCGCGTTCAGCGATTTCTTCTTTGCTAAGTTTTGTAATATCTTTTAAGATATCTTGGTGTCTTTGTTTTAATTCTTCTGAAAACATTGGCAAGCGATATTCTAAGCGTTTTAATTCTTTGTCAAATTCCTCATCGCTTTTTAAAGCTGTTTCCATGGATTTTACTATTTCAGAGATAAGTTTTGAAGTTGGACCTAGATCCATTAGTTTTTCTTTTAATATATTTTTCTTAAAAGCAATTATGAGTTTATCTAACAATTCATCATCATTTTTTTCTGCATTAATAGTAGATATGGTTTTTAACCATTCTTTTTTTGCTTTTTCTAAGGCCTTAAAACTTTCTATAACTTTTAAGGTTCTTTCGTCTTCTTTTTTACTTGCTTTTTTAGGTTTTTTTTCACTTGAGTTTTCATTTTCCTCGTTTTCATTTTCTTCTTCAGAGTCTATTTCATCATCACTTTTATCATCATCACTTTTATCATCATCTTCAAAGCTTTTAAAAAGCTCTTTTACTCTTCTTTCTCTATTGATTAAAGGTTCTTTATAATCAAGTATAAAATCTATCAAATAAGGCACAGAACAAAAAGCATCAATAATAATATCTTCACCTAGCTCAATTTTTTTAGAAATTTCAACTTCCTCGTCCTTGTTTAAAAGAGCTATTTGTCCCATTTCTCTTAAATACATTCTAACAGGAGAGTCTGATCTACTCCATTCAAGCAAATCGTTTTCATTGGCTAAATCAAATTCATTTTCTAAACTCGTATCTTGTAATTTTTGTTTTTCTTCTTGTAGTTTTTTTGCTTCTTCTAAATTTCTTTTTTTAGCAATTTCAGCTGAAGAAATTAATTCTACTTTATGTTTATCCATTAAATCGCGGATTTTTTTTGCACTTGTTGCATTTGGAAGTTTTGCAAAATACTTGACAAGTTTTTCATATGTGATATAATCTTTAGAATTTTCTTTGAAAAGTTCTTCTAAAACATTGGTTTCATTAGCCATGGATACCCCTTGTATTTAAGTAATGAGTGTAAAACTAAATATTATGCCTAAAAATTAATTAAAAACAAATAAAAACATTTTGGAACAGCTTTTGCTTTGTTAGTGAAAAATTAAGATTTTAGTTAGGAAAAACAATGCAAAATGGGTATTATCAAGCCACCGGTGCTATGGTTACGCAGTTTAATCGCTTAGATGTTGTAACTAATAACCTAGCAAATGTAAATACAAGTGGCTATAAAAGAGATAATGTTGTTATTGCAGATTTTAAAAGGATTTTTAAAGAAACTCAAGATGAGTTACCTATACAAAATCATACAAGAGATGCTGCAAGATTTGTAAATACAACTATAGATAGGGTTCCACAAGTTAATCACGTCTATACAAATTTTAGCGTAGGTTCTATGAAAATGACGCATAATCCTTTGGATTTAGCTCTTACTCGTGAGGATACTTTTTATTTAATTAAAACAAATAATGGTGAGGTAAGATTGAGTCAAGACGGAAATTTCCAGCTTGATGATGAAGGTTATTTGGTAAATCGTCAAGGGTATAGAGTTTTAAGCAGTGATTATTTTAACAATCCTGAAAACGATGGCATACGCATAGGAAATTCCACTTCTTTTATTAATGTGGATAAAAATGGAATCATCAGTGCGTCTAATCAAGATATAGCAAGATTATTCGTAGCGCAAGTTGATGACTTAAGAGATTTGCAAAAAGATGGCGATAATATGTATAAAATCGATAATTTAAACAAAATTAGAGATTTGCCAAATTCAAATGCCATTAAGCAAGGTTTTACTCAAGGATCAAATGTTAATCCAGTTACAGAAATGGTAGGATTAATCGAAGCAAATAGAATGGTTGAGATGTATCAAAAAGTTATGACATCTCATATGGATGATTTAAATCAAGAAGCTATTAATAAATTAGCAAGTACTAAATAAAACTAAGGATAGATAAAATGTTAAGATCATTGTACACAGCAGCATCAGGGATGGTATCACAACAAACACAAATTGATGTAACTTCAAATAATATTTCAAATGTTAATACAGTAGGTTATAAAAAATCACGTGCGGAATTTGCAGATTTGATGTATCAAACGATGAAATACGCAGGTACTTCAACCTCAAGCACCACAAAACATCCAAGTGGTATAGAAGTGGGTCTTGGTTCAAGAGTGACAGCTGTGAGTAAAATTTTTAGTGAAGGTAGTTTAAAACAAACATCAACTTCAGGTCTTGATATGGCAATCGCTGGTAATAATGGCTTTTTCCAAATTCAAATGCCTGATGGAACTATAGCTTATACTAGAAATGGTCAATTTACCAAAGATGCTGAAGGAAATATTGTAAATTCAGATGGTTATAGACTTTTGCCGGAAATGACTATACCTGAGGATGCTACAGCTATTAACGTAGCAAGTGATGGAACGGTTTCTGTTATGCAGCCAGGAAATACAGCTGAAACTCAAATAGGTCAAATTGAGCTTGTAAATTTTATTAATCCAGCGGGCTTGCATGCTTTGGGAGATAATCTTTTAGTAGAAACTGATGCAAGTGGAGCGCCTATTGCAGGTATAGCTGGAGAGAATGGATTTTCTGTAATCAAACATGGCTTTGTAGAGCTTAGTAATGTTCAGCTTGTAGAAGAAATGACTGATCTTATTACAGGGCAAAGAGCTTATGAAGCTGGCTCAAAAGCTATTACTACAAGCGATGATATGCTTGGAATTGTAAATCAATTAAAACGCTAGAATTAACTAGCGTTTTATAATATGCAAAAAATATTAAAAAATACTAAAAAACTCCTATTTATAAATACTTGTAAAATATTCTCTATTATAATTTAAATTTAAACTAATCATAGTAATATTTTATTTATGTATTCTTTTATACATAAATAAAACAATAACGAGGGATATAATGAACAGAAGGGACTTCATTAAAAATACCGCTATTGCTAGTGCTTGTGGTGTTGCAGGTCTTAGTGTTCCAAGTAGTGTACTTGCAAATACTGAGAATAAATGGCGTTGGGATAAGGCTGTTTGTAGATTTTGTGGTACAGGCTGTGGAATTTTAGTTGCAAGTTTAGATGGTAAAATTGTCGCTGTAAAAGGAGACCCAGCAGCTCCGGTAAATCGTGGATTAAATTGTATTAAAGGTTATTTTAATGCAAAAATTATGTATGGAGAAGATCGCTTAGTAACACCTTTACTTCGTGTAAATGCAAAAGGTGAGTTTGATAAAAAAGGAAAATTTCAACAAGTTTCTTGGCAAAGAGCTTTTGATGAAATGGAAAAACAATTCAAAAAAGCCTACAAAGAAAAAGGTGTGGAGGGGATTGGAATTTTTGCAAGTGGTCAATATACTATACAAGAAGGATATGCTGCTGCAAAATTAGTAAAAGCTGGTTTTAGATCCAACAATATAGACCCAAATGCACGTCATTGTATGGCTAGTGCTGTTGTTGGTTTTATGCAAACTTTTGGGGTTGATGAGCCTTCTGGTTGTTATGATGATATAGAGCTTACTGATACTATTATTACTTGGGGTGCAAATATGGCAGAAATGCATCCGATTTTATGGTCAAGGGTAAGTGATAGAAAATTAAGTAATTTGGATAAAGTTAAAATCGTAAATTTATCTACTTTTTCTAATAGAACTTCTCATATAGCAGATACTGAAATCATTTTCAAACCAAATACTGATTTAGCTATTTGGAATTATATCGCTAGAGAGATTGTTTATAATCATCCTGAAGCTATGGATAAAGAATTTATTGAAAAACATTGTATTTTTACAACAGGTTATGCTGATATTGGTTATGGAATGAGAAATAATCCAAACCATCCTAAATTTAAAGCAAGTGAAAAAGATACCGTAGTAAAACAAAATGCTATTATTGTAGATGAAGAAGAAGCAGTATCTTTGGCTTATTTGGGTGTAAAAGCAGGCGATAAATTTGAAATGAAACACCAAAATGCTCCTGATGCGCATTGGGAAATTTCATTTGAAGATTTCAAAAAAGCTTTAGAGCCTTATACACTTGATTATGTTGCTAAAGTTGCTAAGGGTAATGAAGATGAAAGCATAGAAGAATTTAAGAAAAAACTTCAAGAATTAGCAAATTTATATATAGAAAAAAATAGAAAAGTTGTAAGCTTTTGGACTATGGGCTTTAATCAACACACAAGAGGTACTTGGGTAAATGAGCAAGCTTATATGGTGCATTTTTTACTTGGTAAACAAGCTAAGCCAGGAAGTGGTGCGTTTTCATTAACAGGACAACCAAGTGCTTGTGGAACTGCAAGAGAAGTAGGGACTTTTTCGCATCGTTTGCCTGCTGATATGGTAGTTGCAAATCCTAAACACAGAGAAATTAGTGAAAAAATTTGGAAAGTTCCTGCAAAAACAATCAATCCTAAACCAGGTGCTCCGTATTTAAAAATCATGAGAGATTTAGAAGATGGAAATATCAAATTTGCTTGGGTACAAGTAAATAATCCTTGGCAAAACACTGCTAATGCAAACCACTGGATAGCAGCGGCTAGAGAAATGGATAATTTTATCGTTGTGAGTGATTGTTACCCAGGAATTAGTGCTAAGGTGGCAGATTTAATTTTACCAAGTGCTATGATTTATGAAAAATGGGGTGCTTATGGTAATGCTGAAAGAAGAACTCAACACTGGAAACAACAAGTATTGCCTGTAGGTGAAGCTATGAGCGATACTTGGCAAATCATGGAATTTGCAAAACGCTTTAAATTAAAAGAAGTTTGGGGTGAAACTAAGGTAAATGATAAGCTTACCCTACCAAGTGTTTTAGAAGAAGCTAAAGCTATGGGTTATAGCGAAGATGATACTTTATATGATGTATTATTTGCTAATAAAGAAGCAAAATCTTTTAAAGCAAACGATTCTATTGCAAAAGGATTTGACAATAGTGATGTTAATGGCGATGAAAGAAAAATTATAGGTAGTGACGGTAAAGAATTTGAAGGTTATGGATTTTTTGTACAAAAATATCTATGGGAAGAATACCGCAAATTTGGCTTAGGTCATGGACATGATTTAGCTGATTTTGATACTTATCATAAAGTAAGAGGTTTAAGATGGCCTGTGGTAAATGGTAAAGAAACCCAATGGAGATTTAATACTAAATTTGACTATTATGCTAAAAAAGCTGCTCCAAATTCAGACTTTGCGTTTTATGGTGATTTTGCTAAAGAATTACCAAAAGGAGATTTACTAGCTCCAAAAACTAAAGAAAAATACAGTTTAAAAAACAAAGTAAAAATTTTCTTTAGACCATTTATGAAAGCACCTGAAAGACCAAGCGAAGAATATCCATTCTGGTTATGTACTGGTAGGGTTTTAGAGCATTGGCATAGTGGAACTATGACCATGAGGGTTCCTGAGCTTTTCCGTGCAGTACCTGAAGCACTTTGTTATATGAATGAAGATGATGCTAAGGCTATGAAAATTAATCAAGGTGATATTGTATGGGTAGAATCACGTCGTGGTAAAGTAAAAGCTAGAGTAGATTTTCGTGGTAGAAATAAACCTTCTAAAGGCCTTGTGTATGTGCCTTGGTTTGATGAGAATGTATATATAAACAAAGTTACACTAGATGCAACTTGTCCGTTGTCTAATCAAACAGATTTCAAAAAATGCGCCGTAAAAATTACTAAAGCATAAAAATGAAAAATAGAAGAGAATTTTTAGCCTTTGCTTTTAAGCTTTTATGCATAGGAAGCGGAAGTGCATTTTTGGCAAGTTTAGCATTTAGCTCAAATCAGGAGTATTTTTTAAGACCTCCTGGGGCAGATGATGAAAAAGAATTTTTATCAAAATGTATACGATGTGGACTTTGTGTAAAAGCCTGTCCTTATGATGTTTTAAAGTTAGCAAATTTAGAAAATAGTGCTAAAAATGGTACACCTTTTTTTGTAGCAAGAGAAAATCCTTGCAGGTTATGTGAGGATATACCTTGTATAAGGGATTGTCCTACAAATGCTCTAGATCATAAATATTTAGAGCAAAAAGATGGAATTTATAAAACAAAAATGGGTATAGCTATAATTGATAGTGCAAGTTGTGTTGCTTATTGGGGAATTCAATGTGATGCATGTTATAGAGCTTGTCCTCTAATGGATAAAGCATTAAAACTTGAAACAAAACGCAATGAAAGAACAGCAAAGCATGCATTTTTACTACCTGTGGTAGATCATGAAGTATGTGTTGGATGTGGGATTTGTGAAAAAGCCTGTATAACACAAAAAGCAGCCATTAAAGTTTTGCCTAGAGAATTTGTTTTAGGAAAAGCTGGGGATAATTACATCAAAGGTTGGGATGAAAAAGATGAAAAGCGTTTGCAAGATGTAAACACAGATAAAAATTTCAATAAAAATAAGGCTAAAGATTATCTTAACGATGGAGAATTGCTATGAAGTATCTTATTTTAAGAAGAGTAATGCAATTGTCTATTTTAACTTTTTTTTCTTTTGGTGTATTTAATTTTATATTAAAAGGAAATTTAAGCTCTTCGGTTTTATTTTCTTCGGTGCCACTAAGTGATCCTTTTGCATTTATTCAACTTGCTTTGGCAAGTTTGCAAGTAGATTTGATGGCTTTAAGTGGTGCTTTGATAGTATTTTTATTTTATGCTATTTTTGCTGGAAGAGCATTTTGTGCTTGGGTTTGTCCTGTCAATATCATTACTGATTTTGCTTATTTTATTAGAAATAAATTAGGTTTTAATCAAGCAAGAGTTTTTAATGTAAATAAAAATTTGCGTTATTATGTTTTAGCTTTTGTTTTGATTTTTTCTTTTCTTTTTTCTTTTCCTGTTTTTGAGGAATTTTCTTATATAGGAATAATCCAAAGAGGGATTATTTTCGGTGGTGTTTCTTGGCTTTTTATGGCTTTGATCATTTTTTGTATAGATACATTTTTTAGTCCAAGGTTTACTTGTTCGCATTTTTGTCCTTTAGGGGCTTTTTGGGCTTTAAGTTCGCATTTTTCATTGTTAAAAGTAAGATATAGCTTACAAAAATGCACTAAGTGTTATAAATGTCTTGGAGTGTGCCCCGAAAAACAAGTGCTTTGGATGATAGGTAAAGAAAATCAAGATGTAAAATCAGGTGAGTGTATAAGATGTGGAAAATGTATTGATATTTGCGGTGATGATGCTTTAGGTTTTAGTATAATAAATTTAAGGAGAGAAAATGAAAAATAAAATCTTTTTATCCTTAGCAGCAGCTGTTTTAATAAGTGCTTGTGGGCTTGCTGTTAAAAGTGTTGATTCAAAAGATATAGGTTTAAGAAAAACAAGTTTAGAAAGTGAAAATGTAGAATTATTGGATGCAAAATATTCTCAAGCAGTGGCTGGTGAGTCTGTTTTGATTGAAAGATCGTTTGAAAATGCTCCGCCATTAATCCCGCACACTTTAGAGGATATGCTTCCAATTACTAAGGATAATAATATTTGCTTAAGTTGTCATGATAAGACTATTGCTAAAGATGTTGGAGCTACACCACTTCCAAGTAGTCATTATTTTGATTTAAGAAAAAACAAATCTACTAAAGATATGATAAGCGATGCAAGATTTAATTGTACACAATGTCATGTGCCACAAAGCGATGCTGAACCTTTGGTAGGAAATAGCTTTGAAGCAAAATTTAAAAGCGAAGAATCAAAGAAAAAATCTAATCTTTTAGATGTTTTAAATGAAGGTGTAAAATAAAATTATGAAAAAAATGTTTTTAATCTTACTAATGAGTATTTATGCATTGAGTTATGAGCTTAAGCTTGATTCAAATTTAAACGCTTTAAAGCTTGCTGATAATAGTTTGCTTATAGGACTTGATAATGGAGAAATAAAACAATATTTCCTTAAAGATAAAAAAATGCAAAAAATCACTCAGCTGGATAAGATTAAAAATTTTTACGAAGAAAATCTTAGCCCTAGAATTTATAGTATTGATTACTTAAATGGGGCTATTTTGATTTTAAGTGAAGGTGATTTTGGAAGTAAAAAATTATATGTTTATAAAAATAAACAACTTTTAAGCTATGATTTAGCTAATGATGGAGCAAAAAAAGCTTTGTTTTTAGATGATAATACTATTTTATTAGCCTTGCTAGGTTCTAATATAGAGCTTTTTGATCTAAAAACAAAAAGCGTTGTAAAAAATTTTACTTTTTCTAGTTCAAGCTTAAGTGATGTGGTTTTAAATGAAACTAAAACTCAATTAGTGGCAGGTTTTGAAAGTGGTGAGCTAATGCTTTTTGATGTGAAGAAATGGCAAAAAATAAAAAGTTATAAGAATATTCACAAGGATAATATTTATCAACTTGATTTTAAAAACACAATTATTGCAAGCTGTAGTACTGATAGAAAATTAGGCATAGTGAAAAATGATCAAGAAAAAAACATAGAAAGAGATTTTTTGATTTATACTTGTGCTTTAAATAAAGATGGCTCAATAGCAGTTTTTGGAGATAATGAAAAAAATATCATAGAACTTATAGATACTAAAAATTTAAAAACGATAAAAAAATTCCAAAATAAAGATTTTTTGCTAGAATATCTTATATTTTTAAATGAGCATGAGCTTATTAGTGCAGGTTATGAAGATAAAATTATATTTTGGAGTATAGATGAATCTTTCTAGTGTGTTGATTTTAACCAAAGAAGAAAAAGTAGAAAAACTCAAAGAACAAATTCAAAAAACACCTTGTTGTAGTGTGGAATTAGCTCAGGATGAAAAAATTATAGTAGTAATAGAAAGTGAAAATTTAGATGATGAGTTAAAAGCATATAAACAATTAGAACAGCTTGATGGGGTAGTGAGTATTAATATGGTTTTTTCTTATCAGGATTTAGACGAAGAAAGAGAAAAAATTTTAAAAGCAAATTTTGGGGCAAATGCTTTTGATGAGAATTTAAAAAAAGATAATATAGAATACTATGGCAATGTCTTTAGAAAGTATTGATTATGGTTTTTTTGATTCCTTTGATTTTTATCATTTCTTCTGTTTTTATTATTGATCATTTTTATTTTTCTAAGGAAAATGAAGTAGTAAAACAACAAAAGCAAATAGAACAAAAAAATATTAAGCAAGATAAACAAAAATACCTTGAAAATATATTAAATCAAAAATAATCATGTATACACAAATTTCATATAAAAAATTCTTTTAGATTAATATTTTAGTTGTAATTACCCTTGCTTTAAATTTAAGAGCACCTATAACCTCTATAGGTCCTATGATAGAATACATTCAAGAATATTATAAGATAAATTCAGCCCTAGCAGGAATGCTTACAACTTTACCTTTGATAGCCTTTGGGCTTATATCTTTTTTCGTGGCGTATTTTTCGCAAATTAAAGCTTTGTTTTTTGCTTTGTGTTTAATTGTTTTTGGAGAGTTTATTAGAAGTTATGGGGGTAATATAGGTTTATTTTCTGGGGTTTTTCTAATTGGGGCAGGCATTGCAATAGCTAATGTTTTATTACCTTCTTTTGTAAAAGAAAAATTTGCAAAAAATGCTTATAAAATAATGGGTTTATATGGATCAATTATAGGTTTATCTTCAATTGCTGGAGTGGCTTTATCGCTTCCTTTGCTTAAAATTTTTGAGGTGCCTCAAGCTATGTTTTTTTGGGTTGTTTTAGCTTTGATTGCTTTGATTTTTTATTTTCCGCATTTGAAAAACAAAAGATTATTGCGTCCTAAGAAGAAAAACATCAATAAAATAAATCTTTTTTTGAATTTAACAGCTTGGAAAGTTACTATTGTAATGGGACTGCAAAGTTTTTTATCTTATAGTCTTTTTGCTTGGCTTAGTGTGATGATAAGTGAAAAAGGTTTTGGAGTTGATTTTGGTTCTAATGTTTTATTGCTTTCTCAAATCATAGGTATGCCTGTGGCGTTTTTATTGCCTATTGTTTTAGGAAAACTAAGAGCTCATGCTAAGGGTTTTGTTATTATAACATTGGGTTTTTTATATGTTTTAAGTTTTATTTTGGTGTTTTTTTGTGATGTAAAATTAGTATTGTTGTTAGCAGCTATTTTCTTAGGTTTTGCATCTAGTGGGGTTTTTACAATTTCATTATTGTTTATTGCTATAAAAAGTTCAACTTCTTTTATAGCAGCTAAACTTTCTGCCATGTCACAAGGCATAGGGTATTTAATAGCAGCTCAAGCACCTTGGATTATAGGTATGCTCCATGATAGTTTTGGAAATTTTACTTTAGGCTTTATCATGCTTATTACGGTAGCTATAATACTTAATATTTTTGTATTTTTAGCATATAAAGCTCCTGTGATTAAGTAAAAATTAAAATAAATTAAAGTCTTTTTTGTTAGAATTTTGACATTTTATTTTTTGTGAGTTGATAATGCGATATACAGTAACAGAAGCCTCTATTTATGAAGCACAAGGTTTAAAAGATGAAGCTTTGGAGATTTATAAAAATATATTAAAGCAAGATCCGCAAAATAAAAATGCTATTGATGCTATAAGGCGTTTAAGTGGTTTGCGCTCTAATCATGAAGATTTAAATTATGACATGCTTGATTTTTTTGTTAATATGAAAAGCGAAGAAGAAATTAATGAATTTAAAAGGTGGTTAATAAAACTATGAATATAGAAGATTTAGCAAAAATGGCCATAAGTGAAGTTAATTCAGAGTTAGATAATAAAAAAAGTAAAAATGATGAATTTGCTCCTATGGTAGAGGAAATTACTCAAGAAAAAAGTGTTAATACTCAAGAGAAAAAAATCAAAGAAGAAATTAGTAAGGTTGCACAAGAATTGATCCAAGAATTAGATGATTTAGAAGTAAAAGTTAAAGAAGATGATAAGCAAGCTATGACTATTAAGGTTGAAGCTTTAGAGGAAAAAGAAGAAAGTATTATAAATAATGAAGAATTTTTCTTAAAAAATATCAGAGAGCGTATTTTGGTTTTATTTGAAGGATTAAAAAATACTAAAGATGAGCATATAGAAAAAAGACTAGATATAACAATTACTTTTTTAGAGTTTTTACTTGCAAAGATTGAAGATAGACTTAAAAAATGATCATGATTTTTTAAGAATTAAAAATATACTTAAACCTTACACACAAAGAGCTTATTTGGTAGGTGGTTGTGTAAGGAATTCTTTTTTAGATTTATCTAGTGATGATTATGATATAGAAATTTATGATATTGAGCCTAAGCTTTTTGATGAGCTTATGCAAAAACTTGGTGCAAATGGAGTAGGAAAAAGTTTTTTTGTATATAAATACAAAAAATTTGATTTAGCTCTAGCGCGTTATGAAAATAAAATTTCTACAGGCCATAGAGGTTTTGAGGTTAAAGTTTGTAATGATGAACAAGAAGGAGCTAAAAGAAGGGATTTTACCATTAATGCATTGATGGTAAATATTTTTGATTTTAAGTTTTTAGATTTTTTTAATGGTTTGCAAGATTTACAAGCAAAGATTATAAGACATATTGATGATATAAGTTTTGTTGAAGATAGCTTAAGAGTGCTTCGTGGAATTTCTTTTGCATGCAGGTTTGATTTAACAATTGCAAAAGAAAGTTTAAAATTAATGCAAACTATGGATATAAGTGATTTATCTAAAGAGCGTATTAATAGTGAACTTTATAAAATTTTTAAAACTTCAAGACTAAATAAAGCTTATGAGTATTTCAAAATTTTAAAGTTAGAAGAAAAAATATTTTTTTATCAAAGCTGTAATGAAGAATTTGAAAAACTTTTAGAGCATAGTCAAAAATTAATTTATGATGAGGCTTTGTATTTATATTTGTATTTGAATTTTTTTCATATAAATAAAGAGGAATTTTTCAATAAAACAAAATTAAAAAAAGAACTATTAAAAAAATGTGAACAAGAATTTATTTTAGGTAAAATTGATGATTTTAATTTAGCTAAAATTGCTTTAAAAATACCACTTTGCAAATGGCTTGGACTTTGGGATAATGAGCGTATGGCACAAGCAAAGAAATTAAATTTATATTATCATGCTTTTAAAAGTAAAATTAGTGCAAATGATTTACTAAAGGAAGGATTTAGTGGGAAAGAGCTTGGAATTGAGCTTGAAAAAAGAAGATTACAAGAATTAAAAAACTATATAAAGGAGCAAAAATGAATGAATATATTTTAAAAATTTCAAGTAGTGATAAAAAAGGATTGATTTATAGAATTTCAGATGTTATTTTTAAATATAGAATCAACATTATAAAAAATGATGAATTTGTTGGAGAAAATCGTTTTTTCTTTAGAGCGCATTTAGAAGGTGAGCTTGATATAAAAGCTTTTAAAGGAACGCTTGAAGCCATGCTTCCTGATAATGCACAAATTGAAATTACACCAAAGAGAAAAAAAGATATTATTGTTTTAGCTACCAAAGAAACTCATTGTTTGGGTGAATTACTTATTCGCCAATTTAGTGGGGAATTTAACGCAAATATTAAAGCAGTTATTGCAAATTATGAGATATTAAAACCTTTAGTGGATAAATTTAACATACCTTTTCATACTATTTTAGCGCAGGATTTAAGTAGGCAAGAGCATGAAGAAAAACTACTAGAGTGTTTAAAACAATATGAGTTTGATTATATTGTTTTAGCAAAATATATGAGAATATTGTCTCCATCTTTTGTGGAGCATTTTGAAGGAAAGATTATTAATATCCACCATTCTTTTTTACCTGCATTTATAGGAGCTAATCCTTATAAGCAAGCTTATGAAAGAGGAGTGAAGATTATAGGCGCAACAGCACATTTTGTAAATAATAACTTAGATGAGGGACCAATTATCACTCAAGATGTTATACCAGTTACTCATGAATATTCTTGGCAGGCTATGCAACAAGCAGGACGTAATGTGGAAAAAAATGTTTTTTCTAAGGCTTTGGATTTGGTCTTTGATGATAGGATTTTTATACACGAAAATAAAACGATAGTGTTTTAAATTTTTGATGCCAAAAAGGCATCAAAAATTAGCAAGAATAACAAGTTTTAAACTCATATGCAGTTGGTCTAGCTTCTACAGGCCATACTTGGGTTTCAAATTTCATATGTTGATAATCATCAATAAACACATCACTCATAACAGGTTTTAAGAAAGCATTTTTTCTAATGAGTGCTTCTAAAGATCCTCTTAAAGTGTGAGGTAATTGCTCTATACCTTTTTCTCTAATCTCATCTAGGGTTAGTGCAAATAAATTTTCATCCATAGGGCCAACCGGTATGGTTTTGTTTTTAATACCATCAAGTCCTGCCATAAGTAAGCTTGTAAAAGCTAGGTAAGGATTAGAAGTGCTATCAGGAAATCTAATTTCTACTCTTGCGCTTTTTTCGTTAATACCATAAGGAACGCGACAACTTGCAGAGCGATTTTGACAAGAATAAGTTAAAATGCAAGGTGCTTCAAAACCTGGAACTATTCTTTTATAGGAATTTGAGCTAGGATTGGTAAATGCGGCAACACTTCTTGCATTAGCTAAAATTCCACCGATGTAATTAATCGCACATTCGCTTAATTTTCCATAGCCTTCTTTATCATAGAATAAATTTACTCCATCTTTCCAAAGACTCATATGTACATGCATACCACTTCCATTATCTCCATAGAGTGGTTTTGGCATAAAAGTTGCTGTTTTTCCATTTAAATGTGCTACCATTTTTACTACATATTTGTAAATTTGTATATTATCAGCAGCTTCAACTAAATTTCCAAATTCTACACCAATCTCAGCTTGTCCTTGTGCTACTTCATGGTGATGTACGAAAGTTTTTAAACCGACTCTTTCTAAAACTTGCATCATTTCAGCTCTAATATCTACACTAGAATCAATAGGGCTTACAGGAAAATACCCACCTTTATTTCTTGGGCGATGTCCGCTATTGTAACTATCTGTGAAATCTTTATTATCATTCCATTCACCTTCTTCAGTATCTACTTCATATTTTGCACAATGAGAAGAATCAACTATTTTTACATTATCAAAAATAAAAAATTCATTTTCAGGACCAAAATAAGCTGTATCGGCGATATTGCTTGTACTTAAGTGTTGCATTGCTTTTTTGGCAATACTTCTTGGACATTTTTCATACATTTGATCTTTATAAATATCATATACATCACAAATTACTATGATAGTAGGATCTGCTGTAAATGGATCTAAAAATGCACTTTCTACATCAGGTTTTAAAATCATATCTGATTTTTCTATAGGTTGCCAACCGTGTAAAGAGCTTGCATCAAAAGGAATTCCATTTTCAAAAGTTTTATCATCAATTGCTTTTATATTGTAAGTAATATGGTGCCAAGTACCTATCATATCAGTAAATCTAAAATCAACAAATAAAACCTCATGTTCTTGACAATAACTAAAAAACTCACCAATGTTATTTACAAACTTACCCATTTTCTCTCCTTTTTAATAGGTATTAATTTATTTTTTAAGATTGTAGTATATTTTTATTAAATTAAGTTTAAATTAATATTTTTTTTATGGTCAAATACAAAAAAATATTAATTTATATAATTAATTAACAAAATTAATATTGGTTTATATTTTTTTATAATATAATTTCACATTAGTTTTTTATATTAAAAAGGTGTAAAAATGACCCAAGAAGAATTAGATGCTTTAATGAATAGCACTGAAGATTTAGATCTTGATTCTGTAGAAGAAACAGAAACAAAGCCTGAAACAGAGTATGAAGATGAGGAAAAAAATAAACAAATTGTTGATGCAATGATTAATGGTGATTATAAAGCAAGAGCAGATATGGCATGGCCACCACCACCACCTAGCAAAGAACATAAAGTTGTGCATCAGCTTGATGATGTTACAAGAGATAGTGAAATCAAAGCTACTGAAATGATGGAAAAGTTAGAAATTATTAATGATTTCTTTGCAAATTCAGAAAATGAGCTTTGTGTAATTAGTGATGCTCTGAATAAAAATATAGAAATTTTTGAAAAGCTAAATGCAAAATTTCCTAATGTTGTAAGCTTTAAAGAAGCCATAGAAACTAACAATAATGCTAAAAATATTATAGATGAAATCACGGGTTGTTTACAAACTGGACAAGATGAGGTTATGATGGCAATGGATGCTATGCAATACCAAGATATTCACCGTCAAAAAATCGAACGTGTTATTAATGTTATGAGAGCTTTAAGTAGATATATGAGTAGTTTATTTGAAGGTAAAATTGATGATGAAAAACGCGTAGGATCGGCTGTGCATATTGAAGGTGATACAACTACAGATGTTGTAAGCAATGATGATATTGAGGCATTAATCGCAAGTTTAGGCAAAAAATGATTATTCCTGAAATAGTAGCTCCTGCGGGAAATTTTACAAAATTAAAAATAGCGTTAGCTTATGGAGCTGATGCTGTTTATGCGGGAGTGAGTAATTTTTCATTAAGAGCAAGAACTGCTAGAGATTTCAATTATGAAACTTTTAAAGAGGCTATTGATTATACTCATACAAGAGGAAAAAAAATTTATGTAACCATTAATGGTTTTCATTTTAGTTCACAAATTGAGGGTTTAAAAAGGCATATTTTAAAATTAAAAGAAATGAAACCTGATGCTTTTATAGTAGCTTCTGTAGGTGCTATGCGTTTAGTTAAAGAACTTGCACCTGAAATCAATCTTCATGTATCCACTCAAGCTAATATTTTAAACTATTTAGACGCTCAAGTCTATAAAGACATGGGAGCTAAGCGTGTTGTTATAGCAAGGGAGCTTGGTTTAAAAGATGCAAAAGATTTGAAAAACAATTGTGATATCGAGCTTGAAAGTTTTGTGCATGGCTCTATGTGCTTTGCATATTCTGGTAGATGTTTAATAAGCTCAGTACAAAGTGGACGCATGAGCAATCGTGGTTCTTGCGCAAATGATTGTAGATTTAATTATGAGCTTTATGCGAAAAATCCAGAGACAAATACACTTTTTAGATTAGAAGAAGATGAAAATGGCACACATGTATTTAATTCTAAAGATTTAAATTTAAGCTCATATATTCAAAAGATCATGCAAGAAAATTGTATTCATGCTTTTAAAATAGAAGGAAGAACAAAAAGTGAGTATTATGTAGCTTTAACTACAAGAACATATAAAATGGCAGTGCAAGATGTATTGGAAGACACTTTTGATGCTGCTAAATATGAAAAAGAAATCCATACTTTAAAACACAGAGGTTTTACGGATGGATATTTAGTCTCAAGAGCCTATGAAAAAACCGATTCTATTAATCACAATACAAGCATAGAAGAAGGAACTCATCAAGTGCATGCTATTAGTGAAGATGGTGAGTTTTTTAAATGTAAAGGCAAGATAGAATTAAACAAAGAATATGAAATTTTAGCTCCGGTTAATTCTAATATAGAATTAGGAGAAAATAAACTAGGTTTAATCTATGAAAATGATGGTAAGAAATTTATAGTTTTTAAGCAATTATTGGCCAAAAATAATAAAGAATTTAGTGAAATTCATAGTGGTAATGAAAATGAAATTACTTTACCGTTTAAGCTTCCAGAATTTAGCTTTTTAAGAAGGAGTGTTGAATGAAATTTGTTTCTATATTGATGGGAAGTAAGAGTGATTATGATGTAGTGAAAGAAGCTTTGGGAATTTTGGAAAAATTTGATGTTAAATATGAAATTTTAATCACTTCAGCACACAGAAGTCCTCAAAGAACCCAAGAATACATCAAAAATGCCGAAGAAAAAGGTGCAAAAGTATTTATTGCAGCAGCAGGTATGGCGGCGCATTTAGCAGGAGCTGTTGCAGCACATACAACAAAACCTGTTTTAGGCATACCTATGCCAGGAAGTAATTTAGCAAGTATGGACTCTTTATTTTCTACTGTGCAAATGCCAAGTGGAATTCCTGTAGCAACTTTGGCTATAGGCAAAGCAGGGGCTATTAATGCAGCTTATTTAGCTGTACAAATTTTAGCTATAGAGGATGAATCCTTAGCGCAAAAATTATTAGAAGATAGAAAAAAACAACAAGAAAAATTAATTCAAGATTCTAGTACAATTGAAGTTTTTCTTTAAGGAGTATTTATGCAAACTTACTTGAAGTTAAAAGAATTTTGTCAATTAGTGCATTTATCTGAAGATGTTGTAAAAGGAATGATGGCAAATGGTGCTTTAAATTTCAAAGAAGAAGAGGGTGAAATTTATATTGAGGCTAATCAAGGAACATTTAGTGTGGTTCCAACAAGCTCAAAGCAACCTGCTATGGTAAATTCTATGACTTTAGCAGGAGAAAGTTTTGTAGAAAAAACCATAGGAACTATTTTAAACTTACACGAAAAAGTTCTTGATGCTAAAGATGAGACCTTAGAAGCTTTAAAGGGTGAGAATAAATTTTTAAAAGATGCTCTTTATTCTATGCAAGAACTTTATGATGAAGATAGAAAAACCATAGAAAATCTTAACGAGCAACTCAAATATGCGCGCAATGAAGTGGAATTTCTAAAAAGAAAATACAAAATGATGTGGAATAAAACAGTAGAGTTATATGCAAATTCACCTGAAAAGCCAGAAGAAATAAAGGAAGAAAAATGACTTTTTCTCAAATGATATTAAACTTACAAGAATTTTGGCAAAAACAAGGTTGTGCCATTATGCAACCTTATGATTTTCCAGCAGGTGCAGGGACTTTTCATCCTGCAACTTTTTTAAGAAGTTTGGGTAAAAAACCTTGGGCAGCTGCTTATGTAGCACCAAGTAGAAGACCAACTGATGGAAGATATGGTGAAAATCCTAATAGACTAGGTGCTTATTATCAATTTCAAGTTTTGATTAAACCAAGCCCTGATAACATCCAAGAATTATATTTAAAAAGTTTAGAAAATTTAGGTTTTGATTTAAAATCACATGATATTCGTTTTGTTGAGGATAACTGGGAGAGTCCAAGTTTAGGTGCTTGGGGTCTGGGTTGGGAAGTTTGGCTTGATGGCATGGAAGTAACACAATTTACTTATTTTCAACAAGTTGGCGGTATAAGCGTAGATTTAGTAAGTGCTGAAATTACCTATGGCTTAGAAAGACTCGCAATGTATTTGCAAGATGTAGATAATGTATATGACATAGTTTGGAATGAATTTAACGGTGAAAAAATTACTTATAAAGATGTTCATAAGCAAGGTGAGTTTGAATTTAGTAAATATAATTTTGAAGTAAGTGATGTTAAAACTTTAAATGTGCAATTTGAAAATGCCTATAATGAGTGTAAGAATGCATTAGAAGCAAAGCTTGCTTTACCCGCATATGATTATTGTATGTTAGCAGCGCACACTTTTAATTTGCTTGATGCAAGAGGAGCTATTTCAGTAACTCAAAGACAAGACTTTATGCTTAAAATTAGAGAATTATCTAAAAATTGTGCTTTGGTGTATAAAGAAAGTTTAGATGAAAATTAAAGAAATTTATGATTATTTGGATACTATTAGCCCATTTAGTACGCAAAGTTCATGGGATAATAGCGGCCTATTACTTGGAACTTTAGATCAAGAAATAAATCAAATTTATCTTGCTCTTGATGTGGATATGCATTTAATTGAAAACGCACGCGAAAATTCACTTTTTATAGTTCATCATCCTTTGATTTTTAAAGGTTTAAAAAACTTAAGCGGGGTGTTTTATCCGCAAAATATTCTTACTAAAATGATACAAAAAAACATAGCTTTAATTGCTATGCATACGAATTTTGACTTAAGTCATTTAAATGCTTATTTTGCTCGTGAAATTTTAGGTTTTAAGATTAAAGAACAAAATGAGTTTTTAATTTATTGTGATGTTGATTTTAAATTTAGCGATTTAATTAATCATGTAAAAAAAAGTTTGAAGCTTGATTACATAAGAGTTGTAAATGCAGGTAATGAGAAAATTAAAACTTTAGCAATATGCACAGGTAGTGGAGGAGATTTAATTTCTAGTATTAAGGCAGATTGCTTTTTAAGTGGAGATTTTAAATATCATCAAGCTTTGGAAAGTTATCATAATAAACTTAGTTTGATTGATATAGGACACTATGAAAGCGAATCTTGTTTTGGTAAAATTTTAGCAAAAGATTTGCAAAAATTTCATTTAGAAGTTATAATATCAGTTTCAAAAAATCCATTTCAATATTTTTAAGGAAAATTTCAATGAGTAAATATTTAGAACAACTTATAGCTTTATCGCAAATTGATAAAGAACTTGATGGTTTTGCAAATAAAGTAGAAGATGCTACAAAAGATTTAAAAGAAAAACGCAATTTACTTGATAAAACAGAAGAAGAAATTGCAGGTTTTGAGAAAGATATTAAAGATATAGAAAATCAAAAAATTCAAAACAACAATCATATTGCAGAATTTGGTGTAAAAATAAAAGAAATAGCCAAAAAAAGTGCAGCAGTAAAAACTGAAAAAGAAGCAAATGCTTTAAAAATTGAAGAGGATATAGCCAAAGAACAACTTGATGCAGCAAATGAAGAAATTGAAAGATTGGATAAAATTTTAGAAAATAAAGAAAAGTTTATACAAGAATTGCAAGCTAAAAGAAGCGAACTTGAAAATGAAGTGGATCAAATTGATGCTCAAACTAAAACTGTTTTAGTGGATATTGAAAAAGAAAGATTACAAATTTATGATAAAAAGGTAAAATTAGTAGGTGAAATAAATCAAAAAGTTTTAACTTTTTATGAAAAAATTAGAAAATGGGCGGGAAATACTGCAGTAGTTCCTGTAAAAAAACATGCTTGTTATGGCTGTTTTATGAGAATTTATGATAAAACTTATTTGGCTGTTTTAAAAGGTGATGAAATCATAACTTGCCCACATTGTGGAAGAATTTTATACAAAGAAAAAGAAGAAAATCAAAATTGATTTTTTTTTATTATATTTTTGCTGTGATTATATATATAATTGCAGCTCCTTTTTTATTGATTTTAAGTTTTTGTAAGGAAAAGTATAAAATATCATTAAAATCAAGATTCTTTCTTTACAAAAATTTAAGGCAAAAACAAGGTGACGTGTATTTTCATGCATGTTCTTTTGGTGAAATTAAAAGCCTTATTCCTTTAATAAAACTTTTTCCAGCTTGTAAAATTTCAACCATAACTCAAACTGGTTTTGGTGAAGCTTTAAAATATTCTAAAAAAGTAAATTTTTTCCCTTTTGAGATTTTTGTACCTTTTTGGATGAGACCTTGTAAAGTTTTGGTTATTTTTGAAGCAGAGCTTTGGCTTATGCTTGTGTTTATGGCTAAATTTTATAATGCAAAAGTTGTTTTATTAAATGCTAGAATTAGCGATAGATCTTTAAAAAATTACAAGCGTTTTAGCTTTTTTTATCGTTTGATTTTTAAATATATTGATGTTGTGTTTGCACAAAGTCAAAAAGACAAAGAAAGATTAGAATGCTTGGGCGCTAAAAATGTTATAGCATATAAAAATATCAAAGCTAATATAAAACAAGAACAAGTGAAAAACTATTCCAAGCCCAAAGCTAGGATTATTATATTTGCTAGTACACATGAAAATGAAGAACGATTATTACTTAATGAAATTAATTTAGAAGAAAACGATAAATTGATTATCGCCCCAAGGCATCCAGAGCGTTTTGGTGAAGTTGAGAAAATTTTAAAAGATTTTTGTCAAAAAAACCACTATAATATGCAAAAATTTTCAGACTTTACTTTAAGCGAAAATAATTTTGCAAATTTTTTTAATGCCAAATGTTTATTGCTAGATACTTTAGGTGAGCTAGAAAGTTTTTATAAGATTAGTGATGTGGTTTTTTTATGCGGCTCTTTTGTAGATAATATAGGTGGGCATAATCCTATAGAGGCAGCTAGATGGAATAATGTTATTATCTCAGGGAAATATTATTTTAATCAAGAAAGTTTATATCAAGAAGTTGATGATTTGTATATTTGTGAGAGTGCAAAAGATATAAATGTTTTTTTAAAGCAAAAATTACCACAAGCACAACTTAAAGAACAAAGTGATTTAAATGAAATTATATTAAGCATAAAAGAAGGTTTAGATGCAAGAAAAAGCTTATAAATTGCTTGCAATGCAAGAAAAAATTTCTAATAACACAGCAAAGGATTTGATTGACAAAGGCTGTGTTTTTGCTATGGGTAAAAAGGTTGTTATAGCTAGGGCTTTAATGAGTTCTAAAACAAGATTTGTTGTGCAAAAAATAAAAAAAGCAAAAATACTTTTTGAAGATGATAAAATCATAGCTTTAAATAAGCCTTATGGTGAGATTAGTGAGAATTTAGAAGGTATTTATAATGCTAAATTAATCAATAGACTTGATAAGGAAACAAGTGGAGTTTTACTTTTAAGTAAAGATGAGGAATTTAGACTAAAATGTATTCAAGAATATAAAAAGCAAAATGTTTATAAAAGTTATTTGGCTATTGTTGATGGAGTGATTGCTGAAGAACTTGAAATTTGTGAAAAAATAACTACTATAAAAAATAAATCCGGAGCTTTTAGTAAAATCGATAAATTTGGCTTAGAAGCTCATACTCAGGTTATACCTTTAATGGTAAATGCTAAAAAAACCTTAATAAAAGCAGTCATTAAAACAGGTAGAACACATCAAATCAGAGTACATTTAAATCATATAAAACATGGTATTATAGGTGATGAAAAATATGCAAAAATTAGCTCTTCTAGAATGTATTTGCATTCATATGAAACGCATATTTTTGATTATCAATTTAAAGCCTTACTTGATGAGAGCTTCAATGCTTATGGTTTTGAAATAAAAAATTTAAATTTTTAAAGGCGTTTAAAGCTAAAAGGGTTTATAATTTAGCTTTTTAAAATTTTAATAAAGGGAAAATAAAGTGTTTGAAATAGTTAGTGAGTCATTTAAATCCGCAGTTAATAAACTTCGTTTTGTTGATGATGAAAAAGCTTTAAAAAATGCTCTTGACACTTTAAAAAAAGCCCTTTTAAAAGCAGATGTACATCATAAAGTTACTAAAGAATTACTTACTTTAGTAGAAAATGATGTAAAAACTAATGGCATAGGTCAAAAACAATTTTTAGACTCAATTAAGAAAAATTTAGAAGAAATTCTTAGTGTTAAAGGTAAAAATCAAGGTTTTGTATTTGCTAGTAAGCCGCCTACGGTTGTTTTGATGTGCGGTTTACAAGGTGGTGGTAAAACTACTACTACGGTAAAAATTGCTAATTATTTAAAATTAAGAAATAAAAAAGTACTAATTGCTGCATGTGATTTGCAAAGATTAGCTGCAGTAGAACAGCTAAGACAACTTACTCAAGCTAATGAGCTTGATTTATTTTTCATAGAAAATGAAAGTAATCCTTTAAATGTAGCTAAACAAGCTTTGGAAAAAGCAAGAAATTCTATGTATGATGTTTTGCTTGTAGATACTGCCGGCCGTTTAGCAATCGATACAGCTTTGATGAGTGAGCTTAAAGATGTAAAAGCTATTTTAAATCCTGATGAAGTATTTTATGTAGCTGATGCTATGAGTGGTCAAGATGGAGTTAAAACAGCAAGTAGCTTTAATGAGGCTTTAGAAATTACAGGGGTTATTTTAAGTAAATTTGATGCAGATACTAAAGGTGGTGTTGCGCTAGGCATAGCAAAACAAATTGGTGTGCCTTTAAGATTTATTGGTGTTGGTGAGAAAGTAGCTGATTTAGAAGTATTTATCCCTGATAGAATTGTTAATCGTATCATGGGCGAGGGTGATTTAGCGACTTTGGCTGAAAAAACCGCAGCTATTATAGATGAAAAAGAAGCAAAAAAACTTAATAAGAAAATTAAAAAAGGTGAATTTAATTTTAATGACTTTTTAAATCAAATGGAAAGCGTTAAAAAACTTGGTAGTATGAAATCAATCATTGGCATGATACCTGGTTTATCATCTATGGCAGCAAATATTAAAGATATTGATTTGGATAATTCCAAAGAAATTATTCATATTAAGGCAATGATTTCATCAATGACACCAAAAGAAAGAGAAAATCCTGATTTGTTAAATAACGCAAGAAAGCGTCGTATTGCAGAGGGTGCTGGTTTATCTCAAATGGAAGTAAATCGCTTTTTAAAACAATTTAGTAATGCAGCTAAGTTGGCAAAGAAATTTTCAAACAAAAAAGGAATGGAAAACTTTATGAATATGTTGCAGCAAGCTAAAAGACCGCAATAATTAAAGCTTTTTTATGGATATATGAGTTAAAATATCTATAACAAAATTTTAATTTTTTTAGGAGTATTAAAATGACAGTAATCAGACTTACAAAAATGGGGCGTAAAAAAAGACCATTTTATCGTATAGTTGTAACTGATAGTAGAAAAAGACGCGATGGTAGCTGGATAGAAAGCATTGGATATTACAATCCTATGGTTGAACCTGAAGTGGTAAAATTTGATGCTGAGCGTTTAGCTTATTGGAAAAGCGTAGGTGCTAAATTAAGCGATAGAGTAGCAGCTATTACAAGCAAATAAAAATGGTTGAAAATTTTTTAAGAGAATACGCAAAATTAATTGTTGATTTTCCTGAAAAAGTTGATATACAAAGACAAAATTTAGAAAATAATTTTGCTGAAATTATCATTTATGTCGATCCATCTGATACTGGTAAGTTGATCGGAAAAAATGGAAAATTAATCAACGCAATAAAAACAGTCATTATGGCTTATAAAGTTAAAGATGCAACTTCATATCGTATAACGGTAAAAGCCATTGAAGAATGATTTAGTCCAAGTTGCTAAACTTGGGAAAAGTGTTGGTTTAAAAGGTTATGTAAGATTACATAATCTTAGTGATTTTTATGAGCAGTTTAAAATAGGTGCTAAATTTTTTGATATTAATCAAAAAATTTACACCATAAAGGCTTTTGATAAAACTAGATCTTTAGTTTTATTTGAAGGTTTTGAGAGTGTTGAGACTGCTAAAACCTTAACTAATATTACTCTTTTTCAAACTATTGAAGCCACAAAAGAAACTTGTAAATTAAAAAAAGATGAATATTTTTATTTTGATATAATTGGATGTGATATTATTGAAAATGAGCAAAAATTAGGTGCAGTTGAAGACATTTTAGAAAATGGAGCGGGATTTTTATTTTGTATAAAATGTGATGAAAAACTACAGACAAAGGTTAAAAACTTTTATATTCCTTATGTTGATAAATATATTCAAAAAGTTGATGTAGAAAATAAAAAAATATTCACACGATCTGCTTTAGATATTTTAGAAAATTCATGAAATATACTTTTGTAAGTTTATTCCCAGAGCTTATTGAACCTTATTTTCAAACTTCTATTTTAGCAAGGGCAAAAGAAAAGGGAATATTAGAATTTGCTTTTGTTAATCCTAGAAATTTTACCGCAAATAAGCACTTTAAAGTAGATGATTATAAAATAGGAGGAGGTGCAGGGCTTTTATTACAAGCTCAGCCTTTGTATGATTGCTTAAGACATATTAAAAAGCAAGATAAAAATGTTCATTTTGTTTTTCTTTTGCCTTGCGCTAAGACTTTTAAACAAACTGATGCTAAAAGATTAAGTAAGAAAGATCATATTTGCTTTGTAAGTAGTAGATATGAGGGTTTGGATGAGCGCATTGTGGAAGAATTTGCTAATGAGGTATTTTCTATAGGTGATTTTATACTTACAGGTGGAGAGTTAGCGTCTTTGGTGATGTGTGATGCTATTAGCAGAAATATTCAAGATGTTCTTGGAAATAGCGAAAGCTTAAGTGAAGAAAGTTTTGAAAATGACTTATTGGAAGCCCCATCGTTTTCCAAACCTTTTATTTTTGAAAAGGAAAATAAAAAATTTTATGTGCCTTCAGAGTTTTTAAAGGGAAATCACGCTAAAATCACAGCTTTAAAAACTACTTTGGCGTCTTGCAAAACGAAATATTTTCGTCCTGATTTGTATCAAAAGCATGAACGCAAATTTTAAGGAATATCGTTATGAAAAATAAATACATTGAGCAATTTGAGCAAAAACAAATTGAAGGTAAAAATGTTCCAGAATTTCGTGCTGGAGATACTTTAAGACTTGCTATTCGCATTAAAGAAGGCGATAAAACAAGAATTCAAAATTTTGAAGGTATTTGTATAGCACGTAGAGGAAATGGTGTAGATGAAACTTTCATCGTACGTAAAATCGGTGCTAACAATGTAGGCGTTGAAAGAATTTTCCCTATTTATAGTGAAAGTTTAGAAAGTATTACAGTATTAAGAAGAGGTCGTGTGCGCCGTGCTAGATTATTCTACCTAAGAGATAGAAGAGGTAAGGCTGCTCGTATTAAAGAACTTAAAAAATAAAAGTGAAATTTAGAACTCAAATATATGAAGTAATTTCCTGGGAACAAGAAATTCAAAACGGCATAAATATATCTAAGAAAATAGAAAATGCTTATGCTAAAGAAATCTGCATAACTATGTCAAAAGATAGCTTTATGAAAGATCATAAAGCGCCTTTTGATATTACCATACAAGTATTAAAAGGCTCCATTGATTTTGGAGTTTTAAACCAAAAAATTCTACTTAAAACACTGGATAGTGTAAGTTTAAAAGCTCATGAAATCCATAATCTTTTAGCGTTAGAAGATTCTATAGTGCGCTTAACTTTATATAAGCAAGATAGTCTTGAGCGTGTTGAAAGTGTTTTAAAATCTTAATTTAAGCCTCATTTTGTATAATTTTAGCTTACTAAAATGAGGAAGTTAAGCTATGAAATGGACTAAAGATTCTTGGAAAAATTATAAAATTCAGCAACAACCACAATATCCTGATGAAAATGAATTACAAGATGTTGTTAAAAAATTAGCAAAATTACCACCGCTTGTTTTTGCAGGTGAGGTGGATAAATTAAAAAAATCCCTTGCTAATGTTGTAAATTCACAAGCATTTTTACTTCAAGGAGGAGATTGTGCTGAGAGTTTTGTAAATTTTGGCGCAGATAATATAAGAGATATGTTCAAAGTTATGCTTCAAATGGCTATAGTGCTTACTTTTGCAGGATCTTGTCCCATCGTTAAAGTAGGGCGCGTTGCAGGACAATTTGCAAAGCCAAGAAGTAGTGATTTTGAAAAAATTGAAGGAGTAAAGCTTCCAAGTTATCGCGGGGATATTATTAATGGTTTTGAATTTAATGAAAAATCAAGAATAGCCGATCCTAAAAGAATGCTAGAAGCGTATTATCAAAGTGCTACGACTTTAAATTTGTTAAGAGCTTTTTCAAGAGGTGGTTTAGCGGATTTAAGAGTAGTGCATAAGTGGAATTTGGGTTTTTTAAAAAAAGCAGAGCTTGGGAGAAAATATGATGAACTTAGCGAAAAAATCACTCAAGCTTTAGCTTTTATGCAAGCTTGTGGTATCACCGATACTCCAAATCTTTCTCAAACAGCCTTTTATACTTCTCATGAAGCATTGCTTTTACCTTATGAAGAGGCTTTAACTAGGGTAGATAGTTTAAGCGGGGAAATTTATGATTGTTCAGCACATATGCTTTGGATAGGTGAGCGTACTAGAAAAGCAGATGAAGCACATGTGCATTTTTTAAGTGGAGTGAAAAATCCACTTGGTGTTAAACTTAGTGCTAATTATGATTTAGATGAGATTAAAAAGCTAGTAAGTATTTTAAATCCGCATAATGAAGCAGGAAGATTAAATTTCATTATTCGTATGGGATGTGATAAGATAGAAAATGCCTTGCCAAAATTATTTAAAGAGTTAAAACAAGAAGGATTTAATATACTTTATAGCATAGATCCTATGCATGCAAACACAGTTAAGTCAGGTAATTTTAAAACAAGAGAATTTGATAAAATCATTCAAGAAGTGCGTGCGTTTTTTGAAATAGCTATGAGTGAGGGAGTATATCCTGGTGGGGTACATTTGGAAATGACAGGGCAAAATGTAACAGAATGTGTAGGAGGTTCTTTAAATATCACTCAAGAAGAACTTTCTAAACGTTATGAAACACAATGTGATCCAAGATTAAATGCTGACCAAGCTTTAGAATTAGCATTTATCATAGCAGACTTAGTTAAAAAGGCAAGAAAATGTTAAAATTTTATGGTATTAAAAATTGCAATAGTGTTAAAAAAGCTATGGATTATTTAAATTCTAAGCAAATTGAATTTGAATTTTTAGATATTAAAAAGCTAGATGAGGAAACTTTAGATTTTTGGCTTAGCAAAAGGAGTGTTTTAGAGCTTGTAAATACAGCGGGTATGAGTGCTAGAAAATTAGGCTTAAATAAAGAAAAACTTCAAAATTTAAACCAAGATGAAATTAAAGCAATGATTTTAGAAAGTCCAACACTCATAAAACGCCCATTGATTGTAAAAGATGATGAAGTTTTTATAGCTAAAGAATATGAGAGTTTTTAATTAAATTTTCTCTCTTTGGTAGATTTTTTTAATTTTCACATCTAAATTATGAGCAAATTTAAATAAAGCTGGCACTACTAAAAGTGTAAGTAAGGTTGAGCTAATAAGACCAAATATAATAGCAATGGCCATAGGAGAATTTCCTTCAAAACCAGAACCCCTTGAAAGTGCTAGTGGAAGCATGGAAAAAATCATCGCAAAAGTTGTCATTAAAATGGCTCTTAAACGACTTTTTCCTGCATAAATTAGTGCTTTTTCTACTTCCATACCTTCATCGCATTTTTTATTAGCTACATCTACTAATAATATAGCATTTTTTCCTACCATTCCAAAAAGCAAAATAATAGCCACAAGCACAAATAAAGAAAAGTGATTTCCTGTGATAAAAATTCCAAAACAAGCTCCACCAAAAGCCAAAGGCATGCTTATCATGATGATTAAAGGAAGTATTAAACTTGAATACAAAGAAGCAAGAATTAAATAAATCAAAATCATCCCCAAAGATATAGAAAACAAAAATCCACTAATGGTATCATCTAAAAAGTCCAAAAAACCAGAATAAGCAAAAGATAGGTTATTTTTTCCTAAAATATAAGCTAAATTGGACTCAAAAATTTTTCTTACTTCACCCAAAGAAATGTTTTCTATGCTTGAAGTGAGTTTTATACTAGTAGTTTTATTGTGTCTGTTAATTAAAGAAAGATCTTTTTTATAAGAAAAGCTAGCAATACTAGCAAGTTTTATACTTTCATTGTTATGATTTTTAAGTTCTATTAGCTCTAAACTAGTTGGATTTTGCTTAAAAGCTTCATCAAAGCTAAGGATAATTTCATCTTTAAAATTTTTATAATCCATATTTCCAACGCTTAAATTTCCAAAGGAATAAGCCAAGACATAAGCAAGTTCTTGAGGGTTAATACCAAGTTTGGCAGCTTTTTCTCTATTGATATTAATAGCAATTTCTTCTTTTAAATCCCCTTCATTATCATCTATAGCAACAAAGCCTTCGTGTTTTGAAAACACTTCTTTCATTCTATTAATAGCTTCTTTTATTAGCTTTAAATCATCACCTAAAATTTGAATTTGAACTGGATCTTCAATGCCTGCTCCTTCTATTTTAGGGAGTTCTAAAACTTTTATCTTTAAGTCTTCATAGGAGTTTAATTTTTCTTGAAAAAGGCTAATAAGCTTAGGTTGTCTGAATTTTCTTTCATTTAAAGGTTTTAATTTTACATAAATTTTTGCTTTTTTAATTTCTTTTGCGTCATTATATCCTATAAGTAAATATGCATAAGCAACACTTGGATCTTGCTTTATATTTTCATATACTTTTAAACTTTTTTCTTTCATAGCTTCTAAAGATAAGTCGTTTTTGCTTTCTAATAAAATTTGTATTTCACTATCTTCTTCTATAGGTAGAAAATCCAAGCCTATTTTAGGAGCTAAAGAAAAACATAAAATAATTACAACAAGCGTTGATAGGATAAATTTAATTTTATTAGCTAAAACTTTATAAAGTAGCTTTTCATAAAATAAGTCAAGTTTTATAAATAAAAATTCACTTTTTTTATAAAATGTACTTTCGCTAGTATTTAAAAATCTAGCACTTAAGGTAGGTATTAAAAATACACTTACAAGATAGCTTATAATCACACCAGAAGCAACGCTAGTAGCTAATACATTAAAAAATAAACCAGGAACTGAATTCATATAAGCAATAGGTATAAACACACACAATAAAACCGCACTAATGCTTAAAACGCTAAAGCCTATTTCTTTGATTCCTTCAAATGAAGCTTGTAAAGGAGGGAGTGTTTTTGCTTTTTTGGCTATACTTTCAATAATAACTATAGCATCATCTATAAAAATTCCTATACTTAAAGTAAGAGCTATGATGGTTAAGCGATTAATATCATAACCTAAAAGATTAATGAGAAAAAAACTAGAAATAATTGAAGTTGGTAAAACAATAAAAGCTAAAATAGTCGCACTGATATTTCTTAAAAATACATACACTATTAAAAGTGTCAAAATCACGCCAAAAACCATATCAAAAATAACTTGATTGATATGTTTTAAGATATTTTGGCTTTTATCATAAACTATTTTAATTTCTATCTCATTGCCTACTATTGTTTGTAATGTTTTTAAAGAATTTTTGATATTTTCTATAACTTTTAAGGAGTTATAACCAGAAATTTTATTAAGCTCAAGTAATACCCCATCTTTTGTATCAAGCATTGCAAACTGCTTTTGATCTTCTAAGCCATAGCTAATATTTGCTATGTCTTTTAAAAATATTCCACTAAAAATGCGTATATTTTCTAACTCTTTTAAATTTTGTGCTTCAAAATATCCTTTGATGGTGAAATTATCTTTTGAATTTTCAAACTCACCTAGATATTGTTTAAAATTATGACTTTGGATGATTTTAGCTACATCAAGTGCATTAATGTGGTATTTTTGCAAGGCATTAGGCAGGAGTTTGATTTGAACTTGTGGTTTTAAAAAGGCTATATCATTGATCGTTCCAACTCCTGAAATTTTTTGTAAAAATGGTTTTATATCATTGTCAATCTTACGCATAAGTTTTAAATGATCTTTGGAACTTAAAAATAATGATACAACAGATCCTGTATCAGGGGATATTTTTTCTAAGGTTGGCTTTACTGGAAGATTAATAGTATTAAGTTTATCTCTAATATCATTTGCAGCTACTTCTAAGTTTTTGCCTAATTCAAATTCAACAACAGAAATAGAAAAATTATTATAACTTGTAGAATTGATATTTTTTATCCCCTGTACATCTGAAATTGCATTTTCTATTTCTTTGGTTATTTTAGATTCTATGAATTTTAAATCCCCATTAGCGGTTGTGGTGATTTTAATCAAAGGAATATCTACTTTTGGATAAAGATTAATGGGCATACTAAAAATAGAAAAAGTACCAAAAATCACTAAAGCGATAAAAAACATCAAAACAGCAATAGGATTATTAATAGCAAAACGATACAAGATTAATCCTTGGTGATGATTTTTCCTTCTCCAAAAGAACCTGGAGTAAAGTTTAAGGCCTCAACTTCTGCATAAATTTTTCGTGTTTTTATGTCTATACTTGGATAAATAAGTGTGATTTTGCCTTGGTATTCTTTTTCATTTGAGTCTATTTTATAAATAAAAATATCATCAATTTTTACCTTATCTTTAAATTTCTCATCAAAACTTAAAAGCAATTTTACTTTTGGATAAGAAAAAAAATCAAATAAAACATGAGAAATTCCCCTAGCTCCATCGCCTATGTCGATATATTTGTTAGAAATAATCCCATCATAAGGTGCTTTTAGAGTTTTTTTATCAATTAAGTCTTTGTAATGTTGTATATTTAAAAAGGCTTTTTGTTGCAAGCTTTGTGCTTTTTGAAACTCAAATAAAACATTTTCATAACTTTGCTTATCTATAACTTCTTGTACCTTTTTAAATTTTTCTAAAGAACTTTTAGCATGTTCTAGCGCAAGAGTGGCAAGTTTGTATTCATTTTGTGCTAATTTTAAGGCTATTTGCTCGCTAGAATCTTCAAGTTTAAGTAAAACTTGATCTTTTTTTACCTTATCATTAACATTCACATAAATTGCCTTAATTATACCAGCACTTTGCAAGGATAATTTTGATTGATTTTGTGCAAGCACATCAAAACTAGCATAAATTTCTTCAGCTTTTAAAGTGAGTAGAGAAAATAAAATTAAAAATACTAATTTCATTCTAAAACCTTTGTTTTTATATCAATTCCAGCTGTAAAATAATACCTTGCTTTCGTGATTTCATATTCATTTTTAGCTAGTTCAAGCTGACTTTGACTTTTGTATTTTAATTCTAATGCATTTAGGTATTCTACATATGAGCAAAGTCCTGCAATGTATTTTTTCTCAATGGCCTCAAAAGCTAAATTAGCTGCTTTGAAGCTCGCATTTAATGCTTTTATTTTAACTTTAGAAATTTCAATTTCTTGTAAAAGATTATCTAGTTCTATATCTACTTTTCTTTTAGTTTTTTCAAGCTCTAATTGAGTGATTTTGCTTGTATATTTTTGAGCTTCTAGAGCTTTTTGATTAGCACCAAAATCAAAAATTTTCCACTCAAAAGCCAAAATAAAACGATTGCTTTGTCCATGTTCTTTTAAAAAGCTTTCGCTTGTTGATTTTAGCTCATGCGGTAATTTAGGATTGTAGTTCATATCATAAAAACTAAAACTATTTTGTAAAAATATTTTTGGAAACAACTCAGCTCTAACAGAGTCTATTTTTAAATTTTCTAAATTTAATTTTTCTTGCATAAGGGCTATTTCATAGCTTTTGTTTTTTTCTGCACTTGGTTCTTGTAAAATATTTTGAAAAGAAGGCGTAAAATGCGTTTTACTAAGATTATAAATTTCATTTTTTAATTCATATAGTTTTAATTCATTTTGAGCCAATTCATAAGAGCTTAACTCAAATTTTGCTTTTATGCTCTCAAGTTCACTTTGGCTAGCAAGTCCAGCTTGGTAAAAATTTTCTAAGCGCTTGAGTTGATTTTGCAGAGTGATTTCTTTTTGTTTATCACTTGCTATAATACTTTCTAAACTAAGATAATTAAAATACAAAACACTAGCACTAAGTGCCATATAATTTGCCATGTTTTCTTTTTCAAGATGAGCAAGTTGTTTTAGACTTTGCATGCTAGCGATTTTTGCTTCTCTATTACCCCCATCAAAAAGTAAAAATTTAAGTGAAAGAGTACTCATTAGACTTTCTTGGGGTTCTATGATAAAGCGATCTTTGTTTGAGCCAAGATAAGAAACACCTAAATGTAAACTTGGCAAATAAGCATTTTGCACGCTTTCTTGTTCTAAAATACTTTTTGAAAATTGGAGTTGCTTTTGTAAGTAATTTTCATTGTTTAAACTTAAATCTATAAATTCTTTAAGATTATTAGCTAGCAAAAATAAAGGCAAGAAAAGTAAATATAAAATTTTCATTTTTAAACTTTTTGTTTTATTATAGAAAATATAACTTAAAGTAATTATAAAGCAAGAAAATTTTTAAGTAGCTTTTTACCATTTTGACTTAGTATGGCTTCTGGGTGAAATTGGATTCCATAAATGTCGTATTTTTTATGTTTTAAAGCCATGGTGATATTATCTTCACTTTGGGCTAAAATTTCACATTTTTTACCTATATGGCTAACATAAAGAGAGTGATATAAACAAATTTTAAAATTTTGTTCAAGATTTTTAAAAAGTGGGTTTGGTTTAAATTTTATAGTTTTTACCTTACCATGAGTTGGATTTGGAAGTTTAGAAATTTTACCACCAAAAACATGTGCTATGCATTGGTGTCCTAGACAAATTCCAAGAATTTTTTTATCTTTTTTAAAATATTTTATAGCTTTTAAGCTTAGCTTTGATTCTTTTGGAGAATTTGGTCCAGGGGAGATTAAAAGATGAGTAAAATTATATTTTTTAAGCTTTTTTGGGTTTTTAAATTTATCGTTTTTAATGATTTTATAAGTAATATTTAATTCTTTTAAATAAAAGGCTATAGTGTAGGTAAAAGAATCATAATTATCTATAATCAAAACTTTCACAGAAATACCCTTTTTAAACCTCTTAAAGAATTAATAGCATAAATTTCTTTAGCATTTAAAAGCTTATCTTTAGTGATATCTTTTTCTTTGATGAGCTTGTGTTTTAAGAGTGCTTGTCTATAAATGCCATTGAGGCAGTTTTTAGCATAAGGAGTAAAATACTCATCATTTAAATTTATGATGATATTAGTTCTTGAACCCTCACAAAGTATGCCTTTTTCATCAAAAAAAACTATGTCATAGCAAATATTTTCTTTCCATAGATGAGAATTTGCTTCATATAAACTACGCAGAGAAGTTTTATGGTGTGTTAAAAGATTTACTTTTACGATGTTTTTACTTATGAGTAGTTTTTTGCTTGAATTTTCTTGTATATTGCTAAAATCAAACTCATAAAGACCATTTTTGAAAAGTTTTAATTTAATAGCTTTTGAGCCTTTTTGAGTAAAATTACTTTTTGTAAAAAAATGATGATGGTTGAAAACAAAATTATTGAAATTTTGTAAAGATTTAAAATGGAATTTTTTATCTTTACTCTCTAGTATATTTTTAAAATCATGCATTAATCTTTGAGTATCAAAGCCAAAAAATTTAGCTGAGTTTAAAATTCTTTGTAAATGTTCTTTGAAAAATAAAATAGAATGATTTTTATAATACATTGTTTCAAACAAGTAAAAGTTAGGTTCTAAAATTTTGCTTTTTAGTTTTAATTCTTCAAATTCATCTTGCTTTTGTGAGTCCCACACAAGCCCACTTCCCACACCATATCTTAAAAAATCATCATTATTTTTTTTCTCTAAAGTGCGTATGGCTACGCTAAATTTTGCTTTGTTTTTATGGATTAAACCTATCGCTCCACAATAAACCCCGCGTTTTCTTTGCTCTAAATTTTCTATGAGTTTGATGGTTTCTATTTTGGGTGCTCCTGTGATGGATCCACATGGAAAAAGGGCTTTGAAAATTTTAAAATAATCATTTTTTGGCTTTAATTTTCCTCTTATTTTTGAAATAAGTTGGTGTAAGGTAGGGTAGGTTTTAACCTTAAAAAGTTCGCATTTTAAAGAATGTTTTTTGATGAGTTTTGAAATATCATTGCGTAATAAATCAACTATCATTACATTTTCGCTAATGGTTTTTTCATCGCATTTTAAAAAATTTTTTAGATTTTCATCTTCTTTTGGATCATTTGAGCGTTTGATTGTGCCTTTCATGGGTTTTGTGATAATTTTTTTATTTTTGATTTTAAAAAAAAGCTCAGGTGAAAATGAAGCTAGCTCTAAAAATTCATTTTTCATATAAGCTTTATAAGGGGTATTTTGCTTGGGATAAAGGCTTAAAAAACTCTCATACATATTAAGATTTGATTGCAAATGTAATTCTTGAGTAAAATTAACTTGATAACTTTGACCTTTAGCTATAGCATCTTTAACTTTGTTAAAGTTTTCAAAATACTTTTCTTGGTTTAAATTGGATGAAAAGTTTGGATAAAAGTTTAAATTTTTTTCTTCGCTTGTGAAGATTTTTTTTGATTTAAAAGCAAAAAAATACAAAAAAGGTTCTTTGCTTTTATAATTTTTATCTTCTAGATATTTATAAAATTCATATTGAATATAACCTAAAAAATAATATTGATTTTTATATTTTTCTATAGCTTTAAAAGCTTTTTTGCTTTCTTTTTGAGTGTGAGCTTTAAGAGTGAAGACAAGATTATCATAAAGATATTTTCCAAAGATAGCAAATGCCATTTATATCCTTAGCTTAGAAAATATACCCAAATAGGTAAAGAAATAAAGGCAAAAACTATACCAAAAGCTACAGAACTAACCGCTAAATTCGTATCAAGTTTTGCTTTCATAATCATAGCTGCAACCATTGTCATAGTAGGCATAGCTGATTCAAGTAAAGCGATGATAGAGCTAGGATTTAATTTGAAATTTAAAAGCTTTAAAAGCACTAAAAAGATTAAAGGTGTGAGTATCATTTTACCAAAAATGACTATTATAGTTGTTTTATAAGAAGTTTTTATACTTAAAAAGCCTAAATTTAAACCTATGGCAAAAAGTGCTATAGGTGTGGCACTAGCTCCAAGCATACGCAAAGGTTCAAAGATAAAATCAGGAAGTGTAGCAAACTTAAAACAAAGTCCTAAAATCAAAGCAACAAAAGGTGGAAAAGTAAAAACTTTTTTAAGATTTTGCAAAAAGCTTACCTTTTGCTCGCTAGCTAAAGAGATGATAAAGGGAGCAAGTAAAGCTACGGGCAAAGAAGTAGCAAGCGCATCATAAAGGATAATCTCGCCCAAAAAATGAGGATCTTGATAAATTCCACTAATAATAGGTATACCTACAAATAAAGTATTTCCAAAGCTAGAAAGTAAAAAAATACTTACAAGAGTGCTTTTGCTAAATTTAAAGCAAAGAGCTAAAAATACACAACATAATGCTGAAACAATAGCACAACCCAACCCAAGCAATATAATAACAATCAAAGAAAAATCAAAATTTAAATGATAAGCACGCTCAAAAATCAAGCAAGGCAAGGCAAAAATAATAGCAAAATCTAAAAAAGCGCGCGCTTGTTTTTGTTTTAAAATTTTGATTTTTTTAGCAAAATATCCACCAAAAAGCAAACAAAATATACTAAATAAGGAAGAAAAAATATACATTTTATTCTGCTAAGTTAAAAAGCTTTTGACTAAATTTTGTATAAGTAAATTCCATCCATCTACAAGCACAAATATCAAAAGTTTAAAAGGCATAGAAATCATAACAGGAGGTAGCATCATCATACCCATAGCCATTAATACCGAGCTTACCACCATATCAATAACCAAAAATGGCAAGAAAAGTAAAAAGCCTATTTCAAAAGCAGTTTTAAGCTCGCTTATCATAAAGGCTGGCACTAAAACTGTTAAAGGCACATCATCTATGGTTTTCGGATTTTCTAAATTTCTAATCCTATAAAAAAGCGCTAAGTCTTTTTCCCTAGTGTTTTTTAGCATAAAATCTTTAAAAGGCTTAACGCCTTTAGCAAAAGCTTCTTCATAACCTATTTGTTCAGCGATATAGGGCTTTATACCTTCATTATATGATTTTGTAGCCACAGGCTCCATAATGAAAAAAGTTAAAATCAAAGCTAAGGTAACCAAGATAGTATTTGGTGGCATAGTTTGAGTACCAAGGGCTGTTCTTAAAAAAGAAAATACTACAACAAGTCTTAAAAATGAAGTCATTACAAAAACAATGGTAGGCGCAAGAGCTAGTATGGTTAAAACTATAACTATATTTAGGGTTGTTACGAGTTGTTGTGGGCTATTTGGAGCACTAAGGCTTAAATTTACAGTTGGTATAGTTGCTTCAGCGCCTAAAAGAGCCAAGCTTGATAAAAATAAAGCTAGTAAAACCCTCAAAATATTTCCTTGGTTAAAATTAAAAGCGTTATTTTAGCAATTTTACTCTTAAAAGAATAAAAATGATTTTATAAAAATAAGAATTTTTACTTTAGCTTGTTAAAATAAGCAATAATTTTTAAAACAAAGGTAAATTATGAAAATTTCTGTGCTTATTTTGGCTGCTGGACTTGGCACGCGTATGAAATCACAAAATCCAAAAGTGCTTCAAAAAATTTGCTCAAAAGCAATGATTTTACATATTTTAAAACAAGCATATAAGATTAGTGATGATGTGTGTGTGGTGCTTTCTCATCAAAAAGAAAAGGTTGAACAAGTTGTTTTAGAGTATTTTCCAAATACACGCTTTTTAGAGCAAGACTTGCAAAATTTTCCAGGTACTGCAGGGGCTTTAAGGGGTTATGAGAGTAAGCATGAAAAAGTTTTGATTTTATGTGGTGATATGCCTTTAGTTAAAGCAGATGATTTAGAAAAAATAGCTTTAAATGAAAGTGATTTTAATGTAGCAGTTTTTGAGGCAAAAGATCCAAAAAGTTATGGAAGAATAGTATTAAAAGAAAATAAAATTCAAAAAATAGTAGAAACAAAAGATGCAAGCAAAGAAGAACTTGCTATAAACATTTGTAATAGTGGTGTTTATGCTATAAAAGCACAAATTTTAAAAGAAGTATTGCCTTTGATAAAAAATGATAATAAAGCTAAAGAGTATTATTTAACTGATGCGGTTTATTTAGCAAAAGAAAAGGGCTATGAAATCGATGCGGTATTTGTAAATGAGCAAGATTTTATGGGGGTAAATGATAAAATTGAGCTTTGCCTAGCTCAAGATCTTATGCAAGAAGCGATTAAAAAGGAATGGATGAGGCAAGGAGTGATTTTTCACATGCCTGCGACGACTTTTATTTCAGATGAAGTTGAGTTTGTAGGCGAGTGTGAAGTGTATGAAAATGTGCGCATAGAAGGAAAATCAAAAATCATTAATTCTATCATTAAAAGTTCAAGTGTGATTGAAGATAGTATAGTGGAAAATAGCGATGTAGGGCCTTTGGCGCATTTGCGTCCAAAATGTCAGCTTAAAAATACCCATATAGGAAATTTCGTAGAATGTAAAAATGCTTTATTAAATGGAGTTAAGGCAGGACATTTGAGTTATTTAGGAGATTGTGAGATAGATGAGGGAACTAATATAGGTTGTGGTACTATCACTTGTAATTATGATGGGGTTAAAAAACATAAAACTAAAATAGGTAAAAATGTTTTTGTAGGTTCAGATACGCAATTTATCGCTCCGGTTGAAATAAAAGATGAGGTAATCATCGCAGCAGGAAGTACTGTGTGTAAGGATGTAGAAAAAGGCTCTTTACATATCAATAGGGCAAAAGTGCAAATCATAGAAGATTTTTACTATAAAAAATTAGGTAAAAAATGAAAACAATCTTACTAGCAGTAAGTGGAAGTATAGCCTTTTATAAAGCTTATGAGCTTATTTCTTTATTAAAAAAAGAAGGCTTTAGGGTTAAAGTTTTGCTAAGCTTGGGGGTTTTAAAATTTGGCACTAAGCTTAGCTTTGAAGCTTTAGCAGATGAAATTTTATGTGAAGATAATGAAAGTTGGCAAAATACTAATAATCATATAGCCTTTAGCAAGACTTGTGATTGTGTGCTTTTTGCGCCTGCTAGTATAAATTCTATCAATAAATTAAACCATGGTATAGCAGATAATTTATTTATTCAAACTTTAATAGCAGTAGATAAAAATAAACCATTTTTAATCGCACCCGCTGCAAATACAAATATGTATTTACATTTTAGTACTCAAAATTCTTTAAAAAATTTAAAAGAACAAGGCTATATTATCATTGATCCTATAGTTAAAACTCTAGCTTGCAAAGATGAGGGTTTGGGGGCTTTGGCTGAGCTTGATAGCATTATAAATGCTTTAAAAAAAAGTCTAATGCAAGAAGATTTTTTTAAAGATAAAAGTTTTATTGTAAGCGGTGGTGGGACTAAAGAAAAAATTGATGATGTAAGATGTATTAGTAATTTTTCAAGTGGAAAAATGGCAAAAGCAATTGCTGATGCTTTATATTTTTTAGGTGCTAAGGTGGTGTTAGTTAGCTCAATAGAGTTTAAAACACCTTATAAATTAGAAAAATTTAAATCTTCTTTAGAATTAAAAGAAAAATTGCAAAAATACAAAGATTTTGATGCTTTAATTATGGCTGCTGCTGTGAGTGATTTTACTCTTGAGGCTTATAAGGGTAAGATTAAGAAAAATGAGCATTTAAATGGACTTGATTTAAAATTAAAGCTGAATGAAGACATCTTAAAAAATTTAGATTTTAAAGGCAAAAAAATAGGCTTTAAAATGGAATTTGATGAGCAAAATGCTTTAGAAAATGCTAAAAAAACTTTAGTTAGTAAAAATTTAGATATGGTGTGTTTGAATGTCTTAAATGAGCAAATGAACTTTGGAAGTGATGAAAATAGCATTTGTTTTATCACTAAAGATAGTATCTCTCAAAGTTCTAAACAAAGCAAAGAAAAACTTGGCTTTATTTTAGCACAAGAATTAAGGAAGCTTTGGTGAATATCATCAACTCAACCTTACCTGTAAGAATGCAAATTTTAGAAAAACGCGCATATAATCGCTATGTATTGCTTTTGAACACTAAAAAGCTTGAAACAAAAAGTTTGATAGAGCTTGAAGTAGGGGAGGAGTATTTAGCTGAAGTTTATGAAAATAAAGGCGTGATTTCTTTTAAAAATCTTTTGAAAAAGCCTAAAATTAGACTTTTTGAAGAAGGGGCTGAACTTATAGAAAAGCTTTTGCAAGAAGGTGATGAAAAAGCTTGGTATAAAAAATTCATTATTCAAAGACTTATGGAAAGTAAAAGCGCATATGAGTTTGAAATTTATAAGGAAATGTTTTTTGCATTTTTTGAAGGAATTTATCATATACCTTTTGTTTATGAGGGAAATAGGGCTTTATTTGAAGCTAAGAAAAATGGAAATATTTTAGAGGTGTATTTGTATTTTGAAATTTTTGGTGCTTTAAAAATTATAATTGATAATGGTAAAATCACACGCATACAAACACCTTTTGCCAAAGTAGCGCATTTTTTAAATGAGTATTTTAAATTTGAAGTAGTTAATACGCTTAATCCTATGTTTGTTTTTAAAAGATTGATGGATATAAAGGGGTAGAATGAATGAGTTAAAACATCTTGCTGTGGTAATGGATGGCAATAGAAGATGGGCTAGAAAAAATGGACTTTTAGAAAAAATTGGCTATAGTCAAGGAGCTAAAGTTGTTGAAAAAATCATAGAAGTATGTATAGATGAAAAAATTCAAAATCTAACCCTTTATGCTTTTAGTACAGAAAATTGGCAAAGACCAAAAGAAGAAGTGGAGTTTCTTTTTAAGCTGTTAAATAAATATCTTGATGAATCTTTAAATAAATTTATAGCTAATGAAGTGCGTTTTAAAGCCATAGGAAATTTAAGTCTTTTAGATGAATTAACCTTAAAAAAAATACAAAATTTTCAAGAACAAACTAAAAATTACACAAAATTATGCGTAAATTTAGCTATTTCTTACGGAGGCAAGGATGAAATAGTTAGAGCGGTTAAAAAAGTGATTGAAAAAAATCTTGAAATTAACGAAGCAAATATACAAGCAAATCTTGACTTAAGCGAGGATGTGGATTTGTTTTTAAGAGTAGGGAGTGCTAAAAGAATTTCAAATTTTTTATTATGGCAATCAAGTTATGCAGAAATTTATTTTAGTCAAACTTTATTTCCTGCACTTACTAAAAAGGAAATCGCAAATATTATTACTGAGTTTAAAAAACGCAAAAGAACCTTTGGTAAATGATATTTTTCTTTTTATTACTAGGACTTTGTGTTGGTTCTTTTGTCAATGTTTTGATTTTAAGAACGATTAATAAAGAAAGCATAATAAGTCCAAGATCAAAATGTCCTAAGTGTCTTAAAACTTTGAAATTTTATCATCTTTTTCCTTTGTTATCTTTTGTATTTTTAAAAGGTAAATGTGCTTTTTGCAAAGAAAGAATTTCTTTGATTTATCCTTTTAATGAATTTATTTGTGCGTGTTTGTTTGTCTTTGCTTTTTATTTAATTGAAGATGTTTTTCAAATTTTAATTTTTGCTTGTATGCTAGCTATATTATTAGCACTTTCTTGGATGGATTATTATCTAAAAGCAGTGAGTGAGCTTTGGCTTTGGATTTTATTTATTTTGGCTTTTTGTTTTGATTTTTTACAAAATGGCTTAAATTTAGAGGAATTTCAAGATAGCTTTTTATTTCGAGTGTGTTTTGGGGCGGGGTTAATTTTCATACTAAAAAGTGTGATTAATTTTATTAAAAATTTTAAAAAAAGAGATGAAATTTTAGAAAGTTTAGGGGAAGGTGATGTTATAATAATAGCTTTGATTTTTGGAATTTTTGGCTATGAAAAAGGCTTTTTAATTTTATTTATTGCAAGTTTTTTAAGTCTTTTGTTGTTTATAAAAATAGCCAAGAAAGATTATCAAATGCCTATGATTCCTTTTTTATTTTGCGGAATTTTGATTAATCTAAGTGTAGAAAGTATATTATGAAACTAGTTTATAAGTATTTGCTTAATCAGTTTTTAAGCACAATGTTGTCTTTATTTTTTACTTTATTTATTATTGTTTCGATTATATTTTTTATACAACTTGCTAAAATTACTGCTTATATTGAAATTACTTTTTTTGAATTAATCAAATTATATATTTTTCTTTTACCAAAGATATTGATTTTTACTTTACCCATATCTTTTTTCATAGCTTTGACTTTGGCCTTTTATAGACTTTCTAGGGAAAATGAAAGCACGGTGTTGTTTGCTTTGAGTATAGCTCCAAGTATGATAGCAAGTTTTTTTGCAAAAATTGCAGCTTTAGTAAGTGCTTTTATGCTTGTGGTGGTTTTGGTTTTTATACCTATATCTTTTGAACTTTTTGATAATTTTGTAGATTATAAAAAAATTAGCGCTAAAGTAAGCATAAAAACAGGAGAATTTGGACAAAGATATGGGGAATGGCTTGTTTTTATTGATGCTAAAAATTCTGATGAAACTTATAAAAATATCATAATGTATCATCCAAAGAAAAACCCACAAGATAAAGAACAAGTGATTTTAGCCAAAGAAGGAAAGTTAGAAACCAATGATGGGGTTATTACTTTTAAGCTAGATGAAGGAAAAGCTTATGAGATTAAAGAAGAAGATTGGCATATTTCTAGTTTTAAAAATTTATTAATTAAAAGCAAGCTTTCTTCTAAAGAATTAAATACTCAAAGTTTTTATGGGTATTGGTCTGATGTAACAAGCAATAAAGAAAAAGCAAAAGAATTTGTTATTTATATTCTTATAGCTTTATTTCCTTTAGCTAGCGTGCTTTTTGCACTCTCTTTTGGTATAGTAACTTATCGTTATGAAAAAGGTTTTGCTTATTTTGGAATTTTTGTGATTATTTTTGCTTATTTTACGCTTTTGATTAGTTTTTATAATCCTCCTTTTGTAGCTATTGCTGTGATTTTTTCAAGCTTTTTAATTACTTCTTTGTTTTATTTTAAAGCAAAAATTGCAAGTAAGTATTAATGCTTTTAAAATTAACTTTTTCTTATGATGGTTCTAAATTTCAAGGTTCAGCTACCCAGCCACATAAGCTTAGTGTCCAAGATACCTTAGCGCAGGCCTTGTCACATTTGGGTATTTATGAAAAGCCTTTATTTGCTTCAAGAACTGATAAAGGTGTGCATGCATTTAATGCAGTCGCTTGTGTAAAAGCGGGAGAACATTTTAAAGATTTTGTATATTTAAAAAATAAAATCAATCATTTTGCGCACCCATTTATACATATAAAGCATATTCAAAGAATGCAAGAAAATTTCCAAGTGCGTTTTGATGTGCAAAAAAGAGCATATCGCTATATTATAAGTCATGAAAAATACAATCCTTTTTTAGCCTCTTATGTGTATTTTTATCCAAAAATAAATATTAAATTAGCCAATGAAATTGCATTTTTATTTGAAGGAGAGCATGATTTTAAACTCTTTCAAAAAGAAGGCTCTGATAATAAAACAAGCATAAGAAAAATGTATAAAACTAGAGTTTATGCTTATAACAACTACACTGTGTTTTATTTTGAAGCAAATGGTTTTTTAAGATCACAAATTAGAATGATGATGGCAAGTATTTTAAAAGTATTAGAAGGAAAAATGAGCCAAAATGAGCTTTTAGAACAAATTAATGCTAAAAAAGCTCATTGTAGATTTTTAGCTCCTGCTAGTGGTTTATATTTGAGTAAGATTTCTTATTATAATAATGCATGATTTTTTTATGTATAAAAAATGAAAAAAGAATGATTAAAGTCCCCATACAAAAAGGTAGCAGCTCTACATCTACTCCAAAAATACTCATGTTGATAAAAATACTTATAGGTATAATGGCATTATTCATCAAGGCCAAAACTCCACTATCTACTTCAGTAGAGCCTTTATTCCATAAAAAATATCCAAGTCCTGAAGCAATAGTCCCAAGATAAATCAAAGCTATCCAAGAGCTTAAATTGGATGGTAAATTATTATAATCTCCAAAAAATAAAAATGTAGGTAAGGTTATACTGGTTGCGCCTAGATAAAAATAAGCAAAAGCTTCTTTTTGGCTTAAATTTGTATTTTTTTCTAATAAAATTTTATAAAAACTTTGTCCAGCTCCAAATACTAAATTAGCCCCTTGAATAAGTAAAAATCCATATAAAAAATTAGAGTTAATATTATCAAATTTAACTACAAAAGCACCCATAATGCATATAAAAATACTTATAAAATATAAATATCTAAGATTTTTTGAAAAAAGCCCATAAAAAAGCACAACGTAAAAAGGTGTAAAAATCGTAAAAAGCGCTACTTCGCTTACACTTAAATATAAAAAAGAATGATAATAAAATAAATTCATTATGCCAAGTTGCAAAGCCCCAATGCTTATGAGTTTTAGTTTTAAATGCAAATTTAGCTTAAAATTTAAAAAAGGTAAAAATACCAATAAAGATAAAAAAACTTTTGCAAATGCTGCAAAAAAACTATCCATTTCTAAGGTAATAAAATGCCCAATTAATGGAAAAGAAAAAGCCCAAATAAAACTTGCTAGCAATAAGCTTGGCATTTTAAAGTACGCCTTCTAATTTAAGTAAAGCCTCTTTGATAAATAAACCACCATTGTATCCACCTAAGTGATTTTTAGCTACCACTCTATGGCAAGGTATAAAAATTGCAAGTTTATTTTTAGAATTTGCATTGCCTACTGCTCTAAAAGCTTTTGGATGATTGATAAAAGAAGCAATTTCTTGATAAGTTTTAGTTTGTCCATAGGGAATTTTTACCAAAGCTTTATATACCTTTTGTTCAAATTCGCTTCCCTGAAGAGCTAGGGGAGTGCTAAAAGTAAAAAGCTTTTTGTTAAAATAAAGGTCTAGTTCTTCTAAGGCTTGTTCTAAAACAGGGTGTTTATCTTTGGTAAAATCAGGCTTATATATAGCAAAATCAACATTAATAAGCTTATCTTTATCACTTTGTAAAAGAATATAAGCAAAACTAGCTTTATAAAAACTTTGATACATATTTTTCCTTATTTAAAAGCAAGCATTGTATGAATTTTAAATTAATTAATTGTTATTAAAGCAAAAATTTAGTTAAAATAGTGATTTAATTTATATTCAAGGAAAATATTTGAAGATTTTATTATTTAGTTTGATTATAAGTTTAAATGCTTTAGCTTTGGATTATACTTGTGAGTATGTTAAGGAAAATAAGGTTGATTTTTTCAAAGAATTTGAGCCAAAAAATACACAAGATTTTTCTCAAGTGGATTTAAATTGCGCTTTTTCTTTAAAAAATCATCAAATCACAAAAAGATTATATGAACTTGCTAATGAAATTAGAGGAAGCAATAGTGCTTGTATGGGTGGAGAATACTTTAGTGATTTGAGAAAATTTGATTTTAAATTATTAGAAATTGCACTTGATCCACAAGGCTATCAAAAGACTTTACAAGATCCTATAATACTTGAAGAAAAATTTGCAAAATTAAAAGCGTATTTTAGATATTGGGCTTATCAAAGCATTGGAAATTTTAAACTTTTTAAGGAATTTTGGAAAGAATATAATAATGCGATTAACCCTCTAACAAGATATTTTCAAAAGGAATTTAATTTAGATAAAGCAAGTGCAATTTATTTTGCTAGTAATGCTTTGAATGAATTTTTAAACTGGGCGGTTGGCGAGACTAAAATCTTTAAAGATATTTCAGATTTTGAAAAATTTGTAGCTAATAAAAATAATTCTTTAGAGCAGATTAAAGAGTATATTTATACTAAAAAAATTAGTAATTTAGAATTAAACAATGGTTTTAAATCAGCCTTGTTAAATAATAGAGAAAGTGAGATTATAAGAGAATTTATTAAATTAGGTGTAAAAATAAATGAAGGTTATGAGTCTGCTTTATTTTTTGCACTAGATAATGCAGAAAATGTTAAGCTTTTGCTTGAAAATGAAGCGGTGGTTGATTATAAAAATTCTTTTGGAAAAACACCTTTGTTTTATGCTGTTGAATATAACAACTATAAGGTTGCCAAGCTTTTGCTTGAAAATGGTGCAAATGTAAATCAAAAATACATTAATGATAATGAAAAACTTTCTATTGCCAGTATGGGAAGCAATACGCCATATTTTATCACCTTATGCGCGCTTGAGCACACTTCTAAAAATATCTTTATGCATGGAGCAAATTATGCTGATGTAAAAATGCTTAAGTTACTTATAGATTATAAAGCTAATTATAAAGAAATAGATGATTTAGGATTTAATGCTCTTGATTTTGCCATAATTGCAAAAAAAGAACAAAATATTAAATATCTAAAAAAACTTGGTTTAAAAGAAAATGAAAATTTGATGTTATATGAAGAGGCGCAACCATGAAAATTGCTTTAATAACAGGGGTAAGTTCAGGTTTTGGATTAGAAAGTTTAAAAGCTTTGATAGAGCTTGATTATAAGGTTATAGCCATAGCAAGACGCAAAGAAAGGTTAGAAAAACTACAAGAGCTTTATGGGGATAAAATTTATCCTATCGTGCTTGATGTTAGGGATAAACAAGCGGTTTTTACAGCAATTGAAAATTTACCTCAAGATTTACAAAATATTTCTTTACTTGTTAATAACGCAGGTCTTGCTTTGGGTTTAAATGAGTTTGATTCTTTGGATATTGAAGATATTGAAGCCATGGTAGACACTAATATCAAAGGCTTTTTATATATAGCAAGAGCTACTTTACCTTTACTTAGAAAGGCAAAAAATGCTCATGTGATTAATCTTGGTTCAATTGCGGCAAATGTGCCTTATTATGGAGGTAATGTTTATTGTGGAACTAAGGCTTTTGTGGCACAATTTTCTAAAGCTTTAAGAACGGATTTGCGCGGAAGTAATATAAAGGTAACAAATATAGCTCCAGGGCTTTGTAAAACTGAATTTAGTGAAGTGAGATTTAAAGGTGATATTAAAAAGGCTGATGAGGTTTATGAAAATACTAAATATATTAAAGCTGAAGATATAGCAAAAATTATTACTTTTATTATTAGCTTGCCTGAGCATATTAATATTAACGAAATTGAACTTATGCCTGTGACTCAAACATGGGCAGGAACTTTTAGCGAGAAAATATAAAAACTTAAGGAAAAATATGAAAATTTTTTATTTATTATTAGCTCCTTTATTGTTATTTGCTGATGTACAAGCAAATGCAGAACTTTTTGGAGTTTGGACGCTTTTACCACCAGTGATAGCTATTATTTTAGCTTTTATCACTAAAGATGTAGTGCTTTCGTTGTTTATTGGTGCATTAAGTGGTACTTTTATGCTAGGACTTATTGAAAATAGTATTTATCATGCTATTATTGCTTCTTTTACGGGCTTTATTTCTAAAGTGGTAAATGCTATGGCAAGTCCGGGTAATGCAGGAATTTTATTGCAAGTTTTAACTATAGGTGGGGTTGTAGCTCTTATTACTAAAACAGGTGGTACTAAAGCTGTGGCTGTTTGGCTTTCTACTAAAGCTAAGCAGGCAAAAAGCTCACAATTTGCTACTTGGTGTATGGGGATTTTTATTTTCTTTGATGATTATGCTAATTCATTAATTGTAGGTCCTATCATGCGTCCAGTGACAGATAAATTTAGAGTAAGTCGTGAAAAACTTGCTTTTATTATGGATGCAACCGCAGCGCCAATTACTGGTCTTGCTATCATTTCTACTTGGATAGGACTTGAAATTTCTTTAATTCGTAGCGGATATGATTTAATCGATAATGCAACTTTTGCGCATTTAGGTATTGTAAAAGAAGAAATCAATGCTTTTGAAATCTTTGTACAAACCTTACCTTATAGATTTTATAATCTTTTTATGCTGATTTTTGTTGTTTTAACTATTTATACAGGTAGAGAATTTGGACCTATGTTAAAAGCTGAGCTTAGAGCTAGAGCGGGTAAATTTTCTCATGGTCATGAGCAAATTGATAATATAGAAGATAAGGTTTTAGAGCCAAAAGAGCATGTGAAATTACAAGCTTCTAATGCTATTATACCTTTAGCTGTTTTGATTGTATTTTCATTTATAGGTTTTTATTTTAGTGGTTATAATGCTCTAGATGATGCGAGTATTAAAGCACAAATTGATGCAGCACCATTTAGTTTATTTGCTTTTAGAGAAACTTTTGGCGCAGCTGATGCTTCGGTTGTATTATTTCAAGCAGCACTTTTAGCTACCATAGTAGCTATTATTTTAGGAATGTATAGAAAAATATTTACTTTAAAAGAAGCTATTGCGGTTTGGACTCATGGTTGGAGAACTATGATTATGACTGTGATTATTTTACTTTGTGCATGGTCATTAGCTTCTGTGATTAAGGATTTAGGAACTTCTAAATATTTAATTGATTTATTTTCAGATAAAACACCTATTTATTTGCTTCCTACAGCAATTTTTATTTTTGCTTCTATTATTTCTTTTTCAACAGGGACTAGTTATGGGACTATGGGTATTTTAATGCCTTTAGCTATTCCTTTAGCTATGGCTGTTGGGGTTCATAATGAATTAAGCGGAGCAGAGTTGCACCAATATATGATTATTAATATTTCAGGGGTTTTAACAGGAGCTATTTTTGGAGATCATTGCTCGCCAATTTCTGATACAACTATACTTTCATCTATGGGAAGTAAGTGTGATCTTTTAGCTCATGTTAGCACGCAAATGCCTTATGCTTTGAGTGTTTGTGCTATTAGTATACTTTGTGGTTATTTACCGGTAGCATTAGGACTTAATGTATGGCTAGGGCTTGTTTTTGGAATCTTAGCTATGATAGCTTTACTTTTTGTAGTTGGCAAAAAGGTAGATGCATAGATGCATTTTGAAGAAAAAATTGCTTTAAATAAAGCATTGTTTTCTTCTTTATATGATAAAGAAATTCAGTGCTTTAAATCACCTTTAAAAGCTTATAGAACTAGGGCAGAATTTTCTATATATCATCATGAAAATGGGGAAATTTCTTATGCAATGTTTGAAAATAAGAAAAAAAATCCTATTGAAAAATTTGATATAGCAGATGAAAAAATTCAAGACTGTATGCCTATTTTATTAAATAATCTAAATGAAAATTTAAAACATAAGCTTTTTGGAGTAGAGTTTTTAGCTACAAAATTAGATTTAAGTATTACTTTGCTTTTCCATAAAAATATAGAGTTAATTGTACAAGATTTACAAGAATTAGCAGAAAAATTAAATCTCAAACTCATAGCAAGAAGCAGGGGTAAAAAACTTGTATTTAATGGAGAAAATTTAAGACAAGCTTTAAAAATCAATACAAATGAATTTTTATATGAGTTTAATAATGATTGTTTTATCCAGCCTAATACTTTTATCAATGAAAAGATGATTGAATGGGTTGTATCTTGCATTGGAAGTGATTTTAAACAAGATTTATTAGAGCTTTATTGTGGTTATGGAAATTTTACCATAGCTTTAGCAAGAAATTTTAACAAAGTTTTGGCAACTGAAATTTCTAAAAAAAATATCGAATTTGCTTTAAAAAATTGTGTTTTAAATTCTATTGAAAATATAACTTTTACAAGACTTTCTAGTGAAGAGTTGAGTCAAGCTTTGAAAAAAGAAAGAGAATTTAACCGTTTAAAAAACATAGATTTAGATAGCTTTAAAATATCTCATGTCTTGGTTGATCCTCCAAGAGCAGGGCTTGATCTAAGCGTGATTGAACTTATTAAAAATTATGAAAATATCATTTATATTTCGTGTAATCCTATCACTTTAAAAGAAAATCTTGAAATCTTGTGTCAAAGTCATGAAATTTTAAATTTAGCCTTTTTTGATCAATTTGCTAATACTCCTCATCTTGAATGTGGGGTGCATTTAAAAATAAAAGCTTAGTATAAGTTAGAATTTATACAAGCTTTGTTATTATAAAAATAGTTGATTTAATCAATTAATTTTTATAAAGGATTTCTTATTTTATTTCAAAAAATTACTTATACAAATAGAAAAATACTCTATAAAGTCAATGAAATTTTAAAACCCTTTGGACTAAAATCAAGTGATTGGAGGGTTTTTGTATATTTAAATCAGCATGGTTGTAGCACTTTAGCTCCAATATGTGAGTTTTATCAGATGGATAAAGCTATACTTTCTAGAGTTGTTTCTAAATTAGCAAAACTTGAATATATAGAGTTTTTAAAGGCAGATGATAAAAGAGAAAAAATCATTACTTTAAGCGCTAAAGGTAAAGAAGTTTTTTTAGATGCAAATGCTTATATAAGAAAATATGAAAGAAATATTTTAGATATCTTAGATGTAAAAGATCAAGAAAGACTTTTAAAATTACTTGATTATATCAATGAGAAAATTTAAAAGGTTTTTCATGGGATTAAGTAAAAAATATAATTTATTTAATGTAAATTTTTTCTGTATTTTTGGGATAAATTTTGCTATTTGTCTTGTTTTTTATATGAGTACTATTTCTAGTACAGATTATGTTTTAGGTGTTTTAAACCTTCAAACTAGTACCGCAGGTCTTATCATGGGAGCTTTTGTTATAGGTGCTTTGCTTTCTAGACTTTATTTTGGTTCTATAATCGATGATGTTAATATAAAAAAGGTTATAGTATTTTCGCTTTTGTTTTATCTTTTTATTAATTTACTGTATTTGAAATTTTATAATGTATATTTTTTAATTTTAATACGCTTTTTAGCAGGGGTTTGTTATGGAATTTGCTCTTGTGCTTGTGGGGCAGCTATTGCTAGGATAATACCTAGCAATAAAAGAGGAGTTGGAATAGGATATTATGCTACAAGCGTTGTTTTAACTTCAGCCTTAGGCCCTTTTTTGGCTATAAAACTTGACTCTATCAATCAATTTTGGCTTAGTTTTTTAATAGCTTGTTTGAGTATTGTTTTTGCATTGGTTTTATCTATTTTTTTAAAAGTAAGAAGATTTAAAAAACATCATCATATAAAAAGAAAATTCAGTATTTATAATTATTTTGAAAAATCAGTTTTAAATTTAGCCTTAGTGACTTTTTTACTCGCATGTCCTTTTGGTGCTATTATAGCTTATATGAGTGCTTATACCCAAAGTTTAAATTTAGCTTTTGCTGGATCTATGTTTTTTGTAATATATGCTGGATTTTCTATGGTTTTTAGACCACTTGCTGGCAAAGTGTTTGATAAATATGGTGCTAATATTGTGATGATTTTTTCCTTTTTGAGTTTTATAGTATGTTTGCTTTTACTCGCTTTTGCATTAAATTTTTATATGATTATTTTAGCTGGAGTTTTTTGTGCGTTAGGTTATGCTAATGCTACTTCAAGTGCTCAAGCTTTAGCTATAAAACTTGCACCTAAAGAAAAAATGGGCTTGGCTAATTCTACGTTTTTTATAGCCTTAGATTTTGGTATAGGAGTAAGTCCTTATTTGCTAGGCATTATAGAGCCAAGTATAGGTTTTGCTAATGTTTATGCTTTTTGTGCTTTATTGGTTGCAATGGCTTTGATTTTGTATTGTTTATTGGTTGTAAAAAAAGCTTCTTATTAATATGATTTTAGATACAATGCTTTAAAAAGGAAAAAAGCATTGTGTGATAGTTATAAAATACTAAGTACTATGAAAAATATAGCCATCATAGGACTTAGCCCTAATCAAGATAAACCTTCTCATTTTGTAAGCAAATATTTACAAGATTTAGGTTATAAAATTTATCCCATCTACCCTAAAGAAGATTTTATTTTAAATGAAAGAGTTTATAGAAACTTAAAAGAAATCCCTTTTGAAGTTGATACGGTTGTAATGTTTAGAAAAGCAAGTTTTGCAAATGAAATTTTTGAGGATCTTTTGAGTAAAAAGATTAAAAATTTTTGGATGCAACTTGGCATTGCCAATGAAGAAATAATGCAAAAATGTAAAAAATATGGTATAAATTGCGTTCAAGATCGTTGCATTAAAATGGAACTACAAAAAGGATAATCATGGTTGAATTAAATAAAATTTATCAAGCAAAACAAAAAATCGCAGATTTTGTATTAAAAACCCCTTTTGTACACTCTTCTTTTTTGAGTGAGTTTTTAGAAACTGATGTTTTTTTAAAATGTGAAAATTTGCAAAAAACAGGTGCTTATAAAATTAGAGGAGCTTATAATACAATAGCTAATTTAACTAAAGAACAAAAACAAGCAGGTGTAATAGCTGCAAGCGCAGGAAATCATGCGCAAGGAGTAGCAATTAGTGCTAAAAAATTTGGCATAGAAGCTGTGATTGTTATGCCTGAAGCCACGCCTTTATTAAAAGTAAGTGCGACTAAAAATTTAGGCGCAAAAGTGATCTTAAAAGGAGATAATTTTGATGAGGCTTATGCTTATGCACTAAATTATGCCAAAGAACATCATTTAAATTTCATTCATCCTTTTGAAAATGAAAGTATTATAGCAGGACAAGGCACTTTAATGCTTGAAATGCTTGATGAAATAAGTGATTTGGATATGATTTTAGCTCCAGTTGGTGGGGGAGGTTTGATTAGTGGTGTTGCAAGTGCTGCTAAGCAAATTAATCCTGCTATAAAAGTTATCGGAGTGAGTGCTAAGGGAGCTCCTGCGATGTATGAGAGTTTTAAAAGTAAAAAAATGATTAATTCAAAAGCTGTTAGAACTATAGCTGATGGTATAGCAGTGCGTGATGTGAATAAAATTAATTTTGATATTATTCTTGAATGTGTTGATGATTTTATTCAAGTTGATGATGAAGAAATAGCTAATGCGGTATTGTATTTACTTGAAAAACACAAAATAACAGTTGAAGGAGCAGGAGCATCAGCAGTAGCTGCACTTTTGCATAAAAAAATAGATTTAAAAAATCATAAGAAAATCGGTGTGGTTTTAAGTGGTGGAAATATTGATGTACAAATGTTAAATATTATTATAGAAAAAGGCTTATTTAAAGCTTTTAGAAAAATGCTTATTAATGTTACTTTAGTTGATAAACCAGGGGCTTTAAGTGCTTTAAGTGATGCAATTAAGGAAGCTCAGGCTAATATAGTTAAAATTGACTATGATAGATTTTCAACCAAGCTTGAATATGGTGATGCAATGATTTCAATTACCTTAGAAACTAAAGGAAAAGAGCATCAAGAATTAGTTAGAAAGATACTTTATGATAAAGGTTTTAATTTTAATGAAATTTTATGATATATTAAATATAATATTTTTTAAATAAAACCAAAAAAAGGGTAAAAGTGTCACAAGAGAAAATTTTAGAACCAGATACACTAATAACTTCTAAAACAGATTTAAAAGGAGATATCATTTATGCTAATGATGATTTTTTAAAATATGCTGGTTATAAAATGAATGAGATTTTGTATAAACCACATAATATTGTGCGTCATCCTGACATGCCAAAAACGGTTTTTAAATGTTTGTGGAATTATATACAAGATGGAAAAGAAATTTTTGCCTTTGTAAAAAATAAAACCAAGCAAAATGATTATTATTGGGTTTTTACTAATGTTACAGCTTCATTTGATAATCAAGGAAATATTATAAATTATTATTCAGTAAGAAGAAAACCTAAAAGAGAGGCCATACCGGTTATAGAGCAAGTTTACAAGGTTTTACTAGAAGCTGAAAAAACTGGAGGTATAAAAGCTGGAGTGAATGAACTTATGAAGATAGTTAATTCTTATGGTATGAGTTATAATCAGCTAATTTTAGAGCTTCAAAAATAATTTTATAAAAATATTTAAAAAATGTTTTTACAAAAAAAGGTATAATCGGTCTGATTAATTTAAATTTAAGGAATTTATCTATGTCTTTGGAAAAAGTTCTAACTTCAGATGTTTTAATAACATCAAAAACCAATTTAAAAGGTGAAATTATTTATGCCAATGAGGATTTTTTAAAATACTCTGATTATAAAATTGATGAAATTTTATATAAACCTCATAGTATTATGCGTCATCCTGATATGCCAAGAACTGTTTTTAAATATTTATGGGATAATATTCAAATGAAAAGAGAGGTTTTTGCTTTTGTAAAAAATAAAACAAAATTTAATGATTATTATTGGGTTTTTGCAAACATAACAGCTTCTTGTGATTCTAATGAAAATATTTTAAATTATTATTCAGTAAGAAGAAAGCCTAAAGCAGAGGCTGTTAAAACAATAGAAGAAATTTATAAAGTTCTTATAAGAAAAGAAAAGGAAGGCGGTATAAAAGCAGGACTTGAAGAACTAAATGCTGTAGTAAAATCTTATGGGATGAGCTACAATGAATTAATAATGCAAATTCAAAAATAAAAGGATGTTGATGAAAAATATAGTATTAGTTGGTATTGGTCTGGGTATTTTATCTTGTGCAAATTCTATATATTTTATGGATTTTATTTCTTTTGGGTTTTCTTTGGCTTTGTTATTATTGTTTGCTTTTGCTTTTGTTGTTTTAAAAAAAGAAGATCAATTTAGTGATAAAATCTTAGATCTTAGCAGAGAATTAAAAAATGGTAATTTTGATTCAAGAATTGTATATATTAAATGTAGCAATAAAAAACTTAAAGAAATTGCGGATAATCTTAATAATACTATAGATGGTTTAGAAGCTTATTTGAGAGAAATTAATACTTCTATTGCTTGTTCTCAAAAGGGTGAGTATTTTAGAAGAGCTATTCCTGAAGGTTTAAAAGGAATTTTTGTTCATAATATTAACTTTATCAATAAAGCCTTAGATGATATAGAAAAAACAGGAAAATCTGTTTTTAAAAATGCTTTATCAAGAGAATTGATGGATTTGAGTTTAAATAGTCAAAATAAAAATTTAAATGACTTATCTTCTGCTTTAAATGGTATTATTAAGTTGATGAGAGAAGTTTTTGGTGATATTAAAATAATATCAGATACTGCTCAAAAGAATGGTTTAGAAGTGGGTAATTTGCAAGATTCGATTTCTTCTATGATGCAAGTAGCCGATGAGAGTAAAAAAGCTGTTGATACTTTTGCCTCAAATGCCCAAAGTATTAATGCAATTGTAGAAGTTATTAGAGATATAGCAGATCAAACTAATCTTCTTGCACTAAATGCAGCTATTGAGGCTGCTCGTGCGGGTGAACATGGAAGAGGCTTTGCTGTGGTTGCAGATGAGGTAAGACAACTTGCTGAAAAAACACAAAAAGCAACTGGCGAGATTACCTTGGCAATTCAAGTAATGAATCAAGAAATTGGCTCAATACAAGAAAATAGTGAAAAGGTATTTGATATCGCAAATTCTTCTAATAGCAAAATCGCTGATTTTAGTGAAGCATTTAGAGAATTAGAGGATAAAAGTTCTCATTTAGGAAAAGAATTTGTAAATTTTGCTTCTGATTTGACTTTATCGGCTATGAAAATAGATCATATTTTATATAAATCAGATGTTTATCTAACTCTTAATGGTTCTCAGCAAAATCTACAAAATCTTGATCCAATCTCTAGTCTATGTAAAGATGAAGATGCAAAAAGTATTTTCTGTCCTTTAATCTCTCAAAATGAAATGGATTCTAAGAGTGAAAAAATACAATACTCTGCAAATAAAGCTATAGAAATAGCTAAAAAAGAAAATATTTCAAAAGAAGATTATGATTCAATTATTAGTGACATAAGAGAGTTGGAAAAAGATAGTAAATTAATTATGGATAAACTAGAAGCTTAATAAGCTTCTAGTTTTTACACAAGAGCTATTTTTAATACTTCATTTAAAGTTTTTACCCCAATTATTTTCATATTTTTTATTACTTCCTCTGGGATATCTTTTAAATCTCTTTCGTAGTTTTTATGTGGAATAATAGCTGTTTTAATATCAGCTTTATAAGCAGCAATTAATTTTTCTTTTAAACCACCTATTGGTAAAACATTACCCATTAGGTCAATCTCTCCTGTCATTGCAACATCAGATCTTACTTTTTTGTCACTAAAAATAGAGGCAATAGCTGTGGTGATTGTTATACCTGCACTTGGCCCATCTTTTGGTGTTGCACCATCTGGAACATGAATATGAAGATTGTATTGATTGTAAATACTTTCATCTTTTTTATAAAAAAGATTTTTTGGTGTTTTGATTTGTTCTTCATCAATTAAATTTTTAATAAGACTTTGAGCAATTTTTGCTGATTCTTTCATCACATCACCCAAACTTCCTGTAAGAGTTAACTCGCCTTTGCCTTTGATTTTAATAGCTTCTATTTTTAAAACATCACCACCCACTGCAGTCCATGCAAGTCCATTTACTTGACCGATTTTATTTTCTTTTTCATGTTTTTCTATTTCAAAGACTTTTTTGTTTAAAAAATCTTTTAAATTTTTAGTATTAATATGAATGTTTTTAATATTTTCTTCCAAAAGAAGTTTTTTAACACATTTTCTACAAACTTCAGCAATCTTTCTTCTTAAATTTCTTACACCTGATTCTCTGGTATATTCACTGACTATTAATTCTATAGCTTCATCATCAAAGTTAATTTCTTTTTCTTTTAGTCCATGTTTTTTTATTTCATCAGGTATGAGATAGTTTTTAGCTATTTGGAATTTTTCTTGAGGAGTGTAAGAGCTAAGTTCTATAAATTCCATTCTATCTTTTAAAGCAGGTGGGATTAAACTTGCATCATTTGCAGTAGCTATGAAAATAATTTTACTTAAATCAATGTTGAAATTTAGGTAATAATCTCTAAATTTAGTATTTTGTTCAGGATCTAAGATTTCAAGTAAAACTGCACTTGGATCTCCTCTATGATTGCGACTTAGTTTATCAATCTCATCAAGCACTACTACAGGATTGCTTTGTTTAGCTTCTATAAGTCCTTGTATAATGCGTCCTGGCATAGCTCCTATATAGGTTCTTCTATGCCCTCTTAATTCATTTACATCTTCTAAACCGCCTAAAGCTATGCGTACTAATTCTCTTTTTAATGCTTTTGCGACTGAATTTGCCAAAGAAGTCTTACCAACACCTGGAGGTCCAACTAAACACAAGATAACTTTTGCACCATCTCTATCTTTAATTTTGCGTTTTTCTAAAAGCTCTTTTACTGCAAAATATTCTTCAATACGTTCTTTTGGTTTTTCTAATGCATAATGATCACTGTTAAGCTGTAAAGACACATCTTTTAAATTTAGTTTTTTCTTTGAAGAGTGTTCAAAAGGTATGTCTAAAACCGTTTCTATGTAAGTTTGCACCATAGAGGCTTCTGAGTTATCTTGATGAATTCTTTCGTATTTTTGAATTTGTTTTTTGATTTCTTTATAAGCTTCTTCATACATAAAAGCTTTTTTCTTTTCTAATTTTTTATTATATTCTTCTACTTCGCTTTCTTTTTGTATGTCACTTCCAAGCTCTCTTTGAATTTGCTTGAGCTGTTCTTTTAGGAAATATTCTTTATTGACTTTATCTATTTTAGAATGAACTTTGTTTTTGATTTCTTTTTGAATTTTATTTGCTTCAATTTCTTTAGCTAAATAATCAATTAAATTTAAAAGCTTGGTTTCTAAATTAGTTTCGATGAAAAATTCATACGCTTGTTGTTTTTTGATTTTAATGGAATTTAGTATTAAATCACAAATTCTACCAGGCTCGACATCTTCTTCTATGGTTCTTAAAAGATCGGGTGGAAAATAATGACTCACAGTAGATAAAGCTTTAGCTTTTTCTCTTACTACTTCGATGATTGCTTCTTTTTTTGTGCTGCATAATGGTTCTTGGTGGATTAAATCAACTAGAGCAAGTAAGGGGTCATCTGAAATTTTTTCAACTATCTTAGCTTTGGCATAACCTTGAAATAAAATTTTAATTCTACCATCAGGCAATGGAACTTTTCTCATAATGGTTCCAATAACCCCACAATCATAAATTTCATCAAAACCACGTCCGCCTTCAATCTTAGATGGTGCTACAAAAATCATGCTTTCATTTTGTAAAGCAGTATCTAAGGCTTTGATATTTTGCATATCATTTAAAAAAATTGGTGTTATCATAAAAGGGTATAAAAAAAGCTCATCTTCCACAAGAACAGGAAGTTTTGTTGGATAGTTTTGAGTATTTTCTAATTTCATTACATTATACCTTCTTCAAATATTTTTCTATACCATGGAAGTTCTGGTTTAATCATATCGATTTTATTAAAATCGGAATTTTCTATTTTTTGCTTATAAATCTCATAGCTTTGCTCTCTATTTTTTTTATGATATAACTCTGCTATGCTGGTATCAAGATAAAAAACCGCAAGATTAAATTTAGTAAGCATGGTGTCAATTAAATCATTATATTGCACATTAGGATAGCTTTGATTGTATTCCTTGATTTCTTCTATTGTTTTTAACATTAGTGCTTGATTACGATTTGGAACAGCAAAAGAGTCAAATTTGGCTTTGATTTTTAAATATCTTATATAAGCTACATTTTGTGAATCACCAAATTTATTTAAGTATTCATCAAGATAAAAATTTGCCATTTCATACTCTTCTTCACTAATGTGAGCTTGAGCCAATATAAGCAAAGTCTGTTCTAATAATGGATCAGCTATATGTTCAGCTGCCATTGAAGTATAATGTTTATCAGCTGCTTCAAGATTTTTTTCTTGTAAATCTTTTATAATTTGTTGATACCATTCCATCGAACTTAGATTATACAAATCTTCGGCTTTTTTTGAGCTGCATGCCCCTAAAAATAAACCTGCAATAATAAGCGAAAAAATAAAAAGTTTTTTCATGATGTTACCTTGTAAATTTATATAGTTTATAATTATAGTGTTTTTATGTTTATGAAAATGTTAATTTTTGAATTAAAATTATAATCAAAAAGTTTTAATTAGCATAATTTAAAAAGTTGGAACTAAAATTGCTTTATGAGTTGTAATTTCTTAGTCAATAGATTTTAGGAGGCAAAATGAACTTAGAGGTTAAATGTCCTATTTTGGGTTTTGAAGATACCAAAAATATGAACTTTTATAAAATAGATGAGGTTTTTTATAGACTTAAAAGCCTTGATGGTAAAGATTTTTCTTTTGTGATGATTGATCCTTATATGATCCGTCCTGATTATGATTTTGAAGTACCTGATTATTATCAAGAATTATTAGCTTTAAATGAACAAACTAATTTTGGTGTATTTGTTATTGTCGCTATTAATGAGCCATTAGAAGAATCTACAGTTAATTTTTTAGCGCCTGTTGTGATGAATTATGATAATAATTCTTTAGTACAAGTGATTTTAGATACAAGCAAATATCCTAATTATTTTCAATCTGAAAAGATTTCAGCTTTTATTAAACAAGCAAAATAATGTCTGAAATTTATATTTTAGGAAATGGCGCTATGGCAAGTGCTATAGCTAAAGGTTTAAAAGATACTTATAAAGTAGTTATTGTTGCTAGGGATTTAAAAAAAGCTAGTAGCTTAAATTTAGAAGTTTTATCTTATGAAGAATTTGATTTAGAAGATAAAAATGTTATTTTAGCATTTAAACCTTATGCTTTAGAAGAAGTAGCTGTTAAATTAAAAGGCAAGGCAAGATGGCTTATTTCAGTTTTAGCAAATACTACTTTTGAGCAACTTCATTGTGTTAATGCGCAAAATTATATAAAAATCATGCCAAATACAGCAGCTGAATTTAAAGCCTCAGCGACTGCGTATTTGATGGAAAATGATTTATATAAAGATGAAATTTTATCTTTGTTAAATACTTTTGGTAAAGCCATAGGTTTGCAAAATGAAAAAGAATTTGATGTGGCTATGGTTTTAAGTGGCTGTGCTCCTGCGTTTTTGGCTTTGGTAGCAGAAAGTTTAGCAAATGCAGGTGTGAAAAATGGTCTAAAAAATGAGCTTAGTTATGAGCTTACTCGTGCTTGTTTTGAAAGCTTTAGTGCTTTATTTAATCATACACATCCTGCTATTATTAAAGAAAAAATTTGTTCTCCAGCAGGAGTGACTATAAGAGGAGTTGAGGCTTTAGAAAAAAGAGCTTTGCGCGGTGCTTTTTTTGAAGCTTTTAATGTAAGTTTAAACAAATGAAGCAAGCTTTTAGTCTCCTAGAGCTTGCTTTTTGTATTGTAATTTTATCTTTTGTTTTTGGATCTTATTATCTTATATTTGCAAATAAATCTTTAAATATTATATGGCAAAATCAAATCCTTTTTAATGAAGAAAAAGAATTATTTATGCAAAATCCTTCATATAAAGCAAAAGAAGTAAATATAAATACTTATAACTTTTTAGAATACACTAGTGATGAGTTTAAGCTCAAATCTTTAAAAATAAAAGATTTATCCTATAAAGAAGCCTTTATAGATGAAAAAAGCTTTTAGTTTATTAGAGCTTGCGCTAAGCCTTGTTATCTTGGGTGTATTGATTGTTATCTTAAGCAATCCGGCCATACATCTTTATAATCATAGTTACAAAATTAAAAATTCCAACACAGTATTTTTAAATTTAAATCAAACTTTGCTTAGTATGGAAAAAATTTATCATTCTTGTTTAAATGCGACATTGACAAGTAGTTCTTTTGAGTGCTATATGAGTGCAAATGATGATATTTTTTATGATGTATCATTGAAAAAATTAAACTTTAGTGGCATTATTTTAGAAAACAATGAAAGTTTTTTTAGTCCAAAAAGTAATTTACATTTTATAGAAAATGGAAGTTCTAAAGGAATTTTAAGTAATTATAAAGATATGCATAGTGAAAAAAAGTTAAAAATATATGCTAATGATTATATGTATTTTTATGATATAAAAAATTCAAAAATTTATAAAGCATTAGTGAATGATAGAGAGAAAATCCATTTTAATAATGAGAAATTTAGTGGATTTTATACTATTTTATATGCTTATGTTAGAGTATATTTAGAAAATGAAAATATTTATATGCAAATAGATGATTTAAATCATAACAAACGATCTTTTTTACTAGCTCAAAATATTTCAAAGCTTATTTTCAAGCAAGATGATAAGGCGCTAAAAGTTTTAATATGCGATAAAAGTCAAAATGAATGTTTATTTAAGTGGATGTTTTTATGAAAAAATCGTTTGCTATGGTTTATACAATATCTTTTATTTTATTTATCTCTTTTGTTATGGTATTTATAATAAAAATTTCTTCATATTCTCCAAGAATTATGAAAAATTTAACTCTTTATACTCAAGGAAAGATTTTGCTTTATGATGCAAAAGAGCTTTCTAAATATTTTTTATATCAAGCCTATTTAGAGGGTAAAGAATGTTTAAATGAATATAATTTTGAATATAATAATATAAAAATACGAATTGATTATGCTTATCCTTTGGGTGAGTGTAAAGGATATAAATTGATAGCAAATGATGCTAATGCAAAAAGCATTATAGCTGTAAATATTAGTGTGTTGCTAAATGATAATAAAGCGGTAAATGAAGAAGTGTTTTTACAAAAAAGTTTTTTTGTTTATCCTAAATTAGATTGAATGTAAGTTTGAACTCCAATAGCTATCATTTTTACCCCCATAGCCATAATAAAAACTAAGGCAATACGTGAAAAAACATAAAGTACAAGCTTTCCTATGACTTTTTCAATGGTAGCTGAAAAGTGAAATAAAGCAAAAATAAAAGCAAAGGTAAGTAGTACAGAAGCTATAGCTATAGCTAAATTTTGATCTTCTGAAATAACCACTATCGTTGAAAGTGTTCCAGGTCCTACTAGCATAGGAAATGCCATTGGAACTATACTTTTTTTCAATAATTCTTTATGACTTAATCCTTGATAATGTTGAAATTGAGAACTTGATGGAGTAAAAAGTAAGTTTTTAGTACTCATAATGATTAAAATCAAACCACCCGCAACTCGTAAATCATTAATATCTATTTTAAATAAATATTTCATAATAAACGGTCCAGAAAGTAAAAAAACTAAAACAATACAAAATGCAGTATAAATGATATTTCTAAAAAGTTTTTTTCTCGTATCAGCATCTAAGCCCTCAGTCATTGCGATAAATTGTGGAAGATTTCCAAAAGGATTTAAGACTGCTATAATAGCAACAGAAGCAAGTAAAATAGCATAAATTTCAGATTCTATATCTGAAAACATAAGACAACCTTTTATTTTCCCAAGCTTTTAAGCTTGGGATTGATTTAATAATTATAGTCCTTCAAAAGGATTAGTAACAACTTCTTTTCTATCTACGATATAAGGGATAAGTGCTACATGTCTTGCGCGTTTAATAGCAACTTCAACCATTTCTTGGTGTTTTTTGCTAGTACCTGTTAAACGGCGTGGCATGATTTTAAATCTTTCTGATAAAGCATGTTTTAACAATGCTGTATCTTTATAGTCTATAAAATCAACTTTAGCTTCTGTATATTTGCAATATTTACGTGAATATTTTCTTTTTTCTGCCATGTTTTTTCCTTTAAAATGGTAATTCTGTATCATCATCATATTTATCAATATCAATTTCCTTCATAGGAGCTTCCTTTTGAGGATTTTGATAAGTATTAGATGGGTTTGTTCTAGTTTGTACTTGAGCATAAGGGTCAAAACTTTGTTGTTGGTTAAAATTTTGATTATAGCCATAATTTTGATTGTCAAAATTGTTTTGTTGGTTATTTTGTACAGTTGAACCTAGCATTTCTAAATTCTCAACTTGAACGCTGTGTTTTGATTTATTTTGTCCATTTTGATCGCTCCATTGCTCAAATCTCAAACGACCTTCAATTAAAACTTTACTACCTTTGTTAAGGTATTGATTAGCAATCTCTGCTGTTCTACCAAAAAAACTAATGTCGATAAAGCAGGTTTCTTCTCTTTTTTCTCCTGTATTTGTGCTAAATCTTCTTGTCACAGCTATAGCAGAAGAGCCTATTGCGCTACCCGATGGAGCATAACGCATCTCTATATCCCTTGTAAGATTACCTACTAAAACGACTTTATTAAACATTAATTAGCCTTCTGTACTTTCACTAGCTTTGATTTCTTTTTTATTTTGTTTGATACCTTTGCTTAGTTTTTCCCAAGCTGCAATTTCTTTTTTATTTTCATATTTCACGATTAAAAATCTAATTACTTCTTCAGTGATTCTTAATACCCTTTCAAGCTCTGCTATTAAATTTGTAGGAGCTTTGAAATAAATCACAAAATAAGTTCCTCTTTCGTATTTTTTAATTTTATACGCAAGTTTTCTTGTTCCCATTGGAACTACGCTTTCAATTTCTGCGCCATTTTTTGTAAGGACTTCTTTTACGAATTCCAACTTAGCACTTACTTCTTCTTCTGTAAGTGTCGGTTTTAATATGAATAAAACTTCATAATGTCTCATTTAATTTCTCCTTATGGATATAAAGCCTAAAATTTTTAGGCAAGGATTTTGCATAAAATGCAAATTTTATTTTACCATAAGTTTTCTTAATTTAACTTTTTAATATGGAGCTAAGTTGTAAAAGTGTTGCGATTAAAAACTCTTTTTTTTCTATTTTAGAATTCTTTTTTAATTCATATTCGCAATTACAAAGTGTTAAAAAGATATGTTTATATTGTGATATTTTGATCATAAGAGCTTGTTTTTGAAGATTTTGTGCCACAGAAATAGGCGGGGTATAGCCTAAAATTTCTTTTAAGTCTAAATTTCCATAAATTTTAACATGTAAAGCAATTTTAAAAAGTCTATAAAAATTTGCATATAAGGCGTTAATCAGTGCTATTTCATTATAATTTTCTAAAATATTTTCAAGTTCGTTTCTTAAATCTTGTTTTTGCATTAATTTATCAAAAAAACTTTCAAAGCTAATAGTACTTAAACTATAACAATGCTCTTGAATGATTTTTTCATCGATATTTAAACCACTAAATTTATTTAACTCATTAGCTGCTAAATATAAATTCTCATTAAAATTATAAAAAAGAGCATAAAGGGCATTTTGAGTGATGTTAATATTTAATTCTTTAGCTTTTAAAGCTAGTAATTCCATACCTTCTTTAGCTGAATTTACCTTATAAAATCTACAAAAATTATTAGCAAAAATTTTCTCCGCTTCGCTTTGTTTGGAGCTTTCATCATAAATTTCAAGTAAAAAATAATTATCTTGTGAATTTTGACAAAGCTGTAAAAGTTGTTTGAGTTCTTTACTTGGGATTTTCTTTTGAGTTTTGATTTCTAGCAGTTTTCTCTCACTAAATAAGGAAGCACTAGATAAATAATCATAAGCTTGCTTAAAATCATATTCTTCAAAATAAAATCTTAAACTCTCATCAAAAGAGTATTTGTCTTTAATAAATTTAGCATAAAGCTCTATTTGGAAATTATCCGCTCCATAAAGTAAGAAAAAATTAGGAAAATTATTGCCATTAAGTAAGCTTTGGAGTTGATTTTTATACATTTTGGTTTCTTTCTAAACTAAAATGTTTGGTGATTTTGCCAAAAATTTTGGCACTAACAATATCTACTTCAGTGATTTCTACTTCTACATTTTCTAATAAATTTGCCCTTGAACCTATGATGGTGATCAAAGCTCCTTTAATTTCATCATTTAATTTTACTTGCAATGAACTTTGATTTTCTACTACCAAAGCCTTAAATCTTTTTCCTATATTTTCTTTTGCCCATCTTGCAAATTTTCTATCCATGAAATGCCAAGCAACTTTATCTGCCTCTCTTTCTAGTAAGCTTAATTCCTCACAAGTGCTTTGTATATTTAAAAGCAAATAATTAAACATTTTTTCATCATTGTTGATTTTGGCTTTTAAAAGTCTATGTAAAATAAGATCAGAATACCTTCTAATAGGACTTGTAAAATGGGTATATTTATCAAAACCTAAGCCAAAATGTCCCGCATTTTCACTAGAATATTCTGCCTTTTTTTGTGCTTTGATGATGAGCTTATCTACTTCTTCTCTTATATTTAGCTCATTTGCTAAGACTTGAATGTCTTTAAATAATTCTATGACATTATTTTTAGGATTAATATCTATACTAAGTGTTGAAAGATCAACTAGTAATTGATCTATTTTTTTATAATCAGGACTTAAGTGATTTCTAAAAACTCCTATATCAATGAGTTTTGCTGCAGCTTTATTAGCTAAAAGCATACAATCTTCGATTAAATTATGCGAGGCTGTGTCATTTTCAAGGCGTGTTTTTATGAGTTTATTATTTTCATCTAAAGTCATTCTTAGCTCTTGGGTTTTAAACTCACAAGCATTTTTTAATCGTTTTTTTCGTAAATTTTGAGTGATTTTAAAAATTTCATAAAGCCAATTAATCACACCTAAATCTTCTTGCGTTTGTAAATACTCATCAACTTCATCGTAATCAAAACGGCGTTTTGAGTTAATAATAGCCTCAAAAAGCTCTTCTTTAATCACTTCATTATTTTGATCTAAGCTTATTTTAAAACAAAATGCTAACCTATCTTCATTAGGTTTTAGTGAGCAAATATTTTCACTCAAAGCTCTTGGCAACATAGGTATGGCAATATGAGGAAAATAAATCGAAAAGCCTCTTGATCTTGCTTCTTTATCAATGGCGCTATAAGCATGTACATAAGCGCTTACATCAGCTATGGCTACATAAATGGCATGTTCATTTTTATCATAATAAATTGCATCATCAAAATCTTTTGCATCAATTGGATCAATGGTACAAAAATTTAAATTTCTAAGATCTTTTCTTGATGGATACATACTTGCATCAACTTTATCTCCATAAGCTTTTGCTTCATTTTCGCATAAATTATCAAAAATTGCATTTTTATTAAAAAGTGCTAAGGAAATTTTTTCATCCACAAAATCATCATCAATATGCCCTATCACTTCAGTGATATTATTATCATGATTTTCTATTTTTAAAATAGTTCCTAAAGGCAGAGCTTTTAAAGATTTTTGAGAGGCTTTTAAGGCGCATGTAAGTCCTGTTTGAATATTTACTCCAAGGACTGCTTCGCCGTATTTTTTAGTCATAACCAAAGAAGTTTCGTGGGCTCTTTTAAGTATTAAAATAACTTTAGCACTTGGACGCTTTTTTTTAAGAGGGAGTAATTTTGCCACAACTATATCAGCATAATTTGCTCCTTTTAAATTTTTATTTTCTATGAGCAAATCACGCTTAAAAGCAGGGTCAAAACTTTCTAAAAATCCCGTTCCATTAACAGAAATATCAATTTTACCAAAAGTAAAGCCATCTTTTAAATAGTATTTGTTTTTATAAAATTTAATGATATCACAAGTTAATAATTCTCTAATGATTTGCTTATTTTTATTGGTAATTTCATTAGCATTTAGACCATAACTTAGTTGATTAAATAATTCTTTCATAAGACTCTTTATAGTAATTTTTCAAAACTTAAATTTTATCATAAAAGGATTAAATTTATATTTTTTAGTTATAATCTTTGCTTTAATTTTAATTTTAGGAGTGCATAATGGCTGTATCAATTTATTATGATAAAGATTGTGATATTAATTTAATAAAATCAAAAAAAGTAGCTATTATAGGTTTTGGCTCTCAAGGTCATGCTCATGCTATGAATTTAAGAGATAGTGGTGTAGATGTTATCATAGGCTTAAAAGAGGGTGGGCAAAGTTGGGCAAAAGCTCAAAAAGCAAATTTTATAGTAAAAAGTGTAAAAGAAGCTACTAAAGAAGCAGATTTGATTATGATTTTAGCTCCTGATGAAATTCAAAGTGAAATTTTTAATGAGGAAATTAAACCTGAGTTAAAAGCAGGTAAAACTTTAGCATTTGCACATGGATTTAATATCCATTATGGACAAATTGTTGCTCCAAAAGGTATAGATGTGATTATGATAGCTCCTAAAGCTCCAGGTCATACTGTAAGGCATGAATTTAGTATAGGTGGCGGTACTCCTTGTTTAATTGCTATCCATCAAGATGAGAGTAAAAATGCTAAAAATTTAGCTTTAAGTTATGCTAGTGCTATAGGCGGTGGCAGAACAGGTATTATAGAAACAACTTTTAAAGCTGAAACTGAAACAGATTTATTTGGCGAACAAGCAGTACTTTGTGGAGGACTTAGTGCTTTAATCCAAGCTGGTTTTGAAACCTTAGTTGAAGCAGGGTATGAGCCTGAAATGGCGTATTTTGAATGCTTACATGAAATGAAATTAATTGTGGATTTGATTTATCAAGGTGGTATTGCTGATATGAGATATTCTGTTTCTAATACTGCTGAATATGGAGATTATATCACAGGACCTAAGATTATTACCAAAGAAACTAAAGAGGCTATGAAAGGTGTTTTAAAAGACATACAAAATGGAAGTTTTGCTAAAGATTTTATCTTAGAAAGAAGAGCAAATTTTGCAAGAATGCACGCAGAGCGTAAATTAATGAATGATTCTTTGATAGAAAAAACAGGACGCGAACTTCGTGCTATGATGCCTTGGATTAGTGCTAAAAAATTAGTTGATAAAGATAAAAACTAACTTGAAAACTATAAATAAAAAACACAAAGTGCTTTTAGCACTTTGCTTGGTTGTGTTTGGAATTTTTCTTTTTGCATTTGGAGCTTTGTTTTTAAAAAAAGAAGAAAATAAAACCTTAGACTATAATCAAACCATAGTTAAAAAAGAACCATTGTCACCTACAATAGAGCAAGAAAATAATTTTAGTTTTAATGATATAAATTTGACTTTAGAAAATGAAAAATTAGAATTTTTAGATAAAAATATTAGTGAAATTTTAAATTTAAACCCTGCAAATACAGAGTTAAATCAAACTAAAGAGGATAATCAAACTTTAATTTTAGAAGTAATAGATCAAAATACAAGCAAAGAATTAAACAACAAAGAGCAAAATATATCAGATAAAAACGAGGATAATAAAACTCAAATTCTAGTACAAAAAAATACCAAACCTCGTCTAGCAATTATTATAGATGATATGGCAAGTCACACTCATGTAGATATGCTTAAAAAAACAAATTTAAAATTAATCCCATCTTTTTTTCCACCTGATAAACGCCATCCTTATACAGCTGAGTTCGCAAAGGATTTTGACTTTTTTATGGTGCATTTGCCCCTTGCTGCTATAAAATATGACAAGGCAGAATTAAATACCTTACACCCTAGTGATGATATGCAAAAAATAAGCAAGCGCGTAGCTTTTGTAAAAGAGCAATTTCCAAAAGTAAAATTTATTAACAACCACACAGGAAGTTTATTTACTGCAAATAAGCATGCTATGGAAAAATTATTTAGCGCCTTTAAACAAAATGATTTTATTTTTGTAGATTCAAGAACTATAGGAAATTCTAAAGCTAAAAATTTAGTAAGTCATTTTGAACAACCTTATATAGCTAGAGATGTTTTTTTGGACAATGAAGATGATATAACATATATTAAAAATCAACTCAAACAAGCAGTAGAAGAGGCAAAAAAGAAAGGTTTTGCTATCGCTATTGGTCATCCAAGAGAAAAGACTTTTAAGGCCTTGGTGCAAAGTAAAGATTTGTTAAATTCAGTTGAGCTTGTGTATTTAAATGAAATTTATTGAGAATATTGAAGATTTTAAAAATCTTTTAAATCCGCCTTCAAAGATTTATTATAAAGGCAATTTAGAGCTTTTAAATGCTAGAAAAGTGGCTATTATAGGTTCTAGAAAAATGAGTGTTTATACTAAAAATTGTCTTGTTGAATTGGTGACTTTGTTAAAAAAAGCTAAGGTTTGTGTGGTAAGTGGCGGGGCTTTGGGGGTTGATATCCAAGCAGCTAAAATAGCTTACCCTCAAACCATAGCTATATTTGCTAATGGGCTTGATGAGATTTATCCAAAAGCAAACACAAATGAAATTTTAAATATTTATGAAAATGCATTAGCCTTAAGTGAAAATGAAGGAAATTACAAGGCAAAACCCTATGATTTTTTATTAAGAAATAGACTTATTATTGCTTTAAGCGAGGTTGTTATAATAGCTCAAGCTGATTTAAAAAGTGGTTCTATGCAAAGTGCAAGACTTGCTTTGGGTATGAATAAACCTATATATGTATTACCTCATAGGAAAAATGAAAGCGAAGGAACAAATTTGCTTTTAGCTACAAAAAAGGCAAAATTAATTCATGATTTTGATGAATTTGCAAAAATGTTTGGAGAGCTTCATTATGAGCAAAGTGAAGATGATTTGTTAAGTTTTTTAAAACATGAAGACGATTTAGAAAAAGTTTTGAAAAAATTTGGCGATAGAGTTTATGAGTATGAACTTGAGGGTTTAGTAGAAATATCTGGAGTGAAAATAAGATCTTGCTTATGAAAACTTTAGCATTAGATATAGGCTTAAAGCGTATTGGTGTTGCTTTGTGTGTTAATAAAAGTATAGCTATGCCGCTTGAAGCTATTATTAGAAAAAACCGTAACCAAGCAGCAAATGAGGTAAAAAAGTGCATCAAAGAGTATGATGTAAATACTTTAGTAGTAGGAATTCCTTTAGGTGGATCTAGTGAAGATGAAATGCGAAAAAGAATAGAGCATTTTATATCTTTACTTGATTTTGACAAAGAAGTTTTTTTTGTCGATGAGAGTTTTAGTTCTAAAAATGCACAAGAACTTGGCATGGTGAATTTAAAGAAAAAAGATGGCAAACTTGATTCTTTAGCTGCGTATTTGTTTTTAAAGGATTTTTATGGCCTTACTTGATTTAAATACAGCTTTAGATGAAATTTATACAAAAGAGCAAAAAGAACAAATCCTTCAAAGTTTTAATCAAGAAAAATATATTAATATTTTTAGAAATTCCTTGCTTGTTGATAATGATGAATTAGAAGAAATTTTAAATAATGAAAATATAGAATTTGAAAAAATTGATCTGAATTGTTATAAAATTCCATGTATCTTCAAAAGCAAACTAAGCTCAATGAAAGCTTTTAATGAGGGTAAGTTTTATATACAAAATTATTCTTCGTATTTATGCGCTAAAACTTTGGGTGTTAAAGCTGGTGAGAGCGTATTGGATATGTGTGCAGCTCCTGGTGGAAAAAGTCTAAATTTAGCTAATTTTATGCAAAATGAGGGTTATTTAGCAAGTTGTGAATTATCTAAAACACGTTTTTTTACCTTAAAAAAAACTATGGAAAATTATCAAGTTAAAATTGCAAAATGTTTCTTAAAAGACGCACGCATTATAGGCAAGGCTTGTCCTTTGAAATTTGATAAAATTTTACTTGATGCACCTTGCTCAACTTTTGCAAAAATGGGTTTTGAAATCCAAAAAAACACAAAAGAAATTAAGCAAATTGCAAATTTGCAAAAAAAGCTTTTGCATTCAGCATTATTAGCTTTAAAACATGGCGGAGAATTAGTATATAGCACTTGTACATTTTTAAGAGAAGAAAATGAAGCAGTTTTAGAAAATGCATTAAGAAATGAAAATTTTAAATTAGAATTGCTTGATTTTAATTTGGTTAATGTTGATTTTATATGTGCAAAGAGTGATGAATTTGATTTATCATTTGCTAAAAGAGTTTTACCAGATGACTATGCAGATGGGTTTTTTATAGCAAAAGTGAAAAAATATTAAAAATTAATAAAATTAAATGTGAAAAATGTTTTTTAGTTTAAAACTTAAAGTGGTATTTTTAGGTGCTTAGAAGCTAAAATCACACTGTGAAACTCTTGTGAATAAAACGATGAAATTTTGAAAACTTAAATTAAAGTAGTAGTAAATAAATGTAATAAAAAATATATAAAGATAAATAAGCACGAAGCTTATTTATCTCTTAAGTTTAATTCGCTAATTAATTTAGAATAAGCTTGATAATCTTTTCTTTTTAGATAAGATAAAAGTCTTTTTCTTTGACCAACAAGCTTTAAAAGACCTAAACGAGAAGAAAAATCTTTTTTGTAGATTTTTAAATGTTCTGTTAAATCCGAAATTCTTGCGCTTAAAAGTGCGATTTGAACTTCTGGAGAACCTGTGTCTCCTTCTTTTCTAGCAAATTTTGCAACTATTTCTGCTTTTTTAGCCGAATCTAAAGCCATAATAGACCTCCTGAGCGGTATTAAAATAAAAAGTGTAATTATAACTAAAAAACCAAAAAGAATGCTGAAATTTAAAAAATATGAAATTTAATATTTATCGATACTTATTTTTGATATAATAAAAATTTTTATTAATAACCAATAATATATTTTATTTATAACTTGAAAGGAACAAATGTTATTTACCAAAGCTAGCGAATATGCTTTATTATCTTTAATTCATATAGCAAAATCCCAAGAACCACAAGATGTAGATACTATGTCAAATGTCTTAGATATACCTAAAAGTTTTTTAGCAAAAATTTTACAAGCTCTTGCTAAAGATGCACTTTTGAAGTCTTACAAGGGAGCTAAGGGTGGTTTTGCACTTATTAAGCAGCCAAGTGAATACACTTTAAAAGAAATTATCAATAGCGTAGAGAAAAAATCTATTAATGTTTTTGAATGTAGTAATGGAATTTGTCCTTCTCAAAAAGAGGATAATTGCAAAATTATGCCAGTTTTAGTGAAACTTCAAAATAAGATAGATGATTTTTTAGTTTCTATTACCTTAGAGGATATTATTCAAAATAATGGCTAAAAGAGATATTTTTAGCTTAGTGTTGCCTTGGGTTGCTCCACTTGTTGCGCCTATTTTAAAGGCAAAAAGTTTAACTATAGTAGCCGTAATTATTGCAATTTTAGCAATTATTATAGTGCCTTTACCAAGTATAGTTTTAGACTTTTTTCTTGCTTTAAGTATTGCCATTTCGGTTTTAATTATTTTAATTTCTTTGTATATACCAAAGCCTACGGATTTAACAACTTTTCCAACGTTGATTTTGATCATCACACTTTTTAGGCTTTCACTTAATATTGCTACAACGCGTATGATTTTGAGTGAGGGTCATCAAGGTCCAGCAGCTGTTAGTGATATAGTAGCAAGTTTTGGTGAATTTGTTGTTGGTGGTAATTATGTTATAGGTATGGTTGTTTTTTGTATTTTGGTTTTGATTAATTTTATGGTTGTAACCAAAGGTAGTACAAGGGTTTCTGAGGTTCAAGCAAGATTTACCCTTGATGCAATGCCAGGTAAACAAATGGCTATTGATGCGGATTTAAATGCAGGTTTGATTGATGAAAAAACTGCACGCGCAAGACGCCAAGAAATTATATCCGAAGCAAATTTTTATGGAGCAATGGATGGTTCTTCTAAATTTATAAAAGGAGACGCTGTTGCTGGGATTATTATCACCATTGTAAATTTAATTGGCGGGTTTATGATAGGTTATTTTCAGCATGATATGGAGCTTGGAGAATGTGCTTCAACTTATACTATATTAACAATAGGTGATGGACTTGTTTCTCAAATTCCTGGGCTTATCACTTCAACAGCAACTGCAATTATCATCACGCGTGCTAGTAAAGATGAGGATAATTTTGCTGAAGGTTCTATTAATCAGCTTTTAGGAGAATACAAAACACTACTAATTGTAGGTTTTGTTTTATTTATTTTTGCTTTAGTGCCTGGTTTACCACATTTTTCTTTGGGTTTTATGGCTTTGGTGTTTTTGGGTCTTGGTTATATGATAAAACAAGTACAAGAAGGTAAAATTCAAATCAATACAATTTCGGCTAAAAAATCCCAAGAAGCTGATGAGCAAGAGCAAGCTAAACCTCAAAAACGCAGTGAGGAAGAAATTTTAAAAGAAGAAGAAAACAAAATCACAGATATTTTAAAATTAGAAATTTTAGAATTAGAATTAGGCTATGGACTTATTAAATTAGCAGAAAGTGAATTAACAGAGCGTATTAGATCAACAAGACGCAATATAGCTCAAAGTTTAGGCTTTTTAATGCCAAAAATTAGAATTAGAGATAATTTACAATTAAAGCCTAATGAATATACTTTCAAGCTCAAAGGTGTGGGTATAGCTAGTGCTGAAATTTATCCTGATAAATATCTAGCTATGGATAGTGGTTTTATAACTGAACCTATCGAGGGTATAGCTACTAAAGAACCTGCTTTTAATTCTGATGCTTTATGGATTGAATCATCTTTAAAAGATGAGGCAACGCTAAATGGTTATATTGTAATTGATCCAGCAAGTGTGATTTCAACCCATATGAGTGAGCTTATAAAAGCCAATGCTTCAGAACTTTTAACTAAACAAGAGGTTCAAAATTTATTAGATAAAATCAAAAATGATTATCCTATCGTAGTAGATGATTGTTTAAGGGTTGCTAGTATAGGTTTAATCCAAAAAGTTTTAAAAGCTTTACTTAAAGAGCATATTCCTATTAAAGATATGCTTACAATTTTAGAATCAATTAGTGATATAGCTGAAGTAAGTAAGAGTTTGGATATGATTATTGAGCATGTAAGGGCCTCTTTAGCAAGAGCAATTACAAATTTATATGTGGATGAAAAAGGACAAATTAGCTTTTATATTTTTGATGCTGCTGCGGCTGCAAAATTAATGGAGCATGTGCAGTTTAAAGATGGTTCGTATCATTTAATGATAAATGTAGCTCAAACCGGCGCTTTAGTAGAAGCTTTAAAAGCTGAACTTGCAAGTGTGGCAAATACAAGAATTAAGCCTTTCTTGCTTTGTGTTGAGCCACAACTTAGAAAATTTATCGCTGATATTTGTTCTAATTTTGGTATTAATATTACGGTTTTAAGTTTTGCTGAGATTGCAGAAAATACCAAATTTGAAACAGAAGGTATCATAAAAGTTGATAATTTATAAAGGAAAAATATGAAAATTTATCATCTTTCACATACGGATTTAGATGGCTATGCTTGTCAGTATGTGCTAGATTTTTATTTTAAGAATTGTTATTTTTATAATTCTAATTATGGTAAAGAGATTAATGAAAATTTTAATGTGATTTTTAAAAATATAGAGGAAGATTTAAAGCAAAATCCTAATGAAGAATTTGTGATTTTAATCACGGATTTAAATTTAACTTTAAGTCAATGTGAAGATTTTCAAAAAGCTATAGAAGGTAAAAAAATCAAACTTTTACTTTTAGATCATCATCAAAGTGGCTTAGAATGTATGCAAAAATATCCTTGGTATTTTTTAGATGATAAAAGATGTGCTACTAAGATTGTTTATGATTTTTTTAGTAAATGTTATGGCGAAAATAAGGCTTTGTCAGAATTTGTAGATGTGGTAAATGCAGTAGATATTTGGTTGAGTGAAGATGAGAATTTTGAACTTGGAAAAGTACTGCTTGGTATGGTTTCTGGAGCAAAAGAAATCAATAGAGTAATGTTTGCACAAGAAAATATCAAATATCTTTTTTATCTTTTTGATGTTTGTAGAAAATACATTCATCAAAAAAATGCTCATATTAATTTAGATGATGATTTGCATGGCTTAAAAAAATCTTTTTTTAAAAAAGAAAATGATGATACTTTAAGCAATTTAATTTCCAAATTTGTGGTAGAAAGACTAAGTGTAAATAAAGAAAAATTTAGTGTATTTTATAAAGGAAGTAAAGGTTTATTAACTTCAAATATAGGCAATACTTCTGTAATTGGAAATGATTTTTTAATGCAAAATCCCGATTTTGATTTTTTTGTTGATCTTAGTTCAAGAAAAACCTTAAGTTTTAGAGCAAATAATAAAGTCGATGTGAGTTTGATGGCTAAAAGCTTGGTTAATGGGGGAGGGCATAAAAATGCTAGTGGTGGATTGTTCGCTGCGTATAAAGATAGCTCTAACTATGATTTCATAAAAGCACAATTTGTAGATTTAATTAAAAGCAAAGAATTAAAGGAAAATAATGAAAACAAATCATGATTTTAAAGAAGAAATAGAAAATTTACAATATGAATTAAGTATAGTTTTAGAGGCAATGCTTTTGTTTGCTGGGGTAAAAAGAGTAAAATTAGAAAAAGCAATTGAGGCTTATATTGATTGTATTGATGAGGTTTGTCAAAATACTCAAAAAGAAGGAGTTGATGAGATCTTAGAAGTAGTAGAGTACTTAAAAAATCATCATAAAGATTTATTTGAATGAAAATTTTATTATTGCTTTTTGCGGGAATTTTTTCTTATGCAAATATCTATGAAGATTTAAGTGATTTTGCTTACAATAAACAAAACACGCTAAATTTAAGCTCAAGTCAAGCTTTATTTTTAGAATACAAACAAAATAAACAAGCTTGTGTGGATATAGTACTTGCTAAAGATAAGGCTTTTGTGGTTAAAATTTATCCATTATGTGAAAATTTAAATGAAAAAAGTCTAAATGAGTACTTAAATACGCAATTTATAAGCTTATACACTAAAGATTTATCAAAACTAAGAAAAGAAATTGCTGATATTAAAAACATAATGCGTGATTTTATGATTTATTATACCTTACATCAATCTTTTGCAAATGAAATTAAAAAAATGAGTAAAAATGATAAATTACAAGCGTATAAACTAGATGAGAAAAAAGGTGGAAAAATTCTTTACAGGGTTAATAATCAAGCTTGTGTAGTTTTTGATTTATATTTAGATGAAAATTTACAAGCTAGTATGCAAATAAGCGGAATGGAAAATTTAGATAAAACTTGTATGGAGTTAATCTCATCTCCTGATTTTAAAGACTTATCTTTTACAAAAGAGGGTATGAAAAAATATAAATTAAAAAACTAATCTAAAAAATCTTAAATAATATAATTTTAAAATTCTACTTAAAGCCATTTTTTTTCTTTCTATATTAGAAAACACATAAGCTTCTAGATCTTGCTTTTCTCTTAAAGTAAGATTTTTCATTGTTATAAACCTTTTAAAAAATATTGCTAGATGCAATTATATTATCTTTTCTTTTAAAAAAACTGAAAAATAAATTTTTATATATTATATATAAATAACTAAATAAACTTTAGTTGTATAGACTAAATAATTTTAAATATTTTTATTTAAAAATAACTTGACATTATTATACTAAAGTTGTATAATTATCTTGTCACTTAAAAACATTGAGTGCTAAATTAAAAACTAAGGTTTTATAGTGAAGTCTTATAGTAAAAAAGATTTAATTTTAAAAACCATCATTGAGACCTATTTAGATGGTAATAATCCTGTGGGTTCTAATGAGTTAAATCATAAAGTTAGCATACCTGCTTCTACTATAAGAGTTTATTTTAAAAAATTAAGCGATGAGGGTGTATTAACACAACTTCATATTAGCAGTGGTCGCATACCAACCTTTACTGCTATGAAGGCTTATTGGTATGAGCAACTTTGCGAAGATGAGATTGTGATTAACGATCTTGCTTTGCTAGAGTTTTTGCTTGATAAGTTTGAAATTTATACCTTAGTTTATGGTGGTGATGAGCTTATTTTGCAAGATATTACTAAGGTTAATGATAAATTTATCATACTTGATTTTGGACAAAATGAGTTGATTTTAAGATTTAGTCAAGATAGTTTAATTTTCTTACAAAGACTTATAGGACTTGATCTAAAAAGTATTGAAAATTTAGCTTTTAGAGTTGAGTTTAAAGAGTTGTTAGAAAAAATTGCTATGTTAAAAGATGCTATGGTTTATTATAGATATAATGAGAGTAAAGCTTATCAAATTTATCAAAATGATGAATTTGCTAAGCTTTTATCTCCTCAAATTGGATTTTATTTTAACGATAAATTGCAATTTGATCCTTTATTTGAAGAGGGTTTTATGGGATTAAAGCTTAAGAGTACATTTTTAGGTAAAGAATCTAATGTGGTTTTTGCCGGTAGTGTGTATTCTGATTTTAAAACAATGTTAAATATTATAAAGGAGGCTGCGTGAGCGAAGAAAAGCAAAATGAGCAAATGCAAGAAGAAGCAGTGGAAAATTCAGAAAGTCAAAACAATGAATTAGAAAAACTTCAAGCAGAGTATAATGAGTTAAAAGATACTTATTTAAGAGCAAATGCTGAATTTGAAAATATCAAAAAAAGAATGGAAAAAGAAAAAATTGCAGCAACAATTTATGCAAATGAAAGTTTTGCTAAAGATTTGCTTGATGTAGTTGATGCATTAGAGGCGGCTATTAATGTAGAAGCCAATGATGAATTAAGTTTAAAAATCAAAGAAGGGGTTCAAAACACTTTAGATTTGCTTTTGAAAAAACTTGAAAAACATATGGTTAAGGTAATAGAAGCAAATGGTGAGTTTGATCCAAATTTACATGAGGCGATGTTTCATGTTGAAAGTGCTGATCATGAAAGCAATCATATCGTTCAGCTTTTACAAAAGGGCTATATGATGAATGATAGAGTGATTAGATCAGCAAAAGTTAGTGTTGCAAAATAAAATTTAATAAAAAGGATAAAAAATGGCAAAAGTTATAGGTATAGATTTAGGTACAACAAATTCTTGTGTGAGTGTATATGAAAGAGGTGAGAGTAAGGTTATCCCAAATAAAGAAGGTAAAAATACTACTCCTTCAGTAGTTGCTTTTACAGATAAAGGTGAAGTTTTAGTTGGAGATAGCGCTAAGCGTCAAGCTGTGACTAATCCTGAAAAAACTATTTATTCTATAAAAAGAATTATGGGTTTAATGATCAATGAAGAAGCAGCAAAAGAAGCTAAAAATCGCTTACCTTATCATATCACAGAAAGAAATGGGGCTTGTGCGATTGAAATAGCAGGTAAAATTTATACTCCACAAGAAATTTCAGCAAAAGTTTTAATGAAATTAAAAGAAGATGCAGAAGCTTTCTTGGGTGAAAAAGTGGAAGATGCGGTTATTACTGTTCCAGCGTATTTTAATGATGCGCAAAGAAAAGCTACAAAAGAAGCAGGACAAATTGCAGGATTGAATGTGTTAAGAATTATCAATGAACCAACTGCAGCAGCTTTGGCTTACGGACTTGATAAAAAAGAAAGTGAAAAAATCGTGGTTTATGACTTAGGTGGTGGTACATTTGATGTTACTGTGCTTGAAACAGGTGATAATGTTGTAGAAGTTTTAGCAACCGGTGGTAATGCATTTTTAGGCGGTGATGATTTTGATAATAAATTAATCGACTTTTTAGCAAATGAGTTTAAAGATGAAACAGGTATTGATCTTAAAAACGATGTAATGGCTTTACAAAGATTAAAAGAAGCAGCTGAAAATGCTAAAAAAGAATTAAGTTCAGCTAATGAAACTAATATTAATTTACCATTTATCACAGCTGATGCAAGTGGCCCAAAACACTTAACTAAAACTCTAACAAGAGCTAAATTTGAAAGTATGATTGATGGTTTAGTTGCTGAAACTATTAGTAAGATTAACGAAGTAGTAAAAGATGCAGGGCTTGATAAAAGTGAAGTAAAAGAAATCGTTATGGTGGGTGGTTCTACTCGTGTTCCACTAGTACAAGAAGAAGTTAAAAAAGCCTTTGGAAAAGAGCTTAATAAATCAGTAAATCCTGATGAAGTTGTTGCAATAGGTGCGGCAATTCAAGGTGCGGTTATTAAAGGTGATGTTAAAGATGTATTATTGCTTGATGTTACTCCACTTTCTTTAGGTATTGAAACTTTAGGTGGGGTGATGACTAAAATCATCGAAAAAGGTACAACTATACCAACTAAAAAAGAGCAAGTTTTCTCAACTGCTGAAGATAATCAAAGCGCAGTTACTATCAATGTTTTACAAGGTGAGAGAGAATTTAGCCGTGATAATAAATCTTTAGGAAATTTCAATCTTGAAGGAATTCCACCAGCACCTCGCGGTATGCCACAAATTGAAGTAACTTTTGATATTGATGCAAATGGTATTTTAACAGTTAGTGCAAAAGATAAAGCTACAGGTAAAGCTCAAGAGATTAAAATCACAGGTTCAAGCGGACTAAGTGAAGAAGAAATCAACAACATGGTAAAAGATGCAGAGCTTCATAAAGAAGAAGATAGAAAACGCAAAGAAGCAGTAGAAGCTAGAAATGCTGCTGATAGCTTAGTACATCAAGTAGAAAAATCTTTAAGTGAACTTGGAGATAAAGTAGGCGATGATGATAAAGAAAATATTCAAAAAGCCTTAGATGAGCTAAAAGAGACATTGAAAAATGCTAATGCTTCTAAAGAAGAAATTGAAAGCAAAATGAAAGCTTTAAGTGAAGTTTCTCATAAATTAGCAGAAAATATGTATAAAAAAGAAGAACCAAACGCTCAAAAGAAAAAAGACGATGATGTAATCGATGCTGAAGTTGAGTAAAAACTAAACTAGAAGCCTTGTTGCTTCTAGTTTAATCAATATATTTTTTACAATCTTCCTTAAAATAATTTCTATCAAATCTTGCAAAATTATCATTATTTGGCACTTTATAACATTCACTGAAATTTTTAGCCTTAAGAATTTTGATATAAAAACTAGGAATGGCTATGTTGTTTTTAATGCGTTTTGGCTTATCATCATAAAGTACTAAATTTAAGACTTCTAATTCTTTATTTTTCTTTGCTAAATATCTTTCTCTTTGTTCGATTTCATTCCAAATTTCTGCATTAATATCTTTTTTTTGCGGAGTTATGTTGCTCATTAAAAAAGTGCTAAGTTGAGCTTGTGGGGTTGCATTCATGGATTGATTTGGTACAACATGCCCTCTTGTATAACCACTTCTTAGATAATCCTCCCAATAAGTTCTGTATTTTTTAGGTATATTTGTATCTTCTTGAAATCTTGGGCGTTTTTTGATGTGTCCTTGATTTAAAATTTTAGCTTCTAATTTATAAGCAATAGCCTTAGTGCCTTTATAATTATAATCATAACAATTAATATAATAATATTTATCCATCAACAAAGAGCAGTCTTTAAAATAAGTTTTAAAGCTAGGATGTAATTCATATTGAGTATAAGCAAAAGAGCTTAAAGCTAAGGCACAAAGTGTTAAAACTTTTTTCATGCTAAAAGCTTTCTTACCATTTCATTAAGTCTTTTACCATCAACGCTTGCACCAAAAATTACTTTAGCTTCTTTCATCAAAATACCTTGTTCTTTTAAAGAGTTAATTTGTAATTTTTCTATAAGTTTTTTTAGCTCACTTTCTAATTTCTCATTGCTAAGTTGTTTTGGTAAATAAGCACTTAAAATAGCTACTTCTTGGAGTTCTTTTTGTGCTAAATCTTCTCTAGAGCCTTTAGAAAAAGCCAAAGCTGCTTCATTTCGTTTTTTAATCTCGCTTGCAATGATTTTATATATTCTTTCATCATTAAGTGTGATTCTTTCATCAACTTCTATTTGTTTAAAGCTAGCATTAAGCGTTCTTAAAGTGTTTCTTTTAAAATCATCTTTATTACGCATAGCTTCTTTAATATCTTCTAAAATTTGATCTTTTAAACTCATTTTTTCTCCTTTAAAATTTGATATTTTTAAAATGTGCTATACACACACCTTCTCTAACACCATCATCAATCACAATGAGCTTTTGCTTATTAAATAAAGCAAAAAGTATCATTGAGCCTGCTATGAGGTATTTTTTTCTATTTTCTCCAAGATAAATTTTAGCTTTTTCTTGTTCTAAATTCCAAATTTTTAAAGCAAAATCAAAAAAATCTTTGCGTTTGAGTATTTTACCATTTACACTTTCTTCTAAGTAATCTTTGTATTTTATGTTTTGTTTATAAGCACAAAGTGTGGTGGGTACTCCTGAATTTAGTATGAAAAAATTTCCTTTTAATTTTATATCTTTACTAAGATTAAAAGCTTTTAGGGCAAGTTGTTTTAAATGTGCAGGGTAGGGGCTTAGATGAATTTTTAATTTTTCATCTTTAATACGTGCAAGATTTTGCGGGTATTTTTTAAAAAATCTTACATAAGCACTTGATTTTATAGCTTTAAAATGCATTCTTTCATAAAAACTAATGATTCCAAAATCATAACTTTTGCTAAACTTTTCATTTGAAATTTCACAAGAAGCACCACCCAAATCACAATAGTTTAAGTCTTTTCTAAAAAGCTTAAGAGCTTTAAGACGCTCTTGCATACCTAAAATGCTTAGTTTTGCTTCTGTTTTTGCATCGATTAATTTTACATCAAGTTTAAATTCTTTTTGAATTTTTTCAAAAATAAACTCAGTATTTTTTGCTTTTCTAAAAGCAGCTGTGGCGACTGCTTTGGCTTGACTTAAGTCATAATTTTTTTCTTTTAAGATTTTCAAAGCGCTAAAAATTCTTTCTATGGCTTCATCACTAATGGTGTCATTTTGCATATTTTTAGCTGTACCTATGATAAATTCTTCGCTTTTTAATTTATTAAAATTCTCATCCATTAAAACAGCTCTTAATGTATTTGAACCCATATCAATACCTAGCACTAGCTCTCCTTAAAAAATTTAAAGTATAATAGCAAAAAACTTATAAGGAAAACTTATGCTTTTAGGGGTTAATATCGATCATATAGCAGTTTTAAGAGAAGCTAGAAAAGTAAATGATCCTGATTTGCTTGAGGCTGCTTTTTTGAGTGCAAATTTAGCTGATCAAATCACTATCCATGTAAGAGAAGATCGTCGCCATGCTAATGAGTTTGATTTAGAAAATATCTTAAAATATTGCAAATGTGTAGTGAATTTAGAATGCTCTATTGATATGATAGAATATGCTTTAAAATACAAACCCTCACGCGTTACTTTAGTGCCTGAAAAAAGACAAGAACTTACGACAGAAGGTGGTTTAAATTTAGATAATGAAAAACTACAAGAAGCTATTAATGTTTTAAAGCAAGAGCAAATCGAAGTTTCTTTATTTATTGATCCAAATTTAGAAGATATTAAAAAATCATCTTCTTTAAATGCTGATTTTATAGAGCTTCATACAGGCTTGTATGCTAATATTTATAATGCACTATATACTAATATCAATCAAACTTCTTATGCATTGCCTGAATTAATTTTAAGTAAAAATGAACTCAAAAAGCTTTTGGAAAATGAACTCCAAAGATTAAAACAAAGTGCGAGTTTGGCTAAGGGTTTAAATTTAAGAGTGGCAGCTGGACATGGGCTTAATTATAAAAATGTAAAAAATATTGTAGATATTTTAGAGATAGAAGAGTTAAATATAGGCCAAAGTATAGTAGCAAGATCGGTTTTTGTAGGCTTAGAAAAAGCTATATTGCAAATGAAAGCTTTGATTAAAAGATGAAAAAAATTGCTATTAGCATAGGGGATTTAAATGGCATAGGTATGCAAATTTTATTAGCTTGTCATGATGAGCTAGTAAAAATTTGCGAGCCTTATTATTTTGTGCATTATGAATTATTTCAAAAAGCAAATAAACTTTTGAAAATAAATCCTAAATCTAAAATCAATTTAGTTGAAATTTCTAATGCTTCAAAACCACAATTTGCTTTTAAAGAAGAAAAAGAAAATTTTTTAATTTATGAGTTTTCATATCAAGCTAGTAAAATTATTGATTTTGATTTTGAGTTAAATCCTGCGAATTTAGACGCTAAAAGTGGGGTTTATTCTTTTTTAAGTTTTGAAGGAGCTAGTTATTGCACGCATTTATTTTTAGATGCTTTGGTAACTTTACCGATTAATAAAAAGACTTGGCAAATGGGGGGAGTGAGTTATAAAGGTCATACTGAGGCACTAAGAGATTTTTTCAAACAAGATGCTATTATGATGTTAGGGTGTGATGAGCTTTTTGTGGCTTTATATACTGAGCATATGGCTTTAAGAGATGTTTATAAAAAGATTAAGGCTTTTAAACTTGCACAATTTTTAATTAATTTTTATCAATGCACTTTATTTGAAAAAATTGGAGTTTTAAGTTTTAACCCTCATGCAAGTGATAATGGTGTAATAGGTGGAGAAGAAGAGCAGGAAATAAAAAAAGCTATAAGAATGGCAAATGTATTTTTAAAAGATTACGCGTTGAATTTACAAAATTTAGAAAATGAAGATTTTTTAAGTCAAAAAGAAAATGAACTTTCTTATAAGGAAAATATTTATTTAAGTGAGCCTTTAGTGGCTGATAGTGCTTTTACTCCTTTTGCGTTAAGTAAATGCAAGTATTTGGTGAGTATGTATCATGATGTAGGCTTAGCACCTTTAAAGGCTTTGTATTTTGAAAAAAGTATTAATGTGAGTTTAAATTTACCTATAATTCGTACTAGCGTTGATCATGGTACAGCTTATGATAGGGCTTATAAAAACGAAAAAATTAATTTACAAAGTTATATGCAAGCAGTGAAATCTGCTTTGCAATTTTTAAAGATCAAAGAAAAAACTAAGTAAAAGTTACTAAAATTAATTCATTAAAATAAATTCTTAAGGAGAATACTTGAGTAAAGATAATGCTATTGCATTTTTTATTTTTATTGTGAGTGTTTTATACTTTTTTGTTTGGGGATATAATTATATTCCTAATAATTCCATGATATTATTTATCCTTGCTAGTGTATTTGGTATTTTCATGGCCTTTAATGTCGGTGGTAATGATGTTGCAAATTCATTTGGTACTAGCGTAGGCGCTAAAACAGTTACTATAAAACAAGCTTTGATTATTGCAGCGGTATTTGAATTAAGCGGGGCTGTGTTTGCAGGAGGAGAAGTAACAAATACTATAAGAAGTGGTATAGTGGTTTTACCTGATGGAATTAATCCTATGGTGTTTGTATGTGTAATGCTCTCAGCTTTGTTAAGTTCAGGAATTTGGCTTTTTGTAGCGACTAAAAAAGGACTTCCAGTTTCTACCACTCATAGTATTATAGGAGGTATTGTAGGTTCAAGTATTGCTATGGGCTTTGTATTTTTTGATCAAGATCAAGCATTATCTATGGTAAATTGGAATGGTATTTATAAAATAGCTATGAGTTGGGTTATTTCGCCTTTGCTCGGTGGGCTTGTGGCGTATTTAATTTATGCTTATATTTATAAAAAAATCTTAAAGCCATCAGAAGAAATAACTCTTGTGGTAAAAGAAATTAAAAAAGAAAAAAAAGCTTTTAAAGAAGAATATTTTAAAAATTTAAAAAACAAAAGCCAAGAAGAGCAAATCAAAGAACTTAGTGCTATTGTTTTAGATGATGATGAAAAAAGAAGTGAATATAAGTTAAAAATCAAAGAATTAAAAGAAAAAGAAAAAAACATAGATGTTTTCTCAAGAATGAAATTTCACGTTCCTTTAATAGCAGGTGTAGGTGCATTGACTATTGCTTCTATGTTTTTATTTAAGGGTTTAAATAATGTTTCTACTTTAGATGTAATGCAAAATTTATGGATAGTTTCGATTATTTCTATTTTTGCTTATATTGTTACTTTAGCAGTCGTGAGGTTGATGAAAAAAACTCAGGTTAATAAGACCATAGAAAAGATTTTTTCGTGGTTTCAAATTTTTACTGCTTCAAGTTTTGCTTTTTCACATGGAGCTAATGATATAGCTAACGCTCTTGGGCCATTTGCTGCTATTTTAGATGTACTTAAAAATAACACCATTAATCCTAGCTCGCCAGTGCCATTTGCTGTGATGCTTATGTTTGGTATAGCTTTGGTTATTGGACTTTGGTTTTTGGGTAAAGAAGTTATTCAAACTGTGGGTTCAAAACTTGCTGAAATTAAACCAACAACAGGCTTTAGTGCTGAACTTGGTGCAAGTATCGTTATACTTTTAGCTACCCAACTTGGAATTCCAGTTAGCTCAACCCATATCTTAATCGGTGCAATTTTAGGTATAGGGGTATTTAATAAAGATGCTAAATGGGCTATGATGAAACCTATTGGTTTAGCATGGGTGATTACTTTACCAGTTGCTGGAATTCTTTCAAGTATTATTTTTATTATCTTTGTAAATACAATCTTATGAGTTTAAACTCATAAGATGTTTTTTAGCTTCATCTAAATTAGAACTATTGATAAAATAATCAATTTTTGAAGGTTTTTTATATACTTTATCATAATATTCAAAAAGCATTTTTACACAAAGTTCTAAATTGTTTTCTTCATAATTTTGACAAAGTCTTAGTTTAAAATCCTTGCTAATATAAGGTGATATTTTTTCAACACATTGATAAAATACTTTTTTATCCATTGGAGTATAGTTTTTTAAAACTCTTTGAATGCGTAAATTCATATCACACTCACACCAAATTTTCTTAGCTTTTTGCATGCTATTGTATAAATTTAGCGGGATAGTTAAATTTCCAATTTGTCTACTTTCAGCTTCTATAAAACAAGTTTTATAAGTATAATCTTTTAAAAAATAAAACAATTCATCTTCAAAGGCTTTTTGGCTTGGTTGTTCTCCATAAATTTTACCAAAACTAGATCCTTGGTGGTTGGCTAGTTTTTCTAAATTTAAAGCATTATCTAAAGTTTGGATTAAATCACTTTTACCACTTGCTGTATTACCACAAAGACATAAAAACTCAATATTTAAATCTTTTCTAAAAAACTCACTCACATAACTTCTATAGGCTTTGTATCCACCTTCTAATCTTACAACCCTATAACCAAGTTCAGCTAAGATTAAAGCAATAGCTTTTGATCTTTTACCGCCTCTTGCACAATAAATTCCCACTAAAGAGCCTATTTTATAATTTTGATAAATTTTATTAATATGCTCACTCATATTTTTGCAAATATAACTTACACCTTTTGCTTTAGCTAAGCCTTTGTTTTTCTTATAAAGCGTGCCTATTTCTTCAAATTCATTATCATTGAGTGCGTAGTAATTTTGCGCAGATTTTATATGAGCAAGTTTGTATTCTTTAGGGCTTCTTGCATCAATTAAAAGATCAAAATTAAATTTTAAAAAATTTTCAAAATCAACTTCTTTATACATAGTCTTTAAAAGCTTTGCATAAGGTGGTATAAACTTTTTCTAAATCACTCCCGCAAACTCTAGTTTGTCCTATGGTAGTGATAAAATTTGTATCGCCTTGCCATCTTGGGATTAAATGATAATGACAATGTGGTGCTATGCCAGCTCCTGCTGCGCTGCCTAAATTCATACCTATATTAACACCTTTAGCGTGAAAGTTTTCTTTTAAAATTTTAACTCCAATACGCACAAAATGGCTAATTTCTAGCCATGTATCATTACTTAAATCTTCTATATTTTCTAAATGCTCATAAGGGATAATCATAAAATGACCCGGACTATAAGGGTATTTATTCATAATGCCAAAGCATTCTTTAGCTCTAAAAATCACCCCAAGTTTTTCATCTTCATTAAGTTCATGCTTACAATGACAAAAAGGGCAAAAATTTTTATCTTTATTGTTAAAATAAACATCCCTCCAAGGTGCGTATAAATACTCCATCAACTCTCCTTTATGCAAGCATGTAGATTTTTAATATTTTTACTTATAAGAGCTTTATTTTTTGGTATCAAAGGTAATAGCTTTTCATCTTCTAATAAAAAAATTCTAGCTCCTGCTAAAATAGCATTATTAAGGTCATTTTTGCTTTCAAGATAAAAAATGGCCTCTAAACCAAGATGTATTGCAAAATTATAAAGTTTTTTTAGTTGCATAGTTTTTAGCATTTTAGGAAATACAATAAATGCATCAGCCCCATATACTAAGCTTTCTAAAATTTGATATTCATCAAAAATAAAATCAAATTGCACAATAGGTTTTTCATGATAGCGTCTAAAAAGACTTAAATTTTGTATGTCTTGATTAAGCAAAGGGCTTGTTGGTAAGATGATGGCATCAAAATTTTCATGATTAAAATTTAAATCTTTAGAATATAAAAAATGTGAAAGTTTTCCTTCAAGTAAAAGTGTATAAATATCTTTAGGATAAAAGGCATTAGAAGCTAGACTTCTACCTAACATATCATAAGGAAAAATTTCTTTTTTACTTTCAAGAATTTTTTGTGTTTTTGAAAAATGATTTTTTAAATCTATTGTTTTAAACATTTTTCGATGGCCTTTAAATGCTCTTTGCTTTCATCTGAGCTTGAAAATTCTTTATCATGCAGTGTTTTTTGCAAAATTTCATAAGCCTTTTTGTAATCTTTAAGTTTATAATACCCCCAAGCTAAAGAGTCTAGATAGTAAAGATTTTGTGGTTCTTGTTCAAGCGCCCAGCCTACTAGCTCTATACCTTTGGCTATATCAATATCATATTCAATCAAGGCATAGCCATAGTAGTTTTGATATAAAGCATCACTGCGCACATCTACGCTTTGTTCAAATTTTTTCATGATAGAGGCTAGAATTTTTGGATCCGTGACTTTTTTACTTTTAGGATCCATATGAATTTCAAATTCTAAAACCCCTGCCATAGAAAGATATTTTTTATCTTTACTAAGTTCATAATGTTTTAAAGCTATTTCATAGGCCTTTTTATAATCTTTTGTTTGTGTGTATAAGAAAATTTTGGTATCAGGATCTATGTTATATTTTTGGGTTAAATTTAGAGCCTGAGTATAATTTTTTTCTTGTACTAGTAATTCTATCATAGCGTAGATGTATTTAATATCATTGTTGAGTTTATATAGCTTTTCAAGGGTTTGGATACTTGCTTTGTGATCTTTTTGCTCTTGATAAATTTTTAAAAGTAGGGTGCATGTTTTAAGGGTGCATTGTGAACTTTTTACAAATTCTTCTAAGGCCTTTTTAGCTTGGTTGATATTTTTATTTTTGATATTAATTTCAACTATTTTAAGTAATAAATTTTCATGCTCAAAAAGCTTATAAGCAAGATTGTATTGCTCTAAAGCTTTAGTATATAAAGCTTTTTTAGCAAAAATATCGCCTAATATTTCATAATTTCTATAATCTTGTTCTTCTTTAATGAGTTTATAAAGTATAGCTTCAGCTTGTTTATAATCTCCTATTTCAAAAAAATATAAAGCATTTAATCTTGCAATAGCTGTGTGTTCTAAAAAGTCTTTAGAAGCTTTTAAAAGCTCATCTTTTTGTTTTAAATTGGCACTTAAGGCTAAAAGTAAAGCCTTTTGCAAATAAATACTTTCATTATTTTCATGAAATAAATTTGTATAAATATCACATGCTTTTTGAAATTGTCCATGCTCTTCATAAATAAGTGCTTGTAGGATTTTATCTTCACCTTTGGCTAAAGCAAGGCTTGTTAGGATAAAAACTATAATTAGTGAAAGCAAACCCCTATACATTCTTTTTTTAACTCCTCTTTGTGTGTTTTAAAATACTCCCAAAATGGAAAAGTTCTGCATTGTTTTGGTCTATGCTTGTAAATTAAACATTTTTTATACATTGTATCAAAAAAAATACAACGATAGCCATTTTCATACTTTGCTTCTTTAAAGCTATATTTAAATCCAACTTTGATGAGGTATTGTTCTTTAAAGGCTTCAAAGTTTAAATTTAAAAAACTAGCAATAGCTTCTAGTTCTTCTTTGCTAGCATAGATATACCCACTTTCTCCAGTGCAACACTTCCCACCACATTTTTCACAAGCACTTTCATCAAAAGAATAATCAAAACCTTTTTCACACATCATAGCTTATAGTTCCTGTATTTTTATAAATTTCACTAATTTTTGGATTTAAAACATCATTTTCATACATAAAAAGTGTAGGCATTATAGCGCATGGACTTTTGCTATTTTTTTTAATATGCATTAAAACAAGTCTTGCGTTAGTTTGTGCATTAGTATGAACACATTGAAGTGAAACTAGTTTTAATTTAAAATGTTTTAAATAAGCACAAATTTCATCTAAAAAACTTGCCTCATAACACATAAAAAAACTACCATTTGGTTTGATTAAAGTATTTATTTTAGCAAACATTTTCTCAAGTGGCATAAAATCTTGATATCTTGATATACATAAATGCAAATCTTGGCTTTTTTGTGTATTTTTTTTATAAAATGGAGGATTAGAGATCAAAAAATCAAATTTTATGTCACTTTTATAGTTTAAAAAGTCTTCACAAATGCCTTGAATTTCAAGTTTATTTTCTTTAGCATTTTTATAACTTAGCTTGATATTTTGCTCTTGGATATCTAGTAGATAAACATTTGAATTTGGAAATTTTTGCTTTATCAAAAGTCCTAAAATTCCACAACCACATCCTATATCAAGGATATTTCCTTTTAAATTATTTTTAGATAAAAAGTCAAAAAGCAAAAGGCTATCATTATTATAACGATAGCCTTTTGAGTATTGAAAGAGTTTTAGCATTTATAAAGATGATCGCAGATTTTAAATGAATCATTTAAACCCACTACAATAGAAGCTCCATTTTTACTCGCTATATCACCTGCTACAAATAATCCTTTTACATTGCTTTCTTTATTTTCATCAAAGCTTGGCACGCCTTTTTCATCAACATCTATAGAGCATTTTTGTAAGAAATCAAGTGGAGTTGAACCCCCAATAGCATAAATAATACGATCATAAATTTCATTTGTGTCATTAGTGAAATTTACTTTAGCTTTACCACTTTCATCTTCAATACTAGTTATATCTATGCCAAGTTTTGCTTTTACACTACCTTGTTCAAAAGCTTTTTGAATATCTTCTAGATTAATATCGTTTAATCTTGAGAAAGTTTCTCTTCTATAGCAAAGCGTCACATCGTTATTTTTAGCTAAATCTATAGCGTATTCTGCTGCTGAATTTCCACCACCTACAACTAAGATTTTTTCACCTTGGCTTGCTGAATTTGCATTAAAATTGATGATTTTTGTTAAAGTTATAGGTAGAGTATAGCTTGGTTTATTTGGTTTGCCCATTCTACCTATGGCAATAACTGCATTTTTGCAAATATAATTTTCATTTGCAGTGCTAACGATGAAATTTTCTCCATCTTTTTTAACACTTTCAACTTCACTAGAAAGCTTTACTTCAAGATTATGCTCTTTGATAGCATTTTGGAAAGTTTCTATCGTGCTTTCTCTAGTTCCATCTTCAAAATTTATATGCCCGTGATTTGTACTATCGCAACCTTTATATGCTTTGTCTACCCTTTTGCCTTCTTTATAAAATTTTACTAGGGTTTGACAAATCGCATCAGCTTTTTCTAAAACAATAACTTCTTTATTTTTTATTTTAGCTTCTATTCCTGCTGCAATACCTGCAGGGCCAGCGCCAATAACTACCATATCAAAAATTTTCATTATTTCCCTTTTTTAGTATTTTAATGTGTAAATGTATCAAAAAAATGATAATGAAATATAAAAAATCAAAAATATTTTAGTAAAATCCATTAATAAAATTCGAAAAAGGCCTACCTTATGTATAAGATAAATAAATTAGAAAATTCTATTACAAAATTACCAGAAAAAAGTTTTAAAGATTTGAAATTTACAGAAAGAAATAATTTACAAGAATGGATAGCAAAAAATCCTAGTTGCTTGGGTGAGGATTTGCTTATTATACAGAAAGAATTTCAAGACTTTGATGGCACTAATGAAAGATTGGATTTATTAGCTTTGGATAAAGGAGGTAATTTAGTAATCATAGAAAATAAACGAGATGATAGTGGAAAAGATGTAACTTGGCAAGCACTTAAATACGCTTCTTATTGTTCTACTTTTAGTAAGAGTGATATTGAAAAAATTTACCAACAGTATTTAGAAAATGAAAACTACAAGAAAAAATTATGCGATTTTTTTGGCGTTGATGAGGAAAATTATGATGATATAAGAATAGAAAATCAGCATCAGCGCATTATTTTAGTGGCAGCAAATTTTAGAAAAGAAGTAACTTCAGCTGTTTTGTGGCTTATTAATCAAGGCTTGTCTATACAATGTTTTAAAGTTACACCTTATGAATTTAGCCAAGAGTATTTTTTAAATGTAGAACAAATAATACCTATAAAAGAAGCACAAGAATACATCATAAAACTAGCAAAAAAAGAACAAGAGCAAAACTTAATCAATAGTTCTCAAAAACAAAGACACAATATAAGATTTAAATTTTGGAGTAAATTGTTAAATAAAATTAAAGAAGAAAAATTTGAACTATTTTCTAATACTAAACCATCAAAAGACAATTGGATTAATACAGGAAGTGGAGCAGGATTTTGCCATTATGCTTTTGTTTTTAATAAAGATTGTGCTAGAGTTGAGCTTTATATAGATAGTAAAGATAAAGAAAAAAACGAATGTATTTTTGATGGTTTTTTAGAATATAAAGAAAAAATAGAAAATCAATTTGGAAAAACATTGATTTGGGAAAGATTGGAAGAAAAAAGAGCTTGTAGAATAAAATATGAAAAAGAATTTGACTCTTATGATGAAGAAAATTGGGATAAGATTATAGAATTTATGATACAAAATATGCAAAAATTAGAAAAAAGCATGAAAGAAATCATTCGTAAGATTAATTTAGAATTAAAATAAGCCAAAGGCTTATTTTAATGAGTTTGCAAGATTTTAGCTAAATCTTTAGCGCCTTTTAAATCCACTTTGCCAGAACCTAAAAGCGGAATTTGTTCTACTTTAAAATATTTACTTGGTTTAAAAATAGCAGGCATAGTAGAATTTTTAATCACTTCGCAAATTCCATCAAAGTCTTGCTCTTGACATTCTACTAATAAGCATACCATTTCACCTTTTTTATCATCATCTAGTGCAACTGCGCAAAATTTTACTACATCTGTATTGATAAATTTAGCAATTTCTTCTTCTAAAGCTCCTAAAGATATCATCTCGCCACCAATTTTTGCAAAACGAGAATAACGATCTACTATATATAAAAAGCCATCCTCATCTACATGGCCTTTATCGCCGGTATTGTACCAACGTATACCATCGATTTCTTTGATAACTTCATCGGTTTTTTCTTTATTGTTTAAATAACCCACCATAACCTGATGGCCACCAATGAGTATTAATCCATCTTCTCCATGATTTAAACTTTCATAAGTAGATGGATCTACTATGCGTATAGCACTTCCTGGTAAAGGCATACCTACACTACCTTCTTTATTTGCACGATGTAAAATCCAATAATCAGGATCAAATTTATTTGGTAAATTCACACTTGCAACCGGAGTGGTTTCAGTAGCTCCATAACCTTCAAAAATAGGTTTTTTAAATTTCATTTCAAAGGCAGTTCTTACTTCGCTTTTGAGTTTTTCAGCACCTGAGACGATAATCCTTAAGCTTTCAAACATAATCGCATCAAGTTTTTTATTTCTTGCATAAATACCTAGAAAAGTTGAAGTAGCACACATAATGCTAACATTATTTTTTACTATAGCTTTTGCTACACCTAGTGCATCTGTTGGATCAGCATGTGTTATGCTTTTAATCCCTTCTAATAAAGGCATAAAAGTAGTTACAGTTAATCCAAAAGCATGAAAAGGCGGTAAAGAAGATAAGACAACATCTTCATTTTTTGCACATAATACATCTGAAATTTGAGCTATATTGCTTAAAATATTACGATTATTTAGCATTACTCCTTTTGGTGTTCCCTCGCTACCACTACTAAATAATATAGCAGCTATGGCAAGGTTTTGTTTATTAGGTGCAAATAATGCTTTTATTAAACAAGTAGGTAAGATACTTACTAAAGCAAGCATAGAAAAGATTTTGAGTTTTTGTTTTTTAAAGCTTGCGATAATATCTTCCATAAAAATGATTCTAACATGCTCTTCAAATTCTAGTTTTATACCTTTATTTTCTAATTTTTCCATAAATTTTCTAGAAGTATAAATTTGTTGAATTTGAGAGCTTTGAATGGCTTGATTAATTGCTTTTACACCTGCTGTGAAGTTTAAATTTACTACGATTTTATTTGCAAGCAATACAGCTAGATTGCAAAGAGAACTAGCCATAGAAGCAGGGAGTAAAATTCCCACACATTCTTCTTTTGGAGCATAGCTTCCTTGGGTAGGTTGTATATTTAGCTCATGCGATATATTTTTTATGAAAGAGCTAAAAACTAAACTTAAAGCAAGCATTTTTCTATAGGTAATACCACCTATTAAAGGATCAACAATAGCTATTTGACTTAAATTTCTTTTAGCGCTATCTATCCAAGCTCTGGCTATAGTATGCATACTTTCACATTGAGATTTCCAAGCAATAAAAGAAAGTTCAAAAACTTTTGTTTTAACCACTTCTTTTTTAGTGTGTATTGGTAAGCTTTTTCCAAAAGCAATAGCGATTTTTCTTTTGCTTATTTTGCGGTTTCTTGCTGAAAATTCTTCATCACTTCTTGAAAAAGCACTTCCCCAAAGTCCTCTAATATAAAAAGGCAAAATCACTCCATCTTGTTCTTCTAATTTTGAGCAAACTAACTCAAATCCACCTTTAAATTCATTAAGCTGTCCATGGCGTGAAAGTACTCCTTCTGGGAAAAGACAAACTAAATTTCCATTTTTAATATGCATAGCAATAAGCTCTAAGCTTGATTTGCTAGAAGCACTTGAAACAGGAATAACTCCAAATTTATCAAGAAAAATTTTAATATACCACTTAGAATAAATGCTTTTTTCCATAACAAAATAAATTTTTCTTGGTATAGCCATTTGTACAATAGCCCAATCTATAAAAGATATATGATTACCAAGCAATAATGCTCCACCTTTTTCAGGAATATTTTCAAAACCTTCTACTAATAAACGATAGCGTTGAAAAAACGCTATGCTCATTAATAAACGCACCAAAGAAAAAGGCAATTTACTTAGCACATAAATGCTTCCAAAAAATGCCACAGCGATGATAAAATAAAACAAATTTATCACTTCAAATTTAGCATATGCAGCAAAAGTAGCTAGTGCTAAAAAGCCTAACATAAAAATATTTTGTATAAAATTATTACCCGCTAAGACTTTTCCTAGTTCATTTTCTTTTGCATGAAATTGTATGAGAGAATTTAAAGGTATGATAAAAAATGCCCCGCTTAAACCAAAAATAAAAAACACCACACTATAGCTTAGTAGGTTTTCTAAAAATGGCATTAAAATGCTCATTAGAAAAACTCCTAAAGCACCTAGTGGTATAAGACCTAATTCGATATAATTTTTAGAAAACTTACCACTAATAAGCGATCCTATAATCACTCCTATACCGGAAAAAGCTAAAGAGCATTGTACATAAAAGGTATTTTCTATGAAAAGATCATTTTTTGTATATACAGGAAAACTCACTAAATAAAGTTGTGATATGGCCCAAAAAAGTGAAATTCCTACAATGCAAAGCCAAATGATTTTATGAGAAAATATTGTTTTTAAATTAGAGGCTAAAAGCTTTCCTTGGAAATATTGTTTTTTATCAAAGCTTAAATTTTTATCTTCTTCTTTTAAGCTAGGAAGCTTATAAGCTAAAAAAAGTTCTAATAAAGCAAAAGCTATTAATACAAAACCCAAAGGCGCAATTTGTGTTAAAATATCCGAAGGAGTGTTAAAATTTGGATCAAAAAGCATTTCAAAGCTTAGAGAAAATACCGCCATACCCGCTAAAATAGCCACAATGCTTACTGCATTTACAGCTCCATTTCCCATAGCTAAAAGCTCTTTTCCTACTAATTCTTTTATAAAACCATATTTTGCAGGAGAGTATAAGGCAGATTGTACTCCCATGATAAAAGTCATTATAAAAGCAAGCCAAAATGCTCCAAGATAATAACACAAACAAATAATACAAGTTAATATTACTGAAAATAATGCAGATATTTTCATGATTTTATTTTTAGGAAATTTATCTGCTAAAAATCCAGAAGGTGAAAGCATAAGGATAAAAGGTAAAAGCATCAAAGCATTAACAATAGCAGTTAGAAAAAGTTGGGTGCTATCTTCATAAAATTTATAGATAGTGTTTTGTATAATGATTTTGTGTCCTAAATCCACAAAAGCGTTAATAAAAGCTACTGCTAAAAATGGCAATACGCCAAAAATCTTTAAGAAATTTCCTTGCATTTAAAACTCCATTTTATTTTAAAAATATTATTTTATTATATAAAATTTAAATGGAGTTTTGATATTTGATTAATCTTTAAATTCTACCACTTCATCAAATGCAAAACGAGCTTTTTCTACGCTAGTATTTTCTTGGGTATGTCCTAAAGTAATGAGCATAGAAACTCTTTGTTTAGTGGTGTCTAAATTTAAATATTGATTGATTTTATCTTTATCAAAGCCACCGATAATACATGAGCCTAAATTTAAAATATAAGCAGCATTGATAATATTTGCAATAGCAAGATAGCTTTGTTCTTTAGCATAAATAAAACTTTGTTCTAAATTCATTGCATCTAAAAACGGCTTATAAGTTTGCAAGCGTTTGTTTAATTCTTCTTGGTTTAAACCTCTTTTTTTTAGTTTTTCTTCAAAATAATCTTTAAAATCAGCCCTTGAAATTACAACTATAATAGCAGCGCAATTTGCTACATGGCTTTGATTATTAGCTATTTTGGCAATTTCTTTTTTATGTTCATCTTTTTGAAAAACTAAGAATTTCCAAGGTTCAAGTCCTAAGGAGCTAGGAGATAATCTAGCACATTCTAAGATATATTCTAAATTCTCTTTAGAAATTTTTTCTTGGGTGTAAGCTCTAATAGAAGAGCGATTTTGCATTAAATTTAAATAATCTTGCATTATTTTTCCTTTTTTTGATTTATCTTATATCTTATAAGCTTTAAAATTGTTAAAATTATATTTTATTGTTACAATTTTATTTTTACTTCATACAAATGTTTTATTATATGATTTTTAAAGGATTAAAATGAAAAAAATAATTTATTTAAGCATATTTTTGATTATACTCATTATAGGGGTGTATTTTTTCTTTTTTGCAAATAAGGAAGAATATAATTATCTAACTTATGAAGTTAAAAAACAAGATATTACTCAAAGTATAGAAGCAATAGGCGAAGTTTATGCAAAAACACAAGTTGATGTTGGTGCTCAAGTTAGTGGGCAAATTACTAAACTTTATGTAAAATTAGGTGATCATGTTAATGAGGGTGATTTAATCGCACAAATTGATAAAGATAAGCAACAAAATGATTTAGATATTACCAAAGCTCAGCTTGAAAGTGCAAAGGCAAATTTAGAAAGTAAAAAAATCGCTCTTGATATAGCTACTAAACAATACCAAAGAGAACAAAAGCTTTATGCTAAAAAGGCTACTTCCTTAGAAAATCTTGAAAATCTTAAAAATACTTTTTATGCTCTAAGGGCAAATGTGGCTGATTTAAAAGCTCAAACTACTCAACTTGAAATTTCTTTAAAAAATGCTCAAAAAGATTTAGCTTATACTACTATAACTGCACCTAGTAAGGGTGAGATTATTAATGTAGCGGTTGAAGAAGGTCAAACTGTAAATGCAAACCAAAATACACCAAGTATAGTGCGTTTGGCTGATTTAAGTGAAATGGAAATTCGTATGCAAATAGCTGAAGCTGATATTAATAAAATTAGTGTAGGAAAAAAAGTTAAATTTAGTATTTTAAATGAACCTGATAAAAAATACGAAGCAACTATTTCAAGCATAGATCCAGCAAATACTACTATAAGCGATGCAACAAGTAATACAAATTTAAACTCAAACTCAAGTACTAGCGCTAGTGCTGTGTATTATTATGCAAGGGTTTTTGTAAAAAATGATAATAATTTTTTACGCATAGGTATGAGCACAGAAAATGAAATTGCTATTAAAACAGAAAATAATACTTTAGTTATACCAACTTTGGCTATAAAAAGTGATGCAAGTGGTTATTATGTAGAAATTTTAAAAGCAAATAATATAAGTGTAAAAACACCTGTTAAATTAGGTATTAAAGATAGTTTAAATACTCAAATTTTAGATGGTATTAATGAGGGTGATTTAGTTATCATAGGTAAAAATAAAAAATGATACGCTTAGAAAATATACAAAAAAAGATTAATAACACAACTATTTTAGAAAATATTAATCTTTATATTCAAAAAGGGGAATTTGTAGCTATTATAGGGCAATCAGGTAGCGGAAAAACCTCTCTTTTAAATATTATAGGAACACTTGATGAGCCAAGTAGTGGAAAATATTTTTTAGATGCATATGAAGTAACTAATTTAAGCAAAGATGAAAAAGCAAGGATTAGACGTGAAAAAATAGGTTTTATTTTTCAAAGATATAATTTACTTAGTCTTTTAAATGCTAAAGATAATGTAGCCTTACCTGCTGTTTATGCAGGAAAAAACAAACAAGAAAGATCGCAAAAGGCTAAGGAATTACTTTCTTTTTTAGAGCTTGATCATAAAGAATTATCAAAGCCAAATGAACTAAGTGGTGGGCAACAGCAAAGAGTTTCTATAGCAAGAGCTTTGATGAATGGTGGTGAGCTTATTTTAGCAGATGAGCCAACGGGTGCGCTTGATTCTAAAAGCGGTAAGATGGTTTTAGAAATTTTAAATAAACTAAACGATCAAGGACACACTGTAGTTTTAGTCACTCATGATAGAGAAATAGCTGCTAGAGCAAAAAGAGTTATAGAAATTAAAGATGGTAAGATTATAAGCGATAATGGTGCAAAAAAAGCAGACGAAATAAAAGCTAAGTTAATGCCAAAAGAGAAAAAAAGCTTTAATTTGTTTAAAAATCAGCTTTTTGAAAGTTTAAAAATGTCCATAACTTCCATTGTAGCACACAAGCTACGCTCTTTGCTTACTATGCTTGGTATTATCATAGGCATAGCTTCAGTAGTTTGCGTGGTTGCTTTAGGACTTGGAGCCCAACAAAATATACTTGCTTCTATTAGCTCTATTGGAACTAATACTATAGAAGTTGTTTCAGGACGAGGCTTGGGAGATATTCGATCAGGTAGAACAAGGCTAAATTTAAGTGATTTAAAAACCTTAAGTTCTTTGCCTTATTTAGAAGCAGTAGAAGCAGATGTGGGCAAAATAGGGGTAGTAACTTATAAGAATAATTCTTTGCAAGCTAGAATTTATGGAGTAGGGCCAAATCATCTAAGACTTAGAGGTTTTGTGATGGTAGATGGTAGATTTATTAATAATGAGGATATAAAAGATAATACTAATATTTGCATTATAGATGAAAATGCTTTGAGAATTTTATTTGATAATATCAGTGCTAAAGATGTTTTAGGTAAAAGCGTGATTTTTAACAAACAGCCTTTAACTATAGTTGGTGTTTTAAAAAAAGAAAGAGACAATAAAGGCTTTAGAGCTGATGAAAATACCATTAAAATTTATACTCCTTATTCTACTTTGATGAATAAAATCACAGGGGATAAACAAATAAGAGCTATAGTAACTAAGGTAAAAGATGAGGTAAATCCTGCTTTAGCCGAAGAGGCTATGGTAAAAATTTTAGAGATTAAACGTGGAAAAAAAGATTTTTTCACTATAAATTCTGATGCAATTAAAAATGCTATTGAGGAAAATACTGCTACTTTAACTTTACTTATTTCTTCTATTGCGGTAGTGTCTTTAATAGTAGGTGGTATTGGTGTGATGAATATCATGCTTGTTTCAGTAAGTGAGCGTACAAGGGAAATTGGAGTTAGAATGGCTATTGGAGCTAGAAAAGAAGATATTTTAATGCAGTTTTTAATCGAGGCTGTGTTGATTTGTTCTTTAGGAGCTATTTTTGGAGTAATGCTTTCTTTTATTATCATTGAAGTATTTAATTCTTTAAATTTTGGTTTTACGATGATACTTTCATTAAATTCAGTATTTTTAGGGCTTTTAAGTTCGGTTTTAATCGGAGTGGTTTTTGGATTTTTCCCAGCAAAAAATGCAGCAAATTTAAATCCTATTAGTGCTTTATCAAAGGAATGAGATGAGAATATTTTTATTATTTTTTATAGCCTTTTTTTTAAATGCTTGCGTAGGAGTAAAATTAGAACAAGTATCTCAAGAACAAATAAAAAAAGAATATTTTGAAGATTTTAATGCAAGCAAGGCTTGGTGGGAAAAATATAATAATCAAGATTTAAATAATATCTTAAAAGCTATTATTGACAATAACAAAGATTTAAATGTAGCAAGAGTTAATTTTTTAAGCACTTTAGCTAGATATAAGCTTTTAAATTTAGATCTTTATCCTACTTTGAGTGGAAATTTAGGTGCAAACATAAGAAAAAATTTAAACAATGGCGTAGAAATGCATAGTTTCTCAAATGGCATTATGTTAAATTATGAGCTTGATATATATGGAAAAATTTCAGATCAAGTTGCTAGTTCTGAATTTTTAGCAAAAGCAAGCGAATATGAGTTACGCTCTTTAGAACTTGATACGATTAATTTAGCAATTAATAGTATTTTTGAATTGATTTATTTTAATGATGTAGATCACTTGCTAAACAATCATTTAAAAAATCTTGAGCAAATGCTAGAAATTTATACTACTAAATTTGATTATGGTAAGGTTGAATATATTGATCTTTTAAATATTAAAAAGTCTTTATTAAACACTAAACAAAACATCATTACAAATTTGCAAAATAAAGACTTAACACTTAAAAACATAAAAGATTTACTAGGTAAAGATGATGAGTTTTTGATTAATAAAATGCTAAATTATACACTTGAAGATTTTTCATTGCAAAAAATTAATTTTGATATAGAGTTAAAAATGCTTGCTTATAGACCACAAGTTCAAGCAAAACTAAATCAACTTATGGCTTCTTATAAGGATTATGCAAGTGTGCAAAAAAGTATTTTGCCTAGTATAAAAATATTGGGAAATTTAGATGGGAGTGATAAAAATTTTGATGAGAGTTTTAAATTTTTAATCTTAGGAGGTAATGTTGTTATTGACTTACCATTTTTGGACTTTTATAGAGTAAGACAAAATGTAAAAATTTCTGAATTTGCATACCAAGCACGCTTATATGAGTATAAAGATGCATTACAAAGAGCTATTCATGAGTTTAAACTTTGTTATGAAAATGATAAATACTATAATGATTTGTTAAATTTAGTAAAAGATATCAATACCAATCAAGCAAAAATTACACAATTATATTTTGAAAAATATGAATTAGGGCGTAATGAGCTAAAAGATTATCTTGATGCGGATGCTTTGCTTATTAATTCACTTCAAGAGCTTAGTAGAGCGAAACTGTCTTTACTTAAAAATATTAATTTGTATCATAATATAGTATTGATTTCAGAGTAAAATAGACTTAAAAATGTTTCATTTTGTAATATCTTAGTAAAGAGTAGTGTTTATTTGCGTTGTTTTTAAAGTCATTTAGATTACAATTGATAAGTAAATCAAACAAAGGAGAGGTATGAAATTTGATTTTTATGCAACGCTAGTTACTATGGTTATAGTATTGCTTTTGGGCGTTTTTGTCATTAAAAGGGTAAAATTTCTTCGTGATTATAATATCCCTGAGCCAGTTGTTGGTGGTGGAATAGCTGCGATTATTCTTTTAATCTTACATAGTTCTTTTTCACTAGACATTAAATTTGATGAATCTATGAAAGATCCGTTAATGCTTGCATTCTTTTCAAGTATTGGTTTGTTAGCTGATTTTGCTTCATTAAAAAAAGGTGGTAGAAAATTAGCAGTTTTTTTAGTTGTAGTTGTAGCTTTACTATTTGCGCAAAATATAGTTGGTATAGGTGTAGCAACTGCCATGGGACAAAATCCACTTATGGGGCTTATAGCAGGTTCTGTTACAATGAGTGGTGGTCATGGTACAGGTGCAGCTTGGGCGGCTGAATTTATTAAAGAACCTTATTTGTATTCTAGTGCAACTACTGTTGCTATTGCTTGTGCGACTTTTGGACTTATTTCAGGTGGTATCATAGGTGGGCCTGTTGCGAGATATTTGGTTAATAAACACAAATTAGTAGTTCCAAAACAAAATGATGATAAAGATGCGATTTTAAATTTCCAATCTCCAGAAAAAGAAAGATTGATCACTCCATCTTCTTTTATAGAGTCTTTAGCATTGATTGCTTTATGTTTATTAATAGGTAATGCTTTATCTACTTATATCAAAGCAAATACAGGTTTTACTTTACCAACTTTTGTGTATTGTCTTTTTGTGGGTGTTGTTCTAAGAAATGTTTTATCAGCTACAAAAATTCACCATGTATTTGATAGAGAAGTATCAGTTTTAGGTAATGTAAGCTTGTCATTATTCTTAGCTTTAGCGTTAATGACTATTAATCTTTGGGATCTAGTAACCCTTGCACTACCGATGCTAGTAATTTTAGTAGTACAAGTTGCTATGATGGCTGCTTTTGCTATATTTGTAACCTTTAGAATATGTGGAAAAGACTATGATGCAGCAGTTTTAGCAGCAGGACATTGTGGTTTTGGTTTAGGTGCTACTCCAACAGCTATGGTAAATATGCAAACTGTAACAAATCATTATGGTATGAGCCATATGGCATTTATTATTGTGCCTTTAGTAGGTGCATTTTTCATAGATATAGTAAATGCTTTAGTGATTAATGCTTTCTTATATCTACCATTCTTTCATTAAAATCATCTAGCACTAATTTAGTGCTAGATTAACTTTTTATCTTTGCTCTTACATAAATGATTTAAAAAACACTCTTTACATAAAGGATTTTTAGCCTTGCATGTATAGCGTCCAAAAAGCACCATAGCTTGATGAAGATAGTTTAGATTATCTTTAAAAATTTTAGTTAAGTCTTTTTCTGTTTCTTCAGGGGTTTTGGCTTTGCTAAGATTAAGTCTGTGTGAAACTCTAAATACATGAGTATCTACAGCCATACAATTAGCCCCACACCATTCTATCATTACTACATGTGCAGTTTTTTGTCCTACTCCTGCTAGAGTTTTTAAATCTTGCTCATTCATAGGAATTTCACCATTAAATTGCTCGCAAACTGCTTGAGCCATTTTGATTAAATTTTGTGCTTTATTATTATAAAATGAGCAAGAATTAATCAAAAGCTTCAAAGATGATAAGTTTGCCTTAGCTAAATCTTGTACGCTAGGATAAGCTTCAAATAAAGCCGGTGTGATGAGATTAACCCTTTTATCAGTGCATTGAGCTGAAAGCATAACACAAACTATAAGTTCATAAGCATTACTAAAAACTAATTCTGTTTTTGCTTGTCCAAAATGCTCTAAAAATAATTTTTTAATTTCTAAATTTCTTTTCATAAACTTATTGTATGTTAATCGGCTTTAAATAAAGTTTAGATATAATAAAATCAACAAAACTATTTCAAAAGGAAAAACAATGAAAAAAATTTCTTTAGTTGCTGCGGCTTTGTTAACAGGTTTAAGTTTAAATGCTGCGGTGGTTGCAACCCTTGATGGAAACAATATCAGCGATACAGAAGTGAATGAATTTTTTGCTCCTATGCTAAGAGGTGCTAAAATCACTGATTTACCAGCTGAACAAAAAAAAGCAATTATTGATCAATATATCGTTCAACAACTTGTATTAAAAGACGCTAAAGCTCAAAAAATAGAAAATGATCCTTCATATAAAGAAGAATTAGAGCGTGCTAAAGAAGCTATTTTGGTAAATATCTACCAAAAGAAAATTTTTGATTCAATTAAAAATAATGATGCTAAAGCTAAAAAATTCTATGAAGCAAATAAAGATAAATTCACTAAACCAGCTCAAGTGAAAGCTAAGCATATTTTGGTAACTAGTGAAAAAGAAGCTAAAGGTATTATTGCCGAGCTTAGTAAGCTAAGTGGAAAAGCTTTAAATGATAAGTTTGCTCAACTTGCAAAAGAAAAATCAATCGACAAAGGTTCTTCAGCTCAAGGTGGTGATCTTGGTTGGTTTGCTGAATCAACTATGGTAAAACCATTTGCTGATGCAGCTTTTTCTATGAAAAAAGGTACTATTTCTAAAACACCTGTAAAGAGTGATTTTGGATATCATGTTATCTTAAAAGAAGATGCTAGAGCAAAAAGTACTATGAGCTATAATGAAGTAAAAGCAGGTATTGAAAGCAATATCAAAATGGAAGAATTTAAAGAACTTATGAATAAAAAAGCTCAAGAACTTCTTCAAAAAGCAAAAGTGGAATACAAATAATGGGTGTATTAGATCTTGTTAAACCAGGTGTTTTAAGTGGTGATGATCTAAATATCGTATATAATCATGCAAAAAAAGAAGGATTTGCTATCCCTGCGGTAAATGTCGTGGGGACAAATTCTATCAATGCGGTTTTAGAAAGTGCTAAAAAAGTTAATTCGCCTGTGATTATTCAGTTTTCAAATGGAGGAGCTAAATTTGTAGCAGGGAAAGCTTGCCCAAAAGCTGATGTACTTGGTGCTATAAGTGGTGCAAGACATGTACATTTAATGGCAAAAGCTTATGGAGTTCCGGTAATTTTGCACACAGATCATGCTGCTAGAAAATTACTCCCTTGGATCGATGCTTTGATTGAAGCAAATATTGCGTTTAAAAAAGAAACAGGCAAGCCTTTGTTTAGCTCTCATATGATTGATTTAAGTGAAGAGGATTTAGAAAGCAATCTAAGCACTTGCGAAAATTACTTAAAACAAATGTCTGAGCTTGGGATTTCTTTAGAGCTTGAGTTAGGATGTACGGGTGGTGAAGAAGATGGAGTGGATAATACTAATATCGATAATGCAAAATTATACACCCAGCCTGAAGATGTAGCGCTAGCTTATGAGAGACTTTCTAAAATTAGTGATAGATTTTCAATCGCAGCTAGCTTTGGTAATGTACATGGAGTATATAAACCAGGAAATGTGATTTTAAGACCTGAAATTCTTAAAAACTCTCAAAATTATGTAAAAGAAAAATTCAATCTTGGTGAAGAAAAACCAATCAATTTTGTTTTCCATGGTGGCAGTGGTAGTGATATAGAAGATATCAAAGCAGCGCTTAGCTATGGTGTGATTAAGATGAATATCGATACAGATACTCAATGGGCTTTTTGGGATGGTGTTAGAGAGTATGAACTTAAAAATAAAGCTTATTTGCAAGGACAAATTGGCAATCCTGAAGGCGATGATAAGCCAAATAAAAAATACTATGATCCAAGAGTATGGCTTAGAGCGGGCGAAGAGAGTATGATCAAACGCTTAGAGTGTGCTTTTAGTGATTTAAATTGTATCGATAGAAACTAAGAGTTTTATAACTCTTAGTTGATTTTCCTGTGAAGATTTCAAATTTTTAGAGCAAAATTAACAAAGGTTTATAAAATGGAAGTTAAAACAACTGATGATTTTTCTGATCTTGTATTGCCTGAGGGAAAAGGTAGTACCGGAATTGTTGCTTATTTAAAGATTATTTTTATCCCTGCTATATTGTATATTTTAGTGCTTTTAGGATATTTTGGAAAGATTGATTTTAAAGTAGAATTACATAGTGTTGTAATGATAGGGATTATCTTTTTGGTAGCTTTGATCTTTGCTAGACATAGTGCTGATTATGCTTCAAGTATTTTTGAGCAACAAAAAGATGAATTTAAGCTTATATTAAAACGCTATATTATGAAGCATTTTTTAGTTATAGGTAAAGAAACAAAGTCAAACGCTAGTTTTGATGATTTTGCTTATGCTTATGTGAAAGATTTGAGAAATGAAAATTTTGCTTCTGTAGGTGCAGCTATTTTTCCTATGCTTGGTATTTTAGGAACTTTTATAAGTATAGCAATGTCTATGCCAAATTTTAATTCAAGCGACACAGCAGGTTTAGAACAAGAAATTTCAGTTTTATTAAATGGAGTAGGAACAGCCTTTTATGTATCAATTTATGGAATTTTCTTAGCACTTTGGTGGATATTTTTTGAAAAATACGGCAGCAGTAAATTCCAAAAACTTCTTAATCGTCAAAAAAATGCAACAAGCGATTTTTTCTGGTCTAAAGAAGAAATTGATAGAAAGTATCTTCAAGAAAGTTTGCAACATTTTGAAAAAATAGGCACGATTTTTGAGCATGTAAGTAATGAGGAATTTTTTAAAGAATTAGATAATACAATAGATAGAAAATTCAAAGTTTTTCAAGAGCTTGTAAATGCTGAGGAAAAAGCTGTAAGATTAAGCAGTGAGCATGTAAAACAAACTATGAGTGATTTATCTAAAACCCAAAGAGAGCAAAAAGATATAGTTAAAACTTACAGCGAGATTGCAAATGCGGTAAATATGCTAAATTCAAACATAAAAGATTTAACCTTAAGAATTTCAGAGCAATACAACAGACTTTTGGATGTGAGTTCTGATAAGATTGTGCATTTAGATAAAAGCGTGAGTGCTTTAGATGAAAAGGTGAATAATTTTTCAAATAATATTGAAAAATATCAAAATCTTATGCTAGATAATCAAACTAAGCTTTTTGAAGGTTTTAGGGCAAGTATTATAGAAGGTATGCATACTTTTAAAGAAGCTTATGAAGATGAAAAAAATATCGATGAAAAAATTTCACTAATGCAAGAATTTAAAGAAGAAAGCAAAGAATTAGATGAGCAAACCACACAAGTTATTGCAAAGCTTGAAAATCAAAAAGAAGATGAAAAAATAGATGATAAAAAATAATTCTAACAATGAAGAAAATAATTTTTGGATCGCTTATGCAGATTTAATGGCGGGCTTGCTTTTTATATTTATTTTGCTTATTGGAGCTATAGTTGTTAAGTATGTTTTAACTCAAAGTGATTTGCAAATCATAAAAGAAAATCTGCAAAAACAAGAAGAGCGCTTAAGAGAGAACAAAGAAGAATTAAACCAAAAAGAAGATATTTTAAAAAATCTTAGCCAAAAATTAAATAATACTTCAAGCACGCTTGATGATGTTAATAAGCAAAAACAGGCTTTAGAGGCTAATATTACTAAACTCAATCAAGATTTAAATTCAAGTTTGGATGAAAAAGATCAACAAATTTTTGCTTTGCTTGAGAGATTAAACAAAAAAGATGAAGAAATCAAAGAATTAGAGCGTAATTTTGATGAGGCAAAAAGTAAAATCAAAGAATTAGGTTTAATCAAAGAAAATACCATTAAAAATCTTCAAGCAAAATTTGATACTAATATTACCTTAGATTCTAATACAGGGGCGATAGTTTTACCTTCTGAAGTGCTTTTTGATACAAATTCTTTTACGCTAAAAGCACATGCAAAAGAGAATTTGAAAGCGATTTTAACGCAGTATTTTGACAATATTTTAAAAGATGAAAATATCTTAAATAGCATAGAAAATATAGTCATAGAAGGTCATACAGATAGCGCAGGTTCTTATATATATAATCTTGATTTATCGCAAAAAAGAGCTTATGCTGTGATGAGTTTTATACACTCATTTTATAAAGATCCAAGATTGCAAAAACTTTTAATGGCAAGCGGTAGGTCTTATTCTGATGTAATTATGAAAGATGGTAAAGAAGATAAAGAAGCAAGCCGTAGAATAGAGATTAAGTTTAATATCAATACAAATAATGCTTTAGAAAAGGTTGAAAAATACCTTGATAGCAAGTAGAATTGATGTTTTAAAATACAAAGATTTTGAATTTTTACTCAAAAGAGATGATTTATTAGGTTATATCAATGGAAATAAGGCTAGAAAACTAGCCTTTTTTGAAAAAAACAAACATTTATTTAAAAAAGGACAAAGATTTATTTCTTTTGGTTCTTCTCAAAGTAATGCTTTAGTTGCTTTAGCTAAGTTTTGTTACGAAAATGATTTTTTGCTCATTTTTGTTTGTGAAAAAATGAGTTCTTTTTTAAAAGAAAATCCCCATGGAAATTTAGAATTTGCATTAAAACATAATGTGGAGTTGATAGAAAATACAAACTATCCTACAAGAAGATTACAAGCTTTAGCCTTAAAAAAAGATGATGATGTTTTTATAGAAGAGGGTGTGGCTATAAAAGAAGCTGAATTTGGATACCAACAACTAGCCTTAGAGCTTAGTGAACAGTTGAATGAAAATGTAAGTATTTTTTTACCCTCAGGTACAGGAACTTCTGCGGCTTTTTTGGCTAAACATAGTAAATTTAAAGTTTTTACATGTGCTTGTGTGGGAGATAGTGCGTATTTAAAAGAGCAAATTTTAAACTTAGAAGCAAATTATGATTTTGATAATTTAACCATATTAAATCCACCAAAAAAATATCATTTTGCTAAGCCTTATTTAGAATTTTATGAGCTTTATCAAGATCTAAAAAAAGAATGTGGAGTAGAGTTTGATTTGCTTTATGATATGGTGGGTTTTAAAACTTTATTAGCTCATAAAGAGCAATTTGGTGGAAAAATCTTATATATCCATCAAGGAGGCCTTGAAGGAAATATAAGCATGTTAAAGCGTTATGAATATAAATTAAAAAATACCAAAATAAAAAATCACTAAGATAATCAAAGGTATGATAAACTTAACATAGTAATACCATAGTTTAAAAATACTTCCTTTTAGGGTATTTTGATTAGAAAGCTCATAAATTGCATCTTTTTTAAGTACCCAACCTACATAAATACAACAAAAAAATGCGGTTAAAACAAAGAATATATTTCCACTAATAAAATCAAAGCTATCAAAAATATTTTTTCCTTTGATGATAGTAATATCTTTTAAAGGACCATAAGTAAGTATGCATGGTAAATTTCCCAAGACAAAAATACTTCCAAGTGTTAGATTAATAGCAGTATTTTTAGCTAGTTTAAATTTTTCCTCCAAAACACTGATGATTACTTGATAAATTGGCAAGCTTGTAGTAAGTGCAGCGATGATTAAAAGTAAAAAGAAAAACACACAAATTATACTTCCAAAAGGTATATGTGAAAATGCAACAGGTAAGGTTTTAAAAACCAAAGATGGTCCACTATCAGGGGTTAAACCTACACTAAATAAAGCAGGAAAAATCATAAAACCAGCAAGTACTGCTATGAGGGTATTTAAAATTCCTGTATAAACAGAAGTTTTGATTAAATTCTCATTTTTATTAAGGTGAGATGATAAGGTTATCATTACACCAAAGCCTAAAGATAGGGCAAAAAATACTTGTCCTAAAACATCTATAAACAATTTAGGAGTGATTTTGGAAAGATCAGGAGTAAGGTAAAATTTCACGCCCTCACTTGCTCCTTCAAGTGTTAAATTACGTGCAACAACAACCAAAAGGCAGATAAATAAAAATGGCATAAGGTATTTTACTGACTTTTCTATGCCATCAATCACACCTTTTTTTAAGATAATCCAGTTAATTATCACAAATATAGTAGTAAAAATTCCTATTAATAAAGGATTATTTTCTATGGTTGAGTTATAAAATTCGCTTGTATATTGAGCATTAATGGGACTTGAAAGATTAAAATCGCCTATGATGATTTTAAAAATATAAGCCAAAACCCATCCACCTATTACCATATAATAAGCCATGATTCCAAAACTACCTAAAAGCCCCATGTAGCCAACACCTTGCCAAGAATTAGATATTTTAACTCCATCGCTTGTTTTTCCACCAAAAGCATCGACTGAATTTAGCATTCTGCGTCTTCCTATAACATTTTCAACCAAAATCACAGGAATTCCTATAAAAATCATAGCTATACAAAAGGCTAAAACATAAGCACCGCCTCCATTTTCACCTACTAAGTATGGAAAACGCCAAGTGGCTCCAAAACCAATAGTCGCTCCTGCTACTGTAAGGATATAAGTTAGCGTATTGCTCCAAGTTTGTCTTTGCATACTTTTTCCTTGCTAAATTTAAATAAAAAATATTTTAAGATAAAAAATAATACCATTATGCCAAATTTTTATTTATTTTTTTATCAAATTAAAGGAAAATCCATGCAAAAAAAGAAAATTTTGTTTTTAGGTGCAGGATATGCTACTTTATCGGCTATAAAAGCCTTATCTGATGAGTTTTTTGAAAAAGCACAAGTGAGTTTGATTAATAACAATTCTTATCATTATCATACTATTTTACTACACAAAGTAGCTTCCAATGAAGATATTTATAGTTCAAAATATGATCTTTTGCCTTTGTTAAATCCAAAAATTAACTTTATCCAAGATGAAGTTTTAAAAATTTCTAAAGACAAAGTTTTTACTAAAAATAATGAATTTGACTTTGATATTTTAGTATGTGGGCTTGGTTTTGCTAAAGAAACTTTTGGTATTAAAGGTATGCAAGAATATGCTTTGAGTATAGATAATTATGAAAATGCTTTAAAAATTAATGAAATAATATATGAGAAAATAAAAAATCATAAAACCACTCAAAATGAAGATGATTTGAAAATCACAGTTTGTGGTGGGGGCTTAAGCGGGGTTGAATTTATAGCTTCTTTAGCTAAAGAGCTTAAAATATTTTGCCAAAAAGAGCAAATTGCTTATGAGAAATTAGAGCTTTCTATTATTGAGGCTATGGATCAAATTTTACCTATGTTTGATAAAAGTATGGCTTTAAAAGCAAAGCAAAGGCTACAAGAACTTGGTGTAAAAGTATATGAAAAATCTAAAATCATAGAATGTGAAAAAAATGGTATAAGACTTGATGGGGGAGAATTTGTTAAAGCTAATACTATCATTTGGACTGCAGGGGTTAGGGGTAATAGCGTTATAGAAAATAGCTCTGATTTTTCAAGTGTAAGATCGCGTATAGAAGTAGATGCTTTCATGCATCCTTTAAATATTGAAAATCCATCAAAATACTTTTTTATAGGTGATAATAGTTTATTTAAAAATCCTAAAACCAACACTCCTTATCCTCCAACAGCCCAGCTTGCATTAAGAGAAGGAGCTTATGTAGCCAAAGCTTTAATGGCTATGATTGATGAGAAAGAATTTAAGCAAGAATTTTCTTTTATAAGTGGAAATACCGTTTGTTCAATCGGAAATGATTATGCAGTTGGCACAGTTTTGCATAAGCCAATTAGTGGTCTTTTGGCAATAAAACTTAAAATTTTTATAGAAAAACTATGGCAATATCAGCTTATAGGGATAAAAGGATTTTTTAAATAAACATATAAGAATCATCATAAGCATGATTTAATCTAGCCTGAATACTCTCTTTCCATCCTTTTGCTAGGGTGGAAATTTTTTCTAATTTTTCTAAAGAATTTGAATTTTTAAAAGGATTAAAAAATAATTGATTTAACTCCATAATGCTTAAATTAGTTTCATCTTTTTGTAAAATTTTGATTTTGTCATTTTTGCCTATTATGCCTTCTTTTAAGACTCTATAATACCATCCAGTTCTTCCACTTTTGAAAACTTCTTGAGTAAAATTTAAGTGATTGTGTATGCTAGAAATTTTAAAACAAGGCTTGCGCGGTTGACTTACTTGCAAAATACAAGTACCTATCTCATGTATATCTCCACAACAAACATTATTTTCGTTTAAACCATCAATACTTAAATTCTCTCCCATTTCTCCAAAATTTAAGTATTTGTTTAAATAATTATTCCATAAAGTATAGTTTTGCACACTATTTGCAAAAACAACTTTTTCTAAATTTCCATGATGAATTTTATCAGCTATTTCATTATCAAGAATATAATCTGTATAAATTTGCAAAGAATTTAAATAAATATCCTTGATAAATGCTGAGTGAAATTTATTATAGTTTTTGATTTTGCCAATTTGCAAAGATTTAATAGAACTCATCAAGGAACTTTACTTAAAAAATCATTTGCATCTACATAGCCTATAATGCGTCCTTTTTCCTCGCCTTTGTTAAAAAATATCATTACAGGAGGCCCAAAAACTCCAAATTCTTTCATAAGAGATAAATCTTCTTGGTTATTATGTGTTACATCTGCCTTTAAAAGCGTGTAATTAGCAAGCAAATTTTGTACTTTCGTATCTGTAAAAGTATATTCTTCTAAAAGTTTGCAGTTTTCACACCAAGCGGCTGTAAATTCAAGCATAACCGGTTTGGTAGAATTTTGTAATTCTTGCTTAAGTTCTTTTAAGTTTTTAATGGTTTTAAAACTTAAACTAGAGCTATTTTCTTTTGAGACAAGGTTAAACTCAAGAGGTTTTAGTAAGCTTTTTGAACCCATTGAGCCGCCTAAAATTAGACTTAAACTATAAGCTAAAATTAAAATCATACTTGCTTTTTTAAATTTATCAAAATTAGTTTTTGCTTCATCAAATAGCCCCATAAAGCTAGCAAAAAATACCCCTATAATCCCATAAAGCATTAAAATGATATTTGCACTAAGTATTCTTTCTAGCATCCAAACTGCCATGATGAGCATGATAAAACCAAAGAAAATTTTTATCTTAAGCATCCAAGCTCCGCTTTTTAAAAAACTTCCTCCAAATCCTATTAAAAGTAAAGGCATACCCATACCAAAACTCATCACAAATAAAGAAAGTCCTCCTAAAAATACATCGCCACTATTAGTAATGTAAAGCAAAGCCCCTGCTAAAGGTGCAGCCACGCAAGGTCCTACAATAAGAGCTGATAAAAAGCCCATGATAGCTATACCAAAAACCCCGTTTTTGCCTTCTATTTTTTTATTAATAAAATTTTGAAATTTAAGCGGCAATTGTAATTCATAAAGGCCAAACATGGAAAGTGAGAGCAATACAAAAATACCTGCAAAAGCAATGATAATCCAAGGTTGTTGTAATAAACCTTGTACATTAGCTCCTGCAAGACCTACTAAAGCACCTGCTATAGCATAAGCTAAAGACATAAAAAAGACATAGATAAAAGATAAGTAAAAGCTATATTTTTTAGATGGTTTATCTTTGAGCTTCATTGCGATTAATGAAGAAAGAATAGGTATCATTGGTAAAATACAAGGAGTAAGTGCTAATAACAAGCCATAACCAAAAAAAGTTAAAAGCGTGATAAATATATTTTGTGTGCTTAAATCATTAGCAATTTGCTCATCTTCATTTTGCTTTTTAAATTGATCTTTAGTGGATTTTATAGCATAAAATCCATTTTGTTTATTAAGTTCATAATTTACATATACAGGACGATAGCATAAACCTTCTTCTGAGCAACCCTGATAAGCTAGGGAAAGTTTTGCATTGTTATTTTTAATAAAATCATCTAATAATAATTGAGGTATAAAAAGTTCAAGTTGGCTAAAGATTACTTCTTTGTTTTCTCTAGTTTGAGTTTGTGGGAAATTTAATAAAGAAGTAATGTCATTTGAATCTAATTCTACTTTGATTTGATCTTTGTAAAGATAAATTCTATCTGCAAGATTGATTTTTAAAAAAATTCCTTGATTGTTGCTGTGGGTATTGAGTTTAAAAGCTTCATTGAGTGATAATACTCCATTATTAGCAAAAGCTAAATTTAAAAAAATAAAAAATACCGCTAAAAAACGCATTTTTCTCCTTGAAACTAGAAGTTAAATTTGTTTTATTTTACTTATTTGTGGTAAATTTAAGTTAATAATTATCCTAAATTAAGGAGTTTGTTATAAACTAAAATTCCAATTTTTAACAATCTTAATATTTAGTGAAATTTAGTTGCTATTTGCTATATTTGAAATCATAATAAAGGAAATTTTTGAATAGTATTTTTTTAGTGCACAATAAATTTAACGAGTATAAAAAAATTACTTTAAAAGCATATATGGTTAATGCTTTTTTGTTGGTTTTTTTATTGTTTTTATTTTTTTATTTATCTTTTTTAAGCGCTAGTTATAATTTTGATTTTGGGGCAATTTATGAATATAAAGACAAAATGATACAGGGTTTTTTTACGAGTTTTTTTATTAGTGTTTTGTCTTTGATTGTAGGTGTGATTTTTGCTTTGATTTTGTGTTATATGAGTCTTTGTAAAATCGTGCTTTTTAATATGTTTGCAAGAGTTTTTATAGAGCTTATTAGAGGCACACCTTTGCTAGTGCAAATTTTATTGATTTATTATATTTTTGCGGATAATTTAGGGCTTGATAATCGTTATGTTTGTGGAGTTTTGATTTTAGCTTTATTTGCTAGTGCTTATATTTGTGAGATATTTAGAGCAGGGATTTTAAGTGTTGATAAAATGCAATATGAAAGTGCCAAAGCTTTGGGTTTGAGTGAGTTTGAAATTTATAAAAGCGTTATTTTTCCCCAAGCTTTAAAAAATATCTTAGCACCACTAAGCGGACAGCTTAGTAATTTAATTAAAGACAGCTCTCTTTTAAGCGTTATAGCTATTTCAGAATTAACTCAAAATGCCCAAGAAATCAATGCTTTTACCTTTTCAACTTTAGAAATTTACATTCCTTTAGCACTGTGTTATTTGGTTTTAACTTTACCTATTTCTATGTTTTCAAGAAAGCTTGAAAAGAGTTTTTCTTAAAAGAAAAACTCAAGCTTTTGTTCTTTGAAAATTTCTTGCATATCTTTGAGGTATTTTTGACTTAGCTTATCAAAAAGACCATTTTTTTTAGATTTTAAAATAAACTCATTGAATTCTTCTTTTAATTTGGTATTATTTTTATTTAAAGCTATAGCCCATTGCTCAGGTGTTTTTTCAAAAGGGGTAAAAATAGCTTTTGTTTGCTCAGGATGTTTTTTCCATGCTTTATAAATGCTCATTTGATCATAAATAAAAGCATCAGCTTTTGCTTGAATGACTTCTAAAATAGCTGCATTTTCTTTATCAAATACTAGGATTTTTGCATTTTTAAGATTTTTTTGAGCATATAAATGTGCACTTGAACCTCTTTTTAAAGCAAGGATTTTTCCTTTTTGATTTAAATCTTCTATGGAATTAATATTTGATTTTTTAGTGCTTAATATCGCTAAATTTGCCTTAGCATAAGGCAAGGTAAAATCTATTACTTTTTTTCTTTGCTCACTTATGCTCATAGAAGACATGATTAGATCTATTTTTTGAGTTCTTAAAGCAGGTATAAGTCCATCCCAAGCTATGTTTTGAATTTTTAAATCATAGTTTTTTTCTTTGGCAAAGGCTTGTAAAAACTCTACACTAATACCACTTGGATTACCTTTGGTATCACTCATTTCAAAAGGAGGGTAGGCTAACTCCATACCTACGATTAATTCTTTTGCATGAAGTGTAAAAAACAAGCTTAGTAAAAAAAGTATTTTTTTCATTTTTTAACTCCAAATTTAGCTAAGGCTCTTTCATAATCTTCTTTTGTATCTATACCTATGCTTTGACTTTGTATTTTTAGCATTTTGATTTTTTTGCCATTTTCTAAGGCTCTTAATTGTTCTAATTTTTCACATTCTTCCAAAGCTGAGTTTTTCAAAGTGCAAAATTCTTGTAAATTTTTAACTCTATATGCATAAATTCCAAGATGGGCTTTAAAATTTTGTTTATAATTTACCCTTTCATAAGGAATTTTAGATCTTGAAAAATACAAAGCATAATCATTACTATCAGTAACTACTTTAACCAAATTTGGATCATCACAAGCTTTTGCATCTACTTCTTTATAGCAACTACTCATAAAGCAAAGCTCATCTTCAAAAGCTTTTTGACTAAATTCTTTAAAATCTTTAATATTTTGTGTTTCTATAAAAGGCTCATCGGCTTGGACATTGATGATTAGCTCGTTGTTATTTAGTTTTAAAATTTGACAAGCTTCGTTGATCCTATCAGTGCCACTTTCGTGATTTTTACTTGTTAAAACTGCTTTTATATTATGTTTTTGCGCTATTTTTAAAACCTCTTCATCATCAAGTGCCACGCACACTTCATCAACTTCTTGCATTTTTTTAGCTGTATAAATAAACATAGGTAAATTATCAATCTCACATAAAATTTTATTTTCAAAACGACTTGATTTTAATCTTGCTGGTATGATTATCATTGTTTTATCCATTCTATAATAGTTTGTTTTAGATTTTTGAGTTTGCAAACTTGATTTTGCTTTTGTGTGCTTGTAAATAAGCTTGTGATATTTGGATGAATTTCTTGTTTAAATTCTTTTGCAAGTTCTTGCATGCAAGCTTGTTCATCTTGGCATTCTTTATTATAAATTGCTTGATACATACTTGGGGTAAATTTACTCCATTGTGCTGTGGAAGTAATAAGCGTAGTGGTGTTAGAATCAAGCATTTTAAAGCAAGTGCAAGTGTGAGGGTCTAAAAGTCCTAAGTGGCTGTATTGTTTGATATATTGCATGCACTCATTATCATTGCAAAAATCAGCTTCAAAGTCTTCTTGTAAAAGCTCTAGCTCTTTTTGGCTAAGCTCATAATATTTTTCATTCTTTAAAGCTTGCATTAACTCTTTGGTGCGTTCATCTTTAAATTTATCAAAAAGCAATCTTTCTATATTTGATGATATGAGTATATCCATAGCAGGAGAAATAGTCTTTTGTAAGCTTTTATTTCTTAAATCATATTTGCCTGTATTAAAAAACTCACTTAAAATATTATTTGAATTGGAAGCAATTTTAATTTTGCCTATATTTGCTCCCATTTTTTTAGCATAATAAGCTCCCAAAGCATCGCCAAAATTTCCACTTGGAATGATGATATCTATTGTTTTATCGATTTTTAAACTAGCATAGTAATGATAGATGATTTGAAAAAGTATTCTTCCAAAATTAACTGAATTTGCAGCACTTAGACTTAACTTTTCTTCTTTTAAAGTATTTTTAAAATCCTCATCATTTAAAAGCGCTTTTAGAGCATTTTGCGCATCATCAAAATTACCTTCAATGGCTATGGATTTTAAATTGCTTGCATTTGAATGTGTCATTTGTAAAGCTTGAGTTTTACTTGTGCCTTCATTTGGGTAAATGCAAACTACTTTTATGCCTTTTTTATTTTCAAAGCTTTTTAATGTTGCAGGCCCTGTATCACCACTTGTAGCGCACATGATTAAAAAATCATCATCTTTTTTTAAGTGTTCTAAAAGCACGCCAAAAGGCTGTAAGGCCATATCTTTAAAAGCTCTTGTTGGTCCATGGAATAATTCATTAATATAAAGCTTATCATTGATTTTTTTCAAATTAATAGGGCAGGTTTTATCATCAAAACTCTCATAAGTTTTCAAAGCTTTTTCAAAAACTTCAAGCTCTAAATCAAATTCAAATGCAGCGATGATTTTTAAAGCTAATTCTTTGTAGCTTAAATTTTTTAAAGCTTCATTATTAAGCTTTGGTAGATTAAGTGGCGCATATAAAGCATTATTAGGTGCACTAGGGCTAAGTAAGGCTTTTGAAAAGCTTACTTGATGGTTTTTATCTTGGGTTGAGTGTAGCAACATTTTCTTCCTTTTTGTTAAATTTATCAATATAATTTTGCAAAACTTGCTTAAAGTTATCTTTTAAAACAATATCAAGATGAATAAGTTCAGTTTTAAAGCCAAAATCTTTTACTTTCACATAGTCTTTAAAGGTTAGCATCAAGGTGTCGCAATTGTGTTTTTTTAAAAGTTTTTCTAATTCTTCTTTTTTGAAAGTATAATGATCGGCAAAAAAATAACAAGCCCTAGCTTTGATAAAATGCTCATACAACCTAAAAGGTTTTGCAATGGAGCTTATTAAAACTGCTTTTTGATTTTCTTTTACATGAGAATAACGCACAAAGTCTTCATTTTCTTTAGCTATAAAATCAGCCCTTTTAGCAAAAGATTTTGGCAAACGATAAGCCCCGCTAGGTAGGGTAAAACCAAAAAATGGCTCATCTTTACTTTGCAATAAAATATTAAGCTTTTTAATGTGAAATTTAGAAAAAGCATCGTCTAAAAGTATGATCTTTGCTCCAAGCTCGATAGCTTTTTGTATGCCTTTAACCCTATCTTCGCTTACTATCACTCCATTAATGTGCTTTGTAAGTGCATATTCCATAGCTTCATCGCCACTTTCTTTAATATCGCACAAAATTTCATCTTTATGCTTAACGATGATTAAGCCTTTACTTTGTCTTTTATAGCCTCTTAAGATGATAAAACAATTTTCAAACTCAGCTGCTATGGCTTTACAAATGGGAGTTTTTCCATTGCCTCCTAGGGTTAGATTGCCTATGCTTATAATGGGTAAATTAAAATCAAGTTCTTTTTTAAATTTAGTATTTAAAATCGCTATGATCATATATAAAAAGCTAAAAGGCAAAAGCAAAAAGGCTAGAGTTTTTTGCAAAAAATTAGGTTTAAAAAAATAGCGATCAAGCCAAGTCATATGCATTCTTTAATGTTGTTGGAAGTTTTCTTTTAAAGGCATTATTTTGCACACGTTCTAAGACTAAATTTTTTAAATTCTCATCAAAATTTTCCAAGCTTTGATTATTTTCTAAAGCTTTTAAAACTTCATCTAAAACTTCATATTTATAGCCAAGATCTTTTTCATCGCTTTGATTTGGCCAAAGATCAGCGCTAGGAGCTTTTTGTATGAAATTTTCATGTACACCCATAAATTTAGCAAGTTCAAAAACTTCACTTTTATAAAGTGTAGCCAAAGGATTAAAAGCACAAGCTAAATCCCCATAAATAGTCCCATAACCAAGCATAAGTTCGCTTTTATTAGAAGTGCCTACTACCAATGCATTGTGTAAAGCCGAATAATCATAAAGCAAACTCATACGCACTCTTGCAGCTAAATTTCCAAAGCGTAAAGGGTTTAAGTCTTGACAAATTTTTTCATAAGCACAAAGTACTTCATCAATATAAATAATCTTATGATGAATTTGCAAATCTTTACAAAGCATTAATGCATCATCTAAATTTTCTTTTTTAGAATGTTTTGTAGGCATTAAAAGCACAAAAAGTTTTTCACCTATTGCTTTTTTGCAAAGATGAGCTACTAAAGCTGAATCTATCCCACCACTTAAACCTAAGATGAGATTTTTATCCCCTGCTTGTTCTTTTATAAAATTGATCAATAATTCTTGTAATTTTGTATAATTCATAAAAAATCTTTAAATATTAATTTTTTAAAATTATATTTGATTTAGTTAAAAGGAAGTTTATATGCGTATTTTAAAACAACCATGCGGAATGTATGAAACAAATTGTTATATTATAGATCATAATAACAAGCAAATTATCATTGATCCAGGTGAAAATGCTTATGAGTTTATCAAAGAAAACGCAAGCAAACCTTTAGCTATTTTAAATACTCATGGTCATTATGATCACGTTTATGATAATGCTAAAGTTAAAAAGGTTTATGAAATTCCACTTTTTATCCATAAAGATGATGCTTTTATGCTAAAAGATCCTTTTAATTATGGTTTTGAGCATTCAAATGCTGATGTGTTGATAGAAAATGAAAATGAATTTAGTATAGATGAGTTTAAGTTTAAATTTCATCATTTTCCAGGGCATACTCCAGGGTGTTGCATGATAGAACTTGTGGGTGAAGATGTGCTTTTTAGTGGGGATTTTTTATTTTATCGTAGTATTGGTAGATGGGACTTTCCTTACTCAGATGCAGCCAAGATGAAAGAGAGTTTGCTTAAAGTTTTAGCTTATGAAAAAGATTTTAGATTACTTCCAGGGCATGGAGAAGAAAGCACTTTAAAAGAAGAACAAAAAGCAATTCCTGCTTGGTTAAGGTATTTTCACTAATGGATAAGGTTTTATATTTTTTAAGTTTTTTGCTGATTTTAAGTGCGGTTTTGAGTTTTTTTAAACCTAAAGAAACAAAAAAGAAATTTTTTCACAAATGCCCATGTTTTAGAGCGGTGGAAAATGGTTTAATGAGTAGAATTTGCATTTATGCAGGAAGTTTTGGTTTTATGTATTCTGTGCTTTATATTGGTTTTGGAGTGTATGATAAAAAGCTTTTTGTGATTTTGCTTTTATCTTTTGCGATATGGTATTTTGCTTGGGTTTTAAAAAAAGAGTAAAAAACTATCATTAAAAATGTTAAAATACTTTTTTAATTATCAAAAAGGGTATCAAAATGAGAAAAAGCATAGCAGAATGGCAAAAACAAGAGCTACTTTTACTTTCTTTGCCTCATGAAAATAGCGATTGGAAGCCTTATTTAGAAGAGATTTTGCAAAGCTATGAAGAATTTGTTAAAGCTGTGGCAGATTTTCAAAAAGTTTTACTTATAGCGCCAAGTGAAAAAGATTTTCAAAGATTTAAACATATAAAAAACGTTGATTTTTTTAAGTGTGATACTAATGATACTTGGATTAGAGATTTTGGTGCAATTGATGTGCTTGAAGATGATAAACTCATAGGGCTTGATTTTACTTTTAATGCTTGGGGCGATAAATTTCAAAGCACTTTAGATAATGCGGTAAATTCAAAACTTTTTGCGCAAAAATTATCTGGAAAATTAGAAAAAATTGATTTTATCTTAGAAGGTGGGAGTATTGATTTTAATGGGCAAGGAGTAATGCTTACAACGAGTGCTTGTTTGTTAAATGAAAATAGAAATTCACATTTAAATAAAGAGCAAATTGAAGCTAAATTAAAAGAAATTTTTGGCTTAAAACAAATTATATGGTTAAATCATGGTTATATAAAAGGCGATGATACTGATCATCATATAGATACTCTAGCAAGATTTATCAATGAAAAAACCATTGCTTATTGTGTGTGTAAAGATGAAAATGATGAGCATTATAAGCCCTTAAAAGCTATGGAGGAAGAACTTAAAAAAACAGGGTTTGATTTATTAGAGCTTCCTTTACCTAAGCCTTTGTATTTTGAAGGTAAAAGGCTTGGTGCTACTTATGCAAATTTTGTTTTTGTTAATGGTGGCTTGATAGTGCCAACTTATAATGATGAAAACGATGCTTTGGTATTAGAAAATTTACAAAAAGCATGTAAAGATAGAAAAGTAGTAGGGGTTGATGCAAGAGTGTTTTTAAGACAAAATGGTTCTTTGCATTGTTCTTGTCAAAACCGCTATGAAGGTCAAAGATGAATTTGCAAAAAAGCGCAACCATCATCGCAAGTGTATGTGCTGTTTTTTTAGCTATTGTTAAATTTATAGTAGGTTTAGCTTCGGGTTCTGTTGCGGTGCTTTCTAGTGCGATTGATTCTTTACTTGATTGTGTGATTTCGGGTTTAAATTTTTTAGCTTTGAAAAAAAGCTCTCAAGGATCTAGTAAAGAATATAATTTTGGCCTTAGTAAAATTGAAGCCTTAATGGGACTTTTTGAAGGTCTTGTGATTAGCGGGATTGGGGTTTATATTTTTTATGAGAGTGTTTTGAAAATTCACAATCAAGAAAGTGTAGAAAAACTTAATCTTGGAATTTATGTCATGGCTTTTGCTATGCTTGTGACTTTGTGTTTGGTAGTTTTTTTAAATTATGTTACCAAAAAAACAAAAAGCTTGATTATAAAAGCTGATAGCTTGCACTATAAAATAGACTTTTTAACTAATGCTCTAACGCTTTTAGCACTTGTGATTATAGCTTTTACAAATTATCATTTTATTGATGGTTTGTTTGGTATAGCTATAAGTTTATATACGATTTTTTCAGCTTTTAAAATTATAAAAGAAAGTTCTAAAATTTTATTAGATGTGGCAATTGATAAAGAACAAGTTGAAGTGATTAAGCAAATTATAAGTGCAAATAAAGAGGTCAAAAGCTTTCATCATTTAAAAACCAGAAAAAGCCCTGATATACTTTATGTTAGTGTGCATTTAGTTTTTGAACCTACAATATCACTTTTAAAAGCTCATAAAATCGGTGATGAGATTGAAGATAATATAAGGGAACATTTTAAAGATGATTTTTGGAATATCCATATACACTTAGACCCTTATGATGATTCAGAAGAAGAAAGGAGTAAAAATGAAATTAGCACTCATACAGCAAGAATTTAAACAAAATAAAGAAAAAACTATAGAAAAAACATGCGAACTTATCAAACAAGCAGCAAAAGAAAAAGCTGAACTTGTATGCTTGCAAGAGCTTCATCAAACGCAGTATTTTTGTCAAAGTGAAAATACAGACTTTTTTGATTTGGCAAATGACTATGAAGAAGATGTTAAATTTTGGTCTAATGTGGCTAGGGAAAATAAAGTTGTTTTGGTAACTTCTTTATTTGAAAAAAGAAGCGCAGGACTTTATCATAATACTAGCGTGGTATTTGAAAAAGATGGCTCCATAGCAGGTAAATACCGTAAAATGCATATTCCTGATGATCCTTGTTTTTATGAAAAATTTTATTTTACTCCAGGTGATTTGGGTTTTGAACCTATACAAACAAGCGTTGGAAAGCTTGGAGTTTTAATATGTTGGGATCAATGGTATCCTGAAGCTGCTAGATTAATGGCTTTAAAAGGGGCTCAAATTTTGATTTACCCTACTGCTATAGGTTGGTTTGATAAGGATGAAAAAGAAGAAAAACAAAGACAACTTGAAGCTTGGATAGGTGTACAAAGAGGTCATGCTATAGCTAATGGCTTGCCTGTGGTGGCTGTAAATAGAGTAGGTTTTGAAAAAGATGAAAGCGGTGTCGAAGATGGCATAAGATTTTGGGGAAATTCTTTTGTTTTTGGGGCTCAAGGCGAAGAGCTTTTTAGAGCCGATGATAAACAAGAGTTTTGTAAAATCGTTGAAATTGATATGCAAAGATGTGAAAATGTGCGTAGATGGTGGCCGTTTTTACGTGATAGACGCATAGAGTATTTTCATGAATTAAATAAAAGATTTATTGACTAAAAGGAGAAAAAATGAAAAAAGTTTTAGTGCCTTTGGCAAAAGGTTTTGAAGAAGCTGAATTTATAGGTATAGCTGATGTTTTAAAAAGAGCAGGGGAGGCTAGTGGGAATTTAGAAGTAATTATTGCTTCACTAGATGATGAGCTTTTAGTGCAAGGAGCTAATGGAATTTGTATAAGGGCTGATGTGAGTTTAGCTAGTGTTGATCAAGAAAATTTAGACGCAATTGCTTTGGCAGGTGGATTTGAAGGTATGATGAATTTAAAAAACAATCAAGCTATCATAAAAATCATACAAGATTTACATGCTAAGAAAAAAATCGTAGCGGCTATTTGTGCTTCACCTATGGTGTTAGCTAAAGCAGGGGTGATTAATGGAGAGTTTTCTTGCTATCCTGGTTGTGAAGTAGGTATTGAAGGAACTAGAGTAAATAAAGCAGTTGTGGTAAATGAAAATGTCATCACAGCAGCTGGGCCTGCTACGGCTATTTTATTTGGTTTGGAGCTTGCTAAGCATTTATGCTCAGAAGAAATTTATCAAAAACTTTATGAAGGTATGCTTGTTCCTTTGACAAAATAAACCCTCGCTAATGAGGGTTTAGCTTATATTTGTTTCATAAGCTTGGTGATTTCACCCTCATGAGGAAATCTATCTACTTCGCAGTTAAACAAGTCTTTTTTAGAGTAAATGATTTTGCCATCTACTTCTACTATAAAATGCCCACCACCTTTTTCTATGGTAGAAATTTGCGCATCTTTGAATTCATTTTGTATTTCTTCTGCAACCCTTGCAGCTTGTGGTTTGTAATTTCAAAGATTACAATAATAAATTTTTACTTCCATTTTTTACTCCTTTTTTGAAAGTAAGCTATTATACATTTTTTATGCTTGTAAGTTTTAAATTTAAGGTTTTTTTTTATAATAATAAAAAAATACAAGGGAAAATATGAGCCAATTTACACATTTGCATTTACATACAGAATATTCTTTACTTGATGGAGCAAATAAACTCAAAGAGCTTGCTAAAACTCTAAAAGCGCAAGGTGCAACAAGTGTTGCTATGACTGATCATGGAAATATGTTTGGGGCTATTGATTTTTATAAAACGATGAGGGCTGAAGGGATTAAACCTATCATAGGGCTTGAAGCGTATTTGCATAATCATGATGATTTAAGCGATAAAAGCTCAAGACAACGCTTTCATATTTGTTTATTTGCTAAAAATGAAATTGGCTATAAAAATTTGATGTATTTAAGCTCGCAAAGCTATATACATGGTTTGTATTATTACCCAAGGATTAATAAAAAGCTATTAGAAGCACATAGTGAGGGTTTGATTTGTTCTTCTGCATGTTTGCAAGGTGAGGTTAATTGGCATTTAAATACCAAAAATGAAAGAAATTTAAAATTTGGCGCAAAAGGTTATGAAGGTGCAAAAGAAGCTGCGCTTTGGTATAAAAAGGTTTTTGGAGATGATTTTTACCTTGAGATTATGCGTCATGGTATTGATGATCAAAAATTTATCGATGATTCTATCATTAAACTTGCTAAAGAGCTTGATATAAAAATCATCGCAACTAATGATACACATTATACTTTTAAAGAAAGAGCAGCTGCACATGAAGTATTTATGTGTATAGCTATGGGGGTTAAGCTTGATGATCCAGGGCGTTTAAGACATGAAGTGCATGAGTTTTATGTAAAAACACCAGAGCAAATGAGTGAGCTTTTTGCTGATATTCCTGAGGCTATTGAAAATACTCAAGAAATAGCTAATAAATGCAATCTAGAATTAAAACTAGGCGATCCTACCCCACCAAATTTTAAATTTACCCGTGAATATGCAAAAAAATACGGCTTAAGTTTAAGTCAAGAAGATCAAGAATTTAGCTTTGATAATGATGATATAGTTTTTGAGTATCTTTGTAAAAAGGGCTTAGAAGAAAGACTTCAATTTATCGATGAAAGTAAACACCAAGAGTATAAAGATAGACTTGATTTAGAAATTAGTATTATTAAAAATATGAAATTTTCAGGTTATATGTTAATCGTTCATGATTTTATCGCCGCAGCTAAGGAAAAAGATATACCAGTTGGCCCAGGGCGTGGGAGTGCTGCAGGGAGTTTAGTTTCGTATTGTTTAAAAATTACAGATTTAGATCCTATACCTTATAATCTTCTTTTTGAGAGATTTTTAAATCCTGAGCGTGTATCAATGCCCGATATTGACGTGGATTTTTGCCAAGATAGAAGAGGGGAAGTGATTGATTATGTTATTGATAAATACGGAGCTGAAAAGGTTGCGCAAGTCATTACCTTTGGTAAGCTTTTAGCAAAGGGAGTAATCCGTGATGTGGCTAGGGTTTGTGATATGAGTATACCTGATGCGGATGCTTTGGCAAAATTAGTTCCTGAAGAGCTAAAAATCACTTTAGAAAAAGCTTATGAGCAAGAACCAAAAATCGCTGAATTTGTAAATTCTCATCCAAAAGGACGTCAAGTTTGGGACTTTGCTAAAGCATTAGAGGGTTTAAATAGAAATGCAGGTATGCACGCAGCCGGAGTTGTGATATCAAATGAAGCTTTGTGGAATAAAGCTCCACTGTTTAGACAAAGCAAAAACGATGAGCGTCATTTGGTTACGCAGTATTCTAAAGAATATCTTGAAGATGTAGATTTAATCAAATTTGACTTTTTGGGTTTAAAAACTCTTACAGTAATTGATAATGCGATTAAGCTAGTGAAAAAGCGATATGGTAAAGATGTAATTTGGGAAAAGATTGATATGAATGATCCTAAGGTTTATAAAACCATACAAAGTGGTAATACTTTAGGAATTTTCCAAATAGAATCAGGTGGTATGCAAAGTTTGAATGCTAGGTTAAAGCCTGAAAGATTTGAGGATTTAATCGCGGTTTTAGCTTTATACAGACCAGGGCCACTTGATAGTGGGATGGTGGATGATTTTATCGATATTAAGCATGGTAGAAAGGCTGCAACTTATGCATTTGAAGATTTAAAACCTATACTTGAAAATACATATGGGGTTATAGTTTATCAAGAGCAGGTTATGCAAATAGTGCAAAAAATCGGTGGTTTTTCTTTGGGCGGGGCTGATAATGTGCGCCGTGCTATGGGTAAGAAAAAAAGAGAAATTTTGGATAATCTTAAAGCAGAGTATCTGGAAGGAGCTAAAAAACAAGGCTATGATGAGAAAAAGGCTGATGATTTATTTGAGCTTATTTTGAAATTTGCTGAATATGGTTTTAACAAATCTCACTCGGCTGCTTACGCACTTATAACCTTTCAAACAGCGTATTTAAAAACTTATTATCCAAGTGAGTTTATGGCTGCGCTTTTAACAAGTGAAGAAAGTAATGTAGATAAGGTCGCAAAATATATCGAAGAGATGAAAAGAATGAACATCAAGCTTTTGCCACCAAGTATTAACAAAGCCCAAAGAGAATTTAGTGCAACTAAGCTTGAAGATGGTTCTGAAGCTATTATTTATGGACTTGGAGCGATTAAAAGTGTGGGAATTCCTGCGATAGAAAATATCATGGCAATTCGCAAGGAAGAAGGTTTTAGTGATTTTGATGATTTTATAAGTTCGATTGATCCTACTAAGATTAATAAAAAAACCATAGAAAATTTAGCTAAATCAGGTGCTTTTGATGAGTTTGGCTATACTAGAAAATGCTTGGTGGATAATCTTGAGCTTATTTCGGAAACAAGTAGGAAAATTGCTGAAGTTAAAAGAAATTCCACTGCTTCACTTTTTGGAGAAGAGGAAATAGCTGCAGATATCAAAGTAGGGCTTCATGATAGTAAAATCGAATTTGAACTAATGGAAAAACTAGGCTATGAAAAAGAAATTTTGGGAATTTATGTATCAGGCCATCCTTTGGATAAATTTGTAAGTCAAATAGAAGGCATAGAGTATTTTAAAAGTATGGACTTTGAAACACTTAAAGGCGAGGGTGAGCTTTTGGTTGTAGGGAAGATTGAAGATTTTAAATCGATGATGAGTAAAAGCGGTAAAAGATATGCCAAGGCTGTGGTTTTAGACTTTTATTCTACTTTTGATATGATTATTTTTGAAGCTCAAGTAGAAAAAGTTGAAGCACTTTTTAAAGAAAGCAAAGATGAAGCCTTTGCCTTTTTACTAAGATATAAAAACAACGACAATGACTTAAGCTTTAGTTTAAATGAAATTTACACCCTAGAAGAAGCAAAGGAAAATGAGCTAAAATCTTTTAGTAAGAAAAAAAGCTTTGTAAAAAAAGAAAACAAAGAAGAATTTACCCAAGAGCCTATGAAATTTGAAGAAAATATCATAGAACTTGATATTAACAAGCTTAGTAAAGATATGGTGTATGAAATTTATGATCTAGCTAATACAAGGCACAATCCAAAAGATACTAATAACAAAAAGCTTGTGCTAAAAGTACTTGATATGGGTAGTTGCTTGCTTTATCATACAAATTTTGTTCTCTCGCAAGAAGCTATGGATGTGATAGCTCAAAAATGTAAAGGTTAAAATATAGACACTGAAAGTCCATTTTATATAGTATAATTATATCAATACAATATAAAAAGGATAAAAAATGGCTTTAGCGCTTGAGACTATTCAAGATTATACCATCCAAAAAGGTAAAAAATCTTTTTGGATGTGTTTTAACACTCCAAACAATGATTTTCATGTCAATAAAACAAAACATAGTGATTTGTTTGACAAAGACAAGACAGATTACAAAGCTAGAGATGAATTTTTAGCTTTTATGAAAGAAAATTTTCCAAAAACAAAACTAACTATGGTATTTGATACGGCTCCAGTGGGGTATTTGTCGTATCCTTATTTAGGTAGTCTTGCTGTTGATTGTGAGGAAAATGATGAGGTTTATAAGGCTATAAACAAAAAATACGAAGATGAAAACTGCATGCCAAAATCTATGAATGCAGTTTTTTGGGAAATGAGCCTTGAAGTAGCTAAAGAGCTACATGAAGCTAGGAAATTTGATTATGAAAATTTTTAAAGGTAAAAAATGCAAATACAAACTTATATAAAAGAAGCTTTAGACAAAGCAGAGGTAATCATCATCACAGCTGGAGCTGGCATGGGGGTAGATAGTGGTTTGCCTGATTTTAGAGGAAAAGAAGGTTTTTGGAGAGCTTATCCGCATTTGCAAAAACTAGGTATAGACTTTGAACGCATGGCTAATCCTACAAATTTTTATACAAATGCACAGCTTGCTTGGGCTTTTTATGGACATAGATTTAAGTTGTATAAAGATACTAAGCCACATAAAGGTTATGAGATACTTTTAAAACTTGCAAAAAGCAAACAAGATTATTATGTCGTTACGACTAATGTAGATGGGCATTTTAAAAAGGCTGGCTTTGATGAGAATAAAATTTATGAATTTCATGGAAATATAAATTACTTGCAATGTTTTAATTATGCATGTGGTGATTTGATCTGGCAAATGCAAGAGGAATTAGATATAGATATGGAAAATTTCAAAGCTTTATCTTTGCCAAAATGTCCTAGATGTCAAGGCTTGGCAAGGCCAAATATCTTGATGTTTAATGATGGTAGTTTTAATGATAGCCGTTATTTTTTACAAAAGCAAAGTTATAAAAACTGGCTTAAACCCTTAGAGGATAAAAACATCTTGTTTATAGAGCTTGGAGCTGGTAAAGCTGTGCCTAGTATGCGTATGTTTGGCGAGGATTTTTGTAAAAAAAGCAAAGCTAGAACACTTTTGAGGATCAATCCAAATGAGTGTGATTTTCCAAAGTTTTTTAGAAATGGCATAGGGCTTAAGATGAAAGCTTTGGAAGCTTTGGAAATGATAGATAGCTTGATATAATAAGCTTAAAGTTTAGAAAGGCTATAAATGATTGAAAAAGAAAACGAAGTAAAATCTTGCGTTGTGAGTTTGAAAGAGTTGGTGCGTGGTAAAGTGGGTAGTGAAAATGATCAAAATAAGGAAAAATCAAAGATATTTTCAGAAAATAATTTTTCTTTAAACATACCTGATTATCAACGCCCTTATACTTGGGAGAAAAAGCATGTTAAAATTCTTTTAAAAGATATAAGCGAACAAATAGATAAAAATCAAAACAAACAAGATACCAAAAACCAAAAATATCTTTTAGGAAGTTTGATATTGCATACAGAAAATACAGAAAATACAGAAAAAAAGTTTAATATAGTAGATGGCCAACAACGCCTTACTACTTTGGCTTTGATTTTAAGAGTTTTATGTAAATGTAATTTTTTAAATAATGTTGAATACTCTCATAATGAGTCAAAATACCATATCAAAGAAAATTACGAGTATATAAAAGCTTATTTCGAAAGTTATAGTGATGAAAAACGTAAGTTTTTAAAATTTCTTTTAAAAAATATAGAATTTATCTGCGTTTTAGCTCCAAGTGAAGATGATGCGTTTTTGTTTTTTGATAGTGCAAATTCAAAAGGAAAAGACTTAAAATCATACGATCTTATAAAGGCTTTTCATTTGCATTCTTTAGAGAAAAATCAAGGTGGTATGCTAGGTTATTATGCAAGGAAATTTGAAAATCTTGCAAAAGATGAAAGGAAAATCACTATTTTATTTGATGAGCTTTTAGCACCTGCTAGAGCATGGTTAAAAAATAAAAACATTAGAGTAGATGAAATTAAAACAGAACAAATATATGAAGAGTTTTGTAAAGAATTTTTTAGCGATAAATTCCTTTATAGCAAGGAAGATTTAGGAATTTTAAGTAGTTTTGCTAACGGGGTGGATTTTTTTGAGTATTTGTTTAAATATAATGAGTGTTTTAATAAAGTTATAAAACAAAATGAAATTTATGAAAGTCTAAATATAGATACTTTTTTATATTGCAGATCTGTTTATGCAATTGCTACGATGATTTATTTTTCTAAATTTCCAAATGGCAATAGTGATTATTTTTTAGCCTTGCTTGCAAGAGCTACTTTTAGTCCAAGATTTTATAATATAAAAATCACTAGAGGTATTCAAAAAAAATATGCTTTAGAATTTTTAGAAAAAGTGTATTTTGTATCTTTTGAAGAGGAATTAGAGCAAAATTTACTTGATTTTATCCAAGAAAAAATGATTTTAGAAAAAGAATTTTATAAAAAAAATGAAAATATGCTTGAAAAAGCAAAAAGAAACTACTACTTGAATATTATTGAAAATTACTATAAAAATAAAAATCTTGAAAAAAATATTCCATTGCATTATGTGCAATATAAAAACAAGGAAAGGAATAAGTAATGAATAATAAAGCAAATATTAAAAATATTAGTGGAGTAGAAGAAATTTTTTTTGAAATTCCACCTTATCAAAGACTATATGAGTGGAATAAAGAGCAAATACAAACCTTACTTAATGATATAAAAACTAAATTTGATGAAAATAAGAAAGATGAAAATTACTTTATCGGTAATGTAGTGGTAAGTAAAAAATCTGTTAAAAAAGATCAGAAAGGTGATGTTAAATATTTACTCATAGATGGCCAACAACGCTTAACAACTTTGTTTTTGATAGGATTTTTTCTTTCTTATAAAAATCCAACTTATAAAAATCCAAGCGATCAGCCAAAGTGGAAAGAATTTATAATGCAAAGTGATAAACTTAGAATCTCCATGCCTATAAGAGAAAAAGAAGAAGAAGTTCTAAAAGAATTTGCTAAATTTTGTAAAGATAATCAAAATAATGAGAGAGAAAATAATATTTTTTTACAAGAAATTAAAAAATTTCCACAGGATATATGCCAAAACATACCACAAGCTTTAGAAACTATAGTAAATTGGTTTGAAGAGAATATCAAAGAAAATACTAATGAATTTTCCGATGAATTTTCTAATTTTATTTATAACAATTTTTCTAATTTTATTTATAACAATGTAAAATTTGTTTTTGTAGAATTAGCCCAAAATACTGACTTAAATCGCTTTTTTATCCGTATGAATAACCGCGGCAAACAACTAGAAAAACATGAAATTTTAAAAGCAAGATTGCTTTCTAAATTTATTAATGAAGATGAAAGCAAGAGAACTCTTTATGCTCATATATGGGATATTTGCTCACAAATGGACAATTACATCTTTCAAAAAGCTAGTGATAGAAAGATTTCTAAGCTAAATGAAAGCAATGGAGATGAAAATACTATTGAGAAGATTATAGGAAATTACCAACAAAAAATTACAAAAAAAGATGATGATGAAGATAAATCTAAATTTAAATCCATAGTGGATTTTCCTACTTTTTTATTGCATGTTTATAAAATTTGCAATAAAAAAGATATTGCTATAGATAAAAATAAGCTTTTAGAGATTATAAAAATAGAAGAAAAAGAAGCTAAAAATTTCATAGAAAATCTTTTAAAATATAGAATTTTATTTGATTATTTTGTTATTAAAAGTCAAGATGATATGGAAAATTCTTATAAGATTAGAAAATTAGATAAGGAAAATAAAACATGCACAATAAGTAAAGATTTTGATGATCTTGCTATGGTGCAAAGTTATCTACGCGTAGCAAGAAGTGGTATGTCTAATAATCATCATCACTGGCTTACTCCGTTTTTGAAATTTTTAGATAAATTATATAAAGAGATCAAATTTAACTTTTCATTTGATAAGTTAAGCGATGATGAAAATATAATCAATAAAATACAAATAAAAGATGGTAATATTAATTTTGATGATTTTATCACAAGCGATAAAAATGTTGATCAGAAAAATCTAATATCTTTCCTTGAAAATTTAGACACAGCTTTAGCTAAAGAGCAACTGCAAAATAATGATTTAATTAGTAAAGTTAATGAAATTTTACAAGATTCACAAAAGAAAAATGATGAAAACTTTCAAATAGATAATTTTTTCAAAAAAGAAAAATGCATATTAGATCAAGGAACAGCGACTTTGCATTATTGGTTTTATCGTTTGGAGTATTATTTGTGGAAAGATGCTAAAGTTGATAATAATAATAAAGTTAAAATATGTGGTAAAGAAACGGATAAGATAAAATTTGATAATTTTTATTTTAGAAATTTAAATTCCATAGAGCATGTGCAAGCACAGAGTAAAGCACAAGGATGGGGAGAAGTAGACAATTTTGGAAATTTAGCTCTTATTAGCTCTAGTTTTAACTCATCTTTGAATAACCAAGATGTGCCAAGTAAGTATAGAGATTTTCAAAAAAGATATATAGATGATACTAAAAAAGCAGTTATATCTTTAAAACTATGGCTTATATATGCACTAGCTAAAGATAATGATGAAATTACTTGGACTTTTGTAAAAGCTAAAAAACACAAAATCCAAATGTTAAAAATTCTAAAAAATTCTTTCAAAAGCAATTAAGATAAAGCCTTAGGCTTTATCTTTTCATAAATTTAGCAAGGACTTTGTTTTTGCTTCTTATCTTACGAAAATACTCTTTTGATAAGATATCTTTTAAAATTTTAGCATTGTTGTAGCTTAGATTAGTTTTTCTTTGTATGTAAGAAATGGCTTTATTTGCTAAATTTTTCTCTCTTGATTTTTTTATCAAAGTCTTATCTAAAGTAGCTATTTTAGGCATATTTTTGATAAATTCTAGATACTCTTCTTTGCTTTCAAAGGGAGAATCTTCAAAACTAAATGGAACCTGATTTGGCATTTTTTCCTTTTTCATTTTTTCCTCCATATTTTTAAAATGATATTCTAGCATAAAATATAGACAATCTTAGTCTATAAAATTCTAATACAATTTCATTTTACAAAGGAAAGTGATGAAAGAAGTTAGGATTGTTATCGATGATGAATTTGATCATGTAAGAGATTTTCAAAATGACTTTGCAGCGGTAAAAAAAGCTGGCAAGTATAGCTTTATAAATAGCAGTGGAGAATTAATTTGTGATTTTTTATATGATGAGGTTTTAAATTTTAGTCAAAATTTAGCAGGTGTTATGATAAATGACAAATGGGGTTTTATAGATACTAAAGCTAAAGTGGTGGTGGATCTTATATATGATGATGTTTGTAGTTTTTCAAATGATTATGCGCTTTTGCGACAAGGAAATGAAAATATCATCATAGATACTCAAGCAAATATCATTTTAAAGACTGAATATGATGGCATTATAAGACTTAGTAATAAGCTTTTTAAGATCAAAAAAGGCGATGTGTTTGCATTGATCGATCAGAATGGAAATTTTTTAAGTGATTTTGAGTTTTTAAGTATAAAAAGACTAAATGAAAGATTATTTTTATACAAGCAAAAGATCAATGGCAAGTTTAAATGTGGAGTTTTGAATGAATTTGCAAAGCTTGTTTTAGAGGCTAAATTTGATGATATTAGCTTGATAAATGATGAGTATTTGCTAGTGTTTGATGGGTTTTTGTATGGTTTGTTTGATGTAAATTTAAATTGCATTTTTGAACCTATGTATAAGGATGTGAAATTTATAGCCAAAGATATGATCAAAGTCAGGGTAGGGACTAAATATACTTTGGTAGATAAAAACAAAAATGAGCTTAGTAAGAATAGTTTTGATTTTATGAAGATTATTGATGATGAGCTTGTTTTGTTTTTAGAAAATTCTAAATTTGGTTTCATGGATCAAAATGGGATGTTAATTTGTGAAGCTAAATTTGATGAAGTTGGAGAATTTGTTGGTGGATTAGCTTGCGTAAAGATAGCTAATAAATACGGCTTTATAGATAAAAATGCCAAAATCATCATCGATGTGATGTATGATGAGCTTAGGTTTTTTAGTGAGAATTTAGCAGCCTTTTGTGCGAGAGGAAAATGGGGTTTTATCAATACAAAAGGAAAAACCATCATAGAAGCAAGATACGATGATGTAATTAGCTTTAGCGAAGGTTTGGCTGTAGTAAAAAAAGATGGTAAATACGGCTATATTAATAAAAAAGGAAAAATCATCATAGAAGCAAAATACGATGAGGCAAATAGCTTTAGCGAAGGCATAGCAAGTGTAAAAAAAGACAATAGATATTTTTTGATCAATCAAAATGATGAGATACTTTGTGAGCATGAGTATGAGTATATGTCTTGTTTTAGTTGTGGTTTGGCATTAGTTTTAACAAGTGATGGTTTTATTTATGTGGATAAAAATGCAAATATTGTTATAAAAGAGTATTTTGATGAGGCGTTTGATTTTAAAGAAGGTTTGGCACAAGTTTGTATAGATAATCAATGGGGTTTTATTAACACAAATGGAGAATTTGTGCTTGATTTGCAGTTTGAAAATGTAAATGATTTGGGTAATGGAATTTACGAGCTTAGTAAAAATGGACATAAATTTTACTTAGAATACAACGGAAAAATAACCCTTAATCCTTTTTCTCAAAGACAAATTGCATGTATAAGCAAGGATATAGGCTGGAGAATTTTAAGGTTGCTAGAGTTGAAAGAGTAAAATTTGATCTTAAAAGAATGTGCTTAAAATACATTTAACAATCGAAGTTAATGTATTTTAAAACATTTATTTTTATGGTTTTTTTGATTTTTAAATTTATCATATTAACTATCTTATCTTTTATTGCTAATATTAGATTGTTATCTAGTATTATGATTTGATTATATTTGATTTTTACAATAATCTTTCCTTTTTTATCTATAAGACCCCATTTATCACTTTGTTTAACTTTGGCAAAACCTTTGTTAAAATGACTTACTTCATCGTATTGTGCTTTGATAATTAGCTTTTCATTTTTATCTATAAAACCAAATTTTTTATTAATCAAGATTGAAGCTAATCCATCGTGAAAATAACTCACGATATTTTCTTTGTTTAATATTAAATATAATCCAATTTTTGAAGCACCTTGTATGTCAAAAAAAGCTAGATCATCATCTAAACCATCTATAAAATCATACTTTGCTTCTATGACTAAATTCCCTTTTTTATCTATAAAACCCCATTTATTATCAATTTCAACTGCAGCCATTCCTTGAAAAAAGTCTTTGGTTTTATTGTATTTAGTATCTATAGCAATTTCCCCTTTTTTATCTATAAAACCACATTTTCCATTAAGCTCAACCCTAGCTAAACCTTCGTTAAAATCATAAGCATTATCATACTTTGCATCTATGATTAAATTCCCTTTTTTATCTATAAAACCCCATTTATCTTTTAAACAAATAGTTGTTAAATTTTCTTTATATTTTTTTATGTTTTTAAATTTAGTTTGTGTTGTAATATTTTCATCAATTTTATAAGGAAAATTTATTTTTATAATATTTCCTTTTTTATTTACAAAGCTATTTTCATCTCCATTATATATTCTAAATAAACCATTATAAAAGCTTTTGGAATTGATACTTCCTTTTAATTCTTTTATAAATTGTGCGTTTGAATCAATTAGAATTGATTTAAAAACAATATGCTGATTTTTTGTATTGTGTATTTTTAAATTTATATAATATATTTTCTTTGCATTTAGCACTCCAAAACCATGATATTCTATATCAAAGTTTTGATATGTGAAGGTGCTTTTAGGTTGTTTAGTGGTGAGCATTGTTTAAATTGTTATTATTTTGTTTTAGTTGCATAATAGATTTTTTATTGGCAAGTTTTAAAAGTGTTGTTTTCACATGTTTTCCTTTTTTGATTGATATAATATTTTATTATAATGTATTTTTATAGACTACTGCTGTCTAGTTTGATGATTTTTGCTTAGAGATTGATATAAAAACTCTAAGCAGTAACTTTTAATATAGTTATTATTTTACAAGCTCTTCTAAATGTTTTAAAATTTTTACCATGGCTAAAGTATCAAGTTTGCAGTATTCTAGTAAGGCTTGGCGGAGAGCTTTTCTTTCGTTTTCATCCATATTTTGCATAGTTTCAAAACTTTTCATAGCTTCGCTTTTATTATGGATTAAATCTAAATTATTATAAGCTTGCATTATAAGCAAGCACACAAATATTTTAAATTAATTTAGGTTTTTTAGTTTTAATTCTTCGCCTTTTTTAAGTAAAAATAAATTCGTATCAAATTTTAGTATCTCACTATAACAACAATTTTCATCTATATCTGCAAAACCCATGTAATCATATTCATAATCACCAACAAGATTCAAGACAATATCATACTCTGTTTCTATAACTAAATTTCCTTGCTTGTCTACAAAACCACATTTTCCATTAAGCTTAACTCCAGCTAAACCTTCGTTAAAGTTTGAAACGCCATCATATTTTGCTTCTATAACTAAATTTCCTTGCTTGTCTACAAAGCCCCATTTTTCATTAAGCTTAACTCCAGCTAAACCTTCGTTAAAGCTTAAAGCATCATCATATTTTGTTTCTATAACTAAATTTCCTTGTTTATCTACAAAACCACATTTTCCATTAAGTACAACATTAGCTAAACCTTCGTTACAAATCCAAACCATATCATATTTTGCTTCTATAACTAAATTTCCTTGCTTATCTATAAAGCCATATTTTCCATTAAGCTTAACTCCAGCTAAATCTTCGCTAAAATCCCAAGCATAATCATACTTTGCTTCTATAACCAAATTTCCTTGTTTATCTACAAAGCCCCATTTTCCATTAAGCTTAACTCCAGCTAAATCTTCGCTAAAATCCCAAACACAATCATACTTTGCTTCTATAACTAAATTTCCTTGTTTATCTATAAATCCACATTTTCCATTAAGCTTAACTCCAGCTAAACCATCATTAAAATTCCAAATATCATCATATTTTGCTTCTATAACTAAATTTCCTTGCTTATCTATAAAGCCCCATTTTTCATTAAGTTTGACTTTTACTAATTCTTCTTCTTTATGATAACTAATTTTATCATATTCAGTATTTATGATTATCTCCCCTTTTTCATCTATAAAACCATAGCCACATTTTTCATAAAACTTAACTCTAGCTAAGTCATTATTATAAAATTTC
>NZ_JAKMPU010000020.1:0-3733 GCF_025771175.1 Campylobacter sp. RKI_CA19_01128
CATTTATTTCTTACTCTTGATGATTTTGAAGATTGGCTTAGATTTCATTTTGTAGATAATAGTAAAAATAACAAAACAAATTTTTATAAAAAATTAGGATATAGCGATAGTAAGAATTTTAAATCATCTATACTAACGATTTATATTCTCAAATATTAAATAAAGGTGGATGTATAGAAAATGCTGAAAGTATTTTTGTAATATCGCTGTTTTTTGCAATGATCAGCGTGAGATTGATAAAAATTCACTAAATAATCTAACTCAAAGTAATCTATATTATTTTAGAAAATTATTAGAACAATATAATGGTATTTAAAAAAACTCTGCTTCTTTTTTTATATTGTGATTATATACAGATTAATCAATAATATCTGAAATTGGTTTTTTTAGCTAAAACAATTTAAATATTTATGAGTAAGTTTTTTTGTCTTTTTTTACAATTTTGGTTTAATTTATATAATTGATCTTCCTCAAATCCATCATTTATTCCTGCTTTGGCAAGTTCTAACTGTTCTTTGTGAAATTCTTCATCATCTTTAAAAGCTTCAAAACTTTTTATCCATAAGGCTTTTCTCTGCTTTATATATTCTTCGTTTTTAAACATATCTATCCTTTTGTTTTATTATTTAATTTTACTTATTTTAATTTTTCTAAGATAATTTCAAAAGTAGTTTTGTTTGCACCCATTAAAAATCCTAAGCTAATAATATAAAGAATATATCAAAAATAGACTTTATAACTTATAAATAATTTTTTTTGTAAACATATTATTTAAACTATTCTTAGTAGAAATTTGTAGATTTCGCAAATACCAAAAATATCAACAAAGCAACTATGGATATAACACAAATTTGATAAAAGCTAGATCTTTGGAAATATTATAATTAAAAAAATAATATTGTATTTTTAAAATTGATTAGATAATATATTAATTTAATAATTTTTATAACAAAAAAAGGAAATAAAATGGGACAATATATTGTATTAGCCTTTGCAATAGCAGTTGCCATATTTGTGACATTTTATGACTTTGATAAAGATAAAAAAATCGATAATAATAAAAAATAATTGATTTTGATATTTTATTATTGGAAGCATGTTTATATCTTTTAGCTTTTATTTTTTATTGCAAAATAACAATATAAATAAAAATTTAAAAAGCATTATTTATAAAAAACCTGTAAAAGTAATCTTAAGATTCATAGAATCTATTGGCGTAGGATTATTTGTAAATAGTCTTTATGGTTTGCAAATGGGCGATAGTTGCACTATTATCGATCTTTCTTAAAGATTGATCTTTTTTTAAAAGAAAATAAGAGAGAATGGATGGTTATAATATAGCTATTTTAATCGGCGCTATCACTCTTATTTTTGGCACATTGGTTTTAGTAGCTCATTATTTAACGATAAATACATTAATGAAAGAAAAAGTTAGTCTTTAGCTTTTAACACACCCTATAAGTTGGGAGTAATAAAACAGAAATAAAATATTACCTTAGTGTTGTAACTAAATATGATCTAGATCCTTTCTTGCACCAAGTATTTTTTGTTCCTCATAGGGCAAAAGTTACAAAAAATGGTAAAGATGTGTGGGTTGAAAAAATAGAACCTTTAGTGGGCAGAGATGGCTTTTTAACTATTGTTCATAAAAGCGGAAAATTTGGTGGTATTCGTTCTTATAGCGAGATTAAAAACTATCCAAAATTAGTGAATAATCAATGGCAATACGCTCAAGATTTGGTTGCAATTTGTGAAGTTTATAGAACTGTTGGCGATAAACCTTTTATAGTTGAAGTTGCATATAGTGAATATGCGCAAAAAACATTGAAAATGCCTACAATCTAGTATAAAACAGCTTAATATAAGTTAAATACAAAAGCTTGATATATAAAATAAATAACCTATCACAAATTGTGTTATAATGACAAAGGATTGAATATGCAAGGAAATATTATGGCTCAGGAAAAAGAGTATATACTTAATGAAAGTTTTAAAGCTTTATTAGAAAGTATTTTTTCTAATCCTGAGCAATCACAAAAATTAATTAAAGCTTTTGAAGAAGTTGTTAATGATAGAGCAGCTACTCCAAGATTGGATTTTGAAAATCTTAAAAATCAAGCTATAGAAGAAATAAGACAAGAGCTTGTAAGTAAAGATTTATTTCAATCAGAGATTAAAAGATTGGAAAGTTTAATTTATTCTGAAGTTGCAAGACTAGAAGGAATTATTAACACCAAAATAGCTGAAATTAAAACTGAATTCTCAGAACAAATTTCTAGCGCTAAGCAAAAAGTACTTTATTGGCTTTTAGGTACTGCAGTAGCAACTACAGTAACTATACTTTCAAGCGTTTGGATTATGATGAATTTTATACTAGAAAGCTTAAAATAAAAATTATTTAAAGTTTTTACTATATCTTGTTGAAATACAATTTTATAGTTAGGATAACATAGTTATCCTATGAATTTAAGTAATGTTTTTCATATAATCATAAATTAAAGCTGTTCGACTAATAATAAAATTCTCAAAATCATCATTACATAAATATTAAACCATATCTTTTGTTATAAAATGTGTTTCTAAATCTTTAAAAAATTGTTCTTGTTGATTATCTTGTATTTTTTTATTTAGCAACTCTTTTATATATGTGCTTGGATTTTTATTATTGATTTTATTAGTGCTATATTTGCTATATTATCATTAGATGAGATAAAATTTTTAGATATCTCTTTTCCTATATTAGAATTTATAGGAAAAATATGATGTTCTTCTAAAAATTCACTAAACTTCTTAAAAACCGTTTGCCTTATCACTCTTGATCTTCTGGCTTAAAACCTATTATTTTTGCCATTATACCCCTATAGCTTTCAAAACTATTCATTGCTTGCATATTACTAACTCTAAGAAGTCTAACTTTGTGATCTTGTTTGTAAAAAACTTTAAAAACACAACCACTTTCTTTGTGTTTTACCATATCATCTAAACCACATTTTTCTATAAACTCATAATCTTTAGCAAAAACTTCATTTTCTACATCAAATAAATCTTGAGAATAACCATTAGGATTAGCTGGATCATAAGTATAAGAACTTACTACACATTCTCTCATAGCTTTTTGTATTTCTTCTTGGGATAGTTTTTCCATTTTACTTCCTTTTTTCTTTCTATTATGATACAAATAATTTAATGTATAGTTGAGAAATTTATTTTTTAAATTTCTTATATATTTCTCTTCGATGTCCTATTTCGAATACAAAAATAAACAATTCATTATCATTAATTTCAGCAAGCATTCTATAATTACCCACTCTAAATCTATAAATACCTTTTAAATTACCCTTAAGTTCTTTTGCTAATTTTTTTGGATTATCTGATTCTATTAGATTTTTAATAATCCAGCTCTTAATAATTCTTGCTACTTGCTGATCAAGTTTTTCAATTGATTTTTTGGCACTACTTGAGAATTTTATCTCATACATTTTTAAATACTTCTTCAAAGCTATAAATATTATCTTTTTTAGCTTCTTTGAGTGAAATTAAAATTTTATTTTCATCTAAATTTAACTCATCTTCTATTTTTTCTAAAATAGTATCTCTTATAAATTTTGATAATTGCAAATTATTAATTGCTAGATATTCTTTTAGTAAAATATCTTCTTGATCACTAATTCTTAACGATATTGTTCTCATGATTTTACCTTTGTATTATTTGTAATACATTATAACACATTTT
>NZ_JAKMPU010000021.1:0-3440 GCF_025771175.1 Campylobacter sp. RKI_CA19_01128
CATTAGTCGTAAAAGTGCAGGAGGAGGATCTTTTCATTATTTTACTAATAATAAATTTATAAAAAGTGATGAAAAATATACAGGACAAAGTTACTGATGAACCCTAAAGAACTTATTTCTCAAATCAAAGACTATGCTAATATAAGATGCTAGTTATGTTATGTTGCAATATGTTTGGGAAAATATAGAGCAAGATGAAAAGAATAATATTTATAAAGCAGATAAACTTACTTTTGGTGATAAATTAAAGCAAGATATTGTTATGAAAAATAGTAAAGGGGAAGATATTGTAAAACCTAAAAATACAAACACAGCTTATGCTTGTGCTATACAAGCTCGTTTTGAACAAAATAAAATAGTTAAAATAGAACCTAAATATTGTATTTCTCTTATAAATACTTGTTTTGATAGTAAAGAAATAACATTGGATAATGATATTAGCAGGGTAGGGTTAAATGATGCACTGAGTAAAAGAACTATTGATTTTGTATTTTAAAACATTAGTCTAACACTTTAAGTGAGGCTTTGATATATTGTGATGTTAAATATAAAGACAAGCTATCTTTTAGTCCCAGTGAAGTTTATAGTTTTAATGCCTCTAGTGTTTATGGTTGGAATGGTTCCTAGTGTAATTATATTTTGATTTTTAAAAAGTAGGATAATTTTATTAAAAATATAAAAAGGAAAATAAATGGGTTTATTAAAAAAAATATACATTGCTTGGGGGATGTTTTGGGGAATTATTTTTTTGTTTAGTTCTTTATATGCTTATTTTAGTGATATAGAATTTTTGGTGATATGTTAAAGATTGCATTTTTTATATATTCTTATCCATTGTTACCTTACATATCATATTTAACACTACAAGAAACTATTAAATCCAAAAATATTTTTCTTTATTTTTCTTTATTTTTCTTTATTTTTCTTTATTTTTCTTTATTTTTCTTTATTTCGGGGGGATTTTTTAATTATGTAATAATATTAGGTATTTATACAATATTATTTTTAATAATATCTATTAAATTTAGAAAAGAACTTTCTTATTATTTTTCTTTATTATTTTGTATTTTTTTATACATTTTTTTATATCTTTTTATTTTCTATATGGATTTAAAAAATGAGTAATAAAGCTCAAATTAACAATCTCAAAAATTATGCTAAACTTGTATAGATTGGTTTTTTTGATTTTTTAATAATAATTTAAATTTCAACAAAAAAGGAAGTAGTGTGATAATACTAAAAAATCTATATATTATTTGGATTATAATTTGGGGATTTGGGGCTATTTTAGGTTATTATATGGGATATGATGCAACTTTTACTAAAATATTCTTTTTTCTTGTTATACTTTATCTTTTTCCATTGTTGCCTTATTTTTGTTATTTGATTTATAAAAAAGCAAGAAATACAAAAAATATATTTGTTGCTATTTGTTGCTATTTGTTGCTATTTGTTGCTATTTGTTGCTATTTGTTGCTACTACTGATTAATAGAAATAATAGTAATTTTAAGTTGTACTTAATTATTATTGTGATACATATTGTAATATTTGCAATAATTTATTTAATTAAAAGAAATAAAAATGAAAACTCAAATCAATAATTTAAAAGATTATGCAGAACTTGCACAAGCTAGTTATTTTTATTTTGATTTTTTAAATACTAGAAATATATTTGAGTTAGATTCTAATCAAGAAAAAATTCAAGAAGAAAATTCTATTAGAGGTTATAGAGAAATAAAAGTAAATTTAGAACATGTTGTCAGTCAAAAATATAAAGATAAAAAAGTATTGATTAATTTAAGACAAGATAATGATTGGCAATCAAAAATATTAAATTTCTTTGATGAAAAGACAAATTTTGATAAACTAAATGGAGAATTTGGAGAATTACAAGCTAGGAATTTCTCTCAAAGATATGAGGTTCAATTTCATCAGCCTAACACTTTAAGTGGTTTTAGCGCTACTTTGTTCTATGATAAAGAAAAAGATAAATTTGTGGTAGGATTTAGGGGAACTGAAGCTGATAATTTTATTAGCTCGATTCAAGATATAGTTCAAGACATAACTCTATCCCTCAATGGCAATCTCCAATCTTCTTCTCTTTTAGAATTTTTAGAACAAGTAAATAAAATAATCAAAAATAAACACAAAAGCATTATATTTGTAGGACATTCATTGGGTGGGTATTTAGCTCAAATGGCTTTGATATATTGCGATATTAAATATAAAGACAAATTATCTTTTAGCCCTAACGAAGTTTATACCTTTAATGCCCCTAGTATTTATGGTTGGAATTTTCCTAATATAGCTATCAACCCTAATACAATAAAAATTATGCAAGATCTTTTAGGAAAATACACTATAGATGTTTCAGAAAAAATCACTCATATTTATGATAATGGTAAAATTGAAATCATCGCTTCTGCTCAATATGGCTCACACAATAGACTGCCTATCTATACGGGTAAAGATTCTCACTCCATAATCCCCCTAACTCAAACTCTTTACTTCTACTCCTATCTTTTAGAATTAGATGCTAACCATAGCAAAGTCAAAGATAAAAGTTTTAGTGAATGTATAGAGTATCTTAATCATTTTATGAAAAATATTCAAATATATACAGAAACTTTTGTGTTAAAAAATAATGCTATTAATAATAAAAATTTCGCTCTTAAAAATGGACCTCTTGGGCTTTTAAGAAGCTCTCCAGAAAAAATCAACCATTTTGAATATTTTCTTTCATTAATAGCCACCATAATGCAAGAAACAAATGATATTTTAGAAGAGGTTGGAGATAATTATTATACAAGCTACAAAGCTCCTACCATTAGTCAAACAAAAATCATAGATTTTATTTTAAAAGCACATGAAAAAGAAAAATATATTTTAATTCTTGATAAAAATGATTTTAATAAATACAGAAAAGATTGTTCCTTTATTAATAATCAAGAAAATTTAGCTCATAAAATTGCCATTGGGGAATTTAGAATTTTCATTGTAGTTTATAAAGATATGAAATGTCTTGAAAATATTAATAATATAACAAAAATATACAGATATAATTCAAAAAGTTATAAAATAAAAGATCAAATTTGGGATGAGCAATATTTAGGTGGAGTTTGTAAAATATCACAAGCTTTGTATTTTAATGGAAAAGCTAAAATAGGTATTATTTAGGAAAATTATGATAGGTAAAGACTTTTTATATTCTATTCATAAAGATAAAAAAAGTATTTATTTCTTTTGTGAAAATAAAAGCATCATTGATTGTCAAAGTATTTATGATGAACTTTATAAATTAGAAGCAACGACAGATTTTACTTTTGAAGAACTCCAAAACTACCAAGCTTATATCTTCCTAAACTCCACCCTCCTTACAGGCTCAAGCGAACTTCCTAACAATCCTTTTTACTTTGGAGAATTAGATCAAGATAATGCC
>NZ_JAKMPU010000022.1:0-3353 GCF_025771175.1 Campylobacter sp. RKI_CA19_01128
TGATAATATAACAGGTAAAGACTATATAGTTTCTCAAGTTCCACTTGGTATTGGTTTGACTTTTTCTTTCATGTCAAGAATGGAAGATTCCATTACTAAAGCTATGGAAAAATTTTATTCTACTCCACAATCTACTAATTTTTCTAATGCTGGATTTGGTTTTACTTTAAGATCTACTATGGATTTGCCAGATTTAGAATTAAGTCAATTTAGCCCTAGAACACAAAAAAATCTTGATTTGTTTTTTAGAAACTGTGTTATTTATGGAATGGACTTAAATAAAGGTAGAATGGATACTAATTTTAGACATAGTGATAATTTATATGAGGATTTATTTGAAATAGGGCAGGGTAGTCAATTAACTTTATATTTTGGGGAAAAAGATAAAGGTAATATTAGATCTTGTACTCAAGCAGGTGCTTTAATTAAGCAAGATTTAGGTTCTTTAGCTCCAAAAATAGAAACTATCCATGCGCGTATTTTAGGTAGTAAAGATGAAAATGCTTATAGAGCTTCAATGCAGGGTGTTTGGGAAATTTTCTCAGGACAAGCTACACAAGCAAGATCTCAATTAATGCAAGCTATGTTAATTAATGCTTCAAGAGATTCTTTAATTAATACTGCAAAAATGGTAGGACTTGATCCAAATGCAGTAGCTACAAATACAGCAGTAGCTGAGCAAAACTTCATGTCAAGTATGCTAACTCAAGGTATGATGGCTCAAACTTATTTGCCACTAGCTAAAGCTTATTTAACAGTTTTAATTATAGGTTTATCATGGATTATGGCTTTACTCTCTATTATGTTTGGTGATTTTAGACATATAAAAATGTTTTTTACCTTATGTATATGGATAGTTTTATGGACTCCTATATTAAGTATTATTAATTATTTCAATGATTTAAATCTATCAAAAAGTGTTCAAGTATTATTAGATGGCTCATTAAGCTTTTCTATGAGTAATAGTTTATCTTTCTTTAAACAAATATCTGAGCAAACCAATTTCATTAATTATCTTGTAATGCTTACTCCATTATTAGCTTTTGCAGTAGCTAAAGCTAGTGAGCAAGGTTTTGTGTCAGTGGCTTCATCTTTATCACAAACCCTACAAGGTGCTTCAAGAAGTGCAGGAAGTTTTACAAATCAGCAAGCTTTATCTACTGAAACCAAAATAGCTACTCCTTTAGGTGAAGAAGTTATTGCTAAGCATGCTGGTATAAATTCTCGTTTAGGGGCGTATAATGTAGATAATCATAGTTTTTCTGTTAATTCTATATCTGGTGGTGGAAATACTGTTACAGATGTTAATACTAATTCAAAAGTAAGCTATGATAATAATGGGGTGAATTCTGCAAATATAACTGGACTTGACGCAAGCTCTATTAAGACAATGCAATCTAGCGCAAGCAATGATGTATCAAAAGCAATTGGGGATACTCTAAAAACTGGAAGAACTTCTCAGGATATTGCTAACATGGCATTTGATCATTCTTCTTCTCATGGTATTAACGCTCAAGCACAAGAAGTATTTAAAGCTTCTGCCACTAAAGCATTTGATAAAATGGCTCAAGCTGGAGATACTAAAGCAAGTGAAATTTCTGGCGCGTTAAAAGCTGGAGCTAATATGGTAGTAGTAGGTAGTGAATTTTCTGTTACAGAAAAAGATGGAACTAGTAGAACTTATACCTTATCAGATAAAGAAATGGAGCAATGGAATAAAGAATTTGCAAACAATGTTTCTTCTACCTACTCTAATGATTCATCTGTTAGGGCTTCTCTTAATAATGCCTTCTCAACCTTTACAGGTAAAGAATTTTCTCAAGTACATTCTGCTATTGATAAATATAGTTCAACTGAAAGTTTATCTCAAAATGTCAATGTAAATTCTATTCCTAAAGCGCTTAATGACTATATAAAATCTGGTGATAATACAGAAATTACAAACGCATGGAATACTGGAAATAAAAACCATGCTATTACAATGGCTATGAATGACTTCCAAAATTGGGCTGTAAATAATCCACAGCAATTATCTAAATATTTTAATGCTGGAGAATTTGACAATCCATCGAATAATATAGGAGAAATTAGTAATAAAAATTATCACGCTAGTGGTGAAGTTGCTTCGTTTAACAATAGTAACATATCAAAAGTCGATGGTTCAGCAACTAAACACGCTGATCAATATCAAAATAATGTTAAAACGCTAAAAGAAGGACACCAAGATCAAACAGGACAAAGTACTACTTGGGGAGATTCTAGTGGTAATACTCAAAAAGAAGTATCAAGTGGTCTGCAAAATACAGAAAAGGATTTCAAAGATGGAGCAGTTAAGAGAACAGGTGGTAATATTGTCAAAGGAAGTAAAATGGTTACTGACGCATTTGCTGAAATTACAAAATAAAATAACTCCCATAGAATTATGGGAGTATTATTTCCATAAAACCATTTTGTTTCCTATAAAAGTTACATTACCTACCTGAGTAACTATATCATTTCCTATAAAAGTTACATTACCTATTTTAGTAACCATTTTGTTTCCTATAAAAGTTACATTACCTACCTGAGTAACTATATCATTTCCTATGGCTCTAGCATTTTCTAGAATATAGTTTATATCTTTTTTATACAAATTGTTTTCATTATTTCCGAGATATTTGATTCTACCTATAAGAAAAAATCTTATTATATAATAAGGACTTTTTAATATAGAGAATAATATATCTTTAAAAGCTGGTTTAATGTATTTATTGTCTTTAATACTTTTAATAGTATTTATCCAAGCTAAAACATAATATAAAATGAAAGTAGTTGCTATTAAACCTATAAGAGTTTTAGTAAATATTTCATTTTTGCTTATAAATAAAATACCTATATTGATTAAAATTAATCCAAATAACACAACAAAAGTGATCTTTAATTTAGTGTTTTTATACATTGTTATTCCTTTACATTTAATATTAAAATTATACCAAAATTCACAATAAAAATCAAGTTTTTTAGTGCTTATAAATGCCTATTTTATAGTATTTTGCAAGGGTTTTTTATATTTTACATTTTTGTCCTTTATAAAGTTTATTTTAAGTGCTTTTTAAGCGTATTTTTTACACATAAAAGTCCTTTATATATCCCCTAAATGTCCTTTATAAAGTCCATTTTTTCTTTTTTTATTATTTTTTGCTTAAAATCTACCAAAAAAGTGCTTTATTTCGCCCATAAAGGTGCTTTATATATCCCCAAAAAGTCCTTTATAAAGTCTTTTTTATAAGCATTAAATATTGATATATTAGTATTTATTCTGTTTTATAATTTAATTTGTTAATTTTAACTTTAAAATTAATATTGGTAAGTTA
>NZ_JAKMPU010000023.1:0-2898 GCF_025771175.1 Campylobacter sp. RKI_CA19_01128
TATTATAGAAAAGAGCGGATCAATTATCAATGCTAAAAATTTTATGGCTTCAACTGCTACTTTAAGTAATGATGATTTTAATACTTTTAAAAATCTTAGCTTTGACAATCCACAAGCATTTTCGCCTAAAATCAAGCCAAATAGTGGAAATGTTGTAAATTTAGGAAAGATAAATTCAACTGATAGCATTACCTTGCAAGGTAACAAAATAGTGCTTGAAGCAGGTTTTGACAAAGGAAGCTTAAACAAAATAGAAACTAATAAGCTAAATTTAAAAGGCAATGAAGTTTATGTAGATGTAGGAACTACAAAAGTACAAAAAGTAAATGTTGAAGCAGGCAAAGGAACATTGTACTTAAGTGCTACAGGATATTACTATGATCCTAAAAGAAAATATAATGAATTTAATAATGTAGATAATAAAATTAAAAAAACATATAATCAATATATTAGCATAGGCTCTGATGTTGACTGGTGGCACTTTGCTAAAGGGTGGAATGAAAAAGCTGATTTTAGAAATAATGTAGCAGGAAATACCTTTAAACTTACTAATGATATAGATTTTGGTGGAAATCAAGGTAAAGGTCAGGAAGGTAAAGATTGGCAAAACTATGCAAATTATTGTATAGATGGGCTTGGTTGTACTAATATGATAGTAGGACATACAACATCCTTTGATAAAACATTCGATGGGCAAGGTTATACCTTAAGTAATATTATCATAGACACTACAAAATTATCTTATAAACCTGGATATGTAGGTATATTTGGTAGTGCTAAAAATGCTACTTTTGAAAATATAACCATTGATTATAATAATGGGATTATTAAAGCAACAACAAGTGGCAATGTCGTAGGTGGAGTTGGAAGTTTTGTTGGCAATGTTTATAAATCTTCATTTAATAATATCAATTTAAGCAATGTAAAAAAAATTGAAGTTAATGGAGATAATGCTTATGTTGGTGGTTTTGTTGGAATGACAACACAAGGCGATTATACAAATGTAGGTATTAATTCAATTGGTGAAATATTTAATAATGCAAATAAGTCCAATAATATAGGTGGTTTTGTTGGATCATCTGATGGAGCTAAATTTACCAATATTTTTATCGACACAATTAATAGTATTAAAGGTGAATCTAAAGATCATATAGTATATGCTGGTAGTTTTGCTGGTAGAGATACTCATAGTAAATTTCAAAATATCACCATAAGAAAAATTTCAAATATTGATGTAACAGGATTAGGTGGAGGCAATAATTCTGTTGGTGGTTTTATTGGAAGCGCTAAAGTTGGAGATAAAGCATTTGATAATATTGTTATAGATGGTATTGATAAGATTACTGTAAATGGAGCTTATTGGTTTAATTATTTAGGTGGTTTTATTGGAAGTGCTTATATGACTAGTAATAATGCATTTAATAATATTGTTTTAAAAAATATGGGGAATATGCGTGCTAAAGCGGATAATGGCTCTATTATTGGTGGTTTTATAGGGCATATATACATAGATAAAAGTATAAACAAACAAGATATTTTGTTTAATAATGTATATATGCATTATAATGATGATGCAAAGTTTATTGTTAATAGTAAAGATCATACTAATACTCACTATGGAAAATTTATAGCTCATAATAGTAATTATGGCGAAACAATAAACTATAATACTACAAATGTTTATTTTTATGGAAATCCTATTGATACTGCCGGTAAATATGATAAATATATAGATAAAAATGTGGGTGATTTTAATGATCCTGAATTTCAAAATGGAATGAATAGCATTAAAGGTTCTAACTTTGATAAAGATAGTATTAAACCTTCAGAAAAAGAATACCTAAGCGCACAAGAAGCAAAAAATGATCAAGCAACACTAACACAAGATGATCTTTATGAGAGTATAGTAAGAGATATCTTTAACTCTTTAAAAGGACATTCTTATGCGATAGATTTAAATACTTTGCAAGCATTTTTAGAGGCTTATGATAAGTTAAGCGATACTAAGTCAAAGGTAGAATTTTTAAGTAATTTCTTGCTTGATAAAAGTAAATATACAAAGAAAGAAAGAGAAAATTTGGCACATTCTTTAGTTCAAAGTATGGATTTTATACTAGCTTATAGCAAAAATGATGCTAAAGATTCTAAATTTGAAAGCGGAGTTGAAACAACTTTTGAAATTTTAAAAGATGAAGCGGGCAATAAACATTCTGATGCTTTAAAGCAAGGTGAAGCACTAAGAGCTTATGTTAAATCTTTAATAAATCCTGTAAACAGTATCAAAAATAATAACGAAGATATAACTAGCAATAATACAGAGATAAAAAGATTGCAAGATGAGTACAATAGTCTTGTAAATTCTATCAACAAAGGACTTTTAGATGAAAATGAGTTGTCAATAGCTCAAAAAAGACTTAATCTAATTGTGGCTAGTATTGAAGTTTTATTGGAAAAAAATGAAAAATTGCAAGATGAAAACATAGATTTACTTGCACAAATAAAAATTGACAAAGATAATTTTAGAACCTATGGCGTTTCTTCAAGTACTCCAGAAACACCTACTTTAAGTGCTGTTATTATAAATCCAAGTACAAATAATGGAAATGATAATAATGGAGACACAAGTAATGGATCTGATGCTAGTCAAGTAGTATCATCTCTTCAAAAACAAGATTCAGACAAACTAAGTAATACTGCAGTTGTAGATGAAGAGGAAAAAAATGAAGTTGAAGAAGCTTCTCTTATGCAAAAAGGAAAAATTTGCATAGTAAGTGATAATTCTAAAACTATGAATCCATGCGTGGTTGGAGGATTATAAAATACTTTGCTAGGATAGCTATATCCTAGCAATAATAACGAGTATATTAATGAATACTCGTATTAAATAATATTTTGATA
>NZ_JAKMPU010000024.1:0-2771 GCF_025771175.1 Campylobacter sp. RKI_CA19_01128
ATAATCATCACAAAATAATATTTTATCTTAGTGCTTTTAATCTTCACATTGAAACAATAAAATAAGTATAAGAAATTAATTTAAATTGATTAAAATACAATATAATTATATTATATGATTTTGAGAAAGGAATTTCATGACTCTTATTATTGAAAATGTCAGTGAAGATTTTTTGCCTGCATTTAAAGGTTTAGCTAAAAGTATAAATGCTAAATGTAAAGTTTCTAAACCTAAACTAAGTAGTTTTGAAAATAAGATATTAAATGCAAGCAAAGAGCTTAGTAAGGAAAAAAAAGATAACACTGCATTAAGCTTTAATTCACATCAAGATTTTGTGAAAGCTTATCAAGATAGCAAAATATAAAATTTATTATCATAAAGATTTTATAAAAGCCTATAAAAAAATAAGCGACGAAGAGCGTAAAATAACAGATAAAGTTATTATAAAGCTTTCTAACGATGAAATTTTAGAACCAAAATATAAAGATCATCAATTAAAAGGTGCATTAAAAGATTTTAGAGAGTGTCATGTAAAGTCTAATTTATTATTGATTTATCAAAAACATGATGAAGAACTAGAGTTAAATGTTTTAAAACTAGGCAGTCATAGTAAATTATTTAAAAAATACTAAAAAGAAAGTAAAAAAGAAGTAGAGTCATTGCCTTGTCTGTTATCGCCTTGCGTGTAACGCAATGTGTTCGGTCAACACTCTACTTTATTTTTTGTATTAGTATTTTAACGCTAAATTCTTAAAAATTAATTAATGATACCTATTTTATCTTACAAAAAATATTTTTTATCTTACCAATATTAATTTTAAAGTTAAAATTAATAAGTTAAATTATAAAACAGAATAAATACTAATATATCAATATTTAATGCTTAAAAAAAGACTTTATAAAGGACTTTTGTGGGATATATAAAGCACCTTTAGGGGTGAAATAAAGCACTTTTTTGGTAGATTTTAAGCAAAAAATAATAAAAAAAGAAAAAATGGACTTTATAAAGGACATTTAGGGGATATATAAAGGACTTTTATGTGTAAAAAAATACGCTTAAAAAGCACTTAAAATAAACTTTATAAAGGACAAAAATGTAAAATATAAAAAACCCTTGTAAAATACTATAAAATAGGCATTTAAAAGCACTAAAAAACTTGATTTTTATTGTAAATTTTGGTATAATTTTAATATTAAATGTAAAGGAATTTAAATGTCAAATGAAATAAGATTAGAGAACATAAAAAGATTACAAAAAATTGCAAATGAGATTAATTTAATTTATCAGCAAATCAAAGATGAGAATGTATTAAAAACATTGCACGATGAAAATGCACAAAGATTTATTTTTGTTTCTCTAATTAAAATCAGTGAAAGCTTTAAAAAAAATCAAAGAAAGTGCTGATGATGAAATCTTATCTTTATTTGACAAAAAAGATTTAAAAAGAATAAATGATACTAGAAATTTCGCAGTTCACGATAATGAGGAAATTAGATTAAGTGCTGTTGCTAATGTAATTAAGTATGATTTATTTAGAGTTAAAAGAAGTATAAATATATATAGGAAAATTAGAAAATCAAAAACAAGAGGTTGAGATTATGGAAAATGTGGTAAGGAAAAAAGGAAATACAAATCCTTTTAAAGAGTTATTATATACACTATTACTTTTTGGTTCTATCGCTATGGTGTTTTGTTTTAATATTTTACATATTATTGATAATATTGATGGATATACAAAAATTATCTTATCTGTAAGTTGTGTTTTAATAGAATTGATATTTCTTTATTTTTATAAGGAAAATACTTCTGTGAAAATATTCGTATCTTTTTTTAATTCTATTTTTACCAATTAGAAATATTGTTCTTTACACTACTTCATACGATATTTATTATTTATTTTTATTATTCTTTGTTTTATTTTTTATCGGCGTTTTAGCAATTGAAATGCGCAGACTTAAAAAAGAAAAATATTTTAAACAAACCAACGAGGAATATGAAAACTACTACAAAGATGATAAATTTACCTTCATCGATGATGATCTTGCTCTGGTAAATGGGACAGGTATTTACGAGAGATAAAAAAGGAATTAAATTCCTTTTTTTATCGCCTAAGCCAAAATGTAATATTTTATCTGCGGTTTCCAACTTACCTCCAACTTCTTTATTAATATTTGAACCACTAGCAACTTCTTTAATATCTTTAGCATTTGGTATATTAGAATTACTTCTCATATCTTTTGCTCTAGAATTAACCTGTTCTTGATTTAGATTGTGATTTAGTAAAGTATTACCACCTACATTTGTAAATTCTTTATTTAAAGCATTAGGACTTGCTATTGTGTTTTCTCCTACATTACTACCTGCTCCATATTGAGAAGCATAATTTGAAATTGAAGCAGGATCATTTTTAATCATATCAGAAATTTGATTTCCTGCTTTTGCAAAGTAAGTGTTTTGCTCAGCAACACTAAGAGTATTAAAGTCTTTATTGTCTATTGTAGCTAAATCTCTAGCATAAGCATTTACAACATTATCCATATTATTTGAAGTAACTGCTTGAATAGCAGATTGAGTTTGACTGAAGCTATCTGCATACCCAACCATTTTAGCATAAGCAGTACTATCACTATTAGAAAGATTTTTACTCCATTCGCTACTTATATTATGATTTTTAGTAATGGAATCTTCCATTCTTGACATGAAAGAAAAAGTCAAACCAATACCAAGTGGAACTTGAGAAACTATATAGTCTTTACCTGTTACATTATCG
>NZ_JAKMPU010000025.1:0-2700 GCF_025771175.1 Campylobacter sp. RKI_CA19_01128
ATAAAGTAGATGAATAATTAAGACAAGAATATCTTAAAAATAAAGAATGGAATAAGATAGAACAAAAACGGTATGAAGCTAAAGAAGCTAATGAATTCAATGATGATTTTTGGGGTTTTGGAATTAAAATGAATTCTGTTAATGTTACAAGCAATAAGATGTTAAAAAATAATCAATATATAGTAAGGGAATATCTATGAATAACAAATTTAATTTTGCTAAATTTGTATTAGATTGTTTCATATGTTTTGGAATTGTGATAATATCCCCATTTGTGTATTCTATATTAATAAAAAGCGATGATTTTCGGTGGTTATTATATCCTATACAATGGTTATTTAATATTGATACTCATACTATTAACGATATATCAATTTTGATTATTGGGTTTTGTTCTTTGAGTATTATTTCATTTTTTATCATTGGTTTTTTTTATAAAATACATAAATTAAGCTTGTTTTTATCATTGATTTTTATGATTTGTTATGCAATATTTGGTTATTATTTTTTTAGTCACTTATAAGGAAATTTTATGAAGTACTACGCAACAATTTATATCCACCCTATGGATTGGAACATTCCCCATGTCTTTTTAGGACTTACTAAAGGCAAAAGTCCTGATGAGCTTGATAAAATAGATGAACAATTAAGACAAGAATATCTTAAAAACAAAGAATTTAAATTAATTAAAAGTATTAAGTAGATTGGTTATAATAAAACAATTTATCTATATTAGGAGTAAATTTGCAAATTCCTATTTATTCTAAACTCAAAGCAAAACTAGAAAGCAAAGGAATAGACAATATATCAAGTGGACAAATTGCTTGGTTTGTGTGTAGCTTGATTCTTGCTTTGGTGGTTTATATTATTCTAACTTTTCACTACATTTATATTAGTTATGGTAAATATGATAAGAATTTATTTTTATTAATATTTGATAGAAATGCAATAGAGTTATTTATTGTTGTATATTCTTGCATAATGTTTAATTTATTATATATTTATAATGCCATTCCTTTGATTTTATCTGCGGTATTTATATTTTTAGCATTTTTTTTTTCTAGTTTAAGCTTGTTTATTGTTGGTTGTTGTGGTATAGGAGTATTTTTCTTAATATCCATTTTTAAAAGAAAGTTTATGTTTAGCGTTTTATTATTTGCCTTGGGTTATGCTTGCACATTGTTCTTTTTTTATGGACTGGCAACATATTAGAAAGGATTTTATAAATGAAATATTATGCAACGATTTATATTGATGAGTTTTTAGAATATGAAATATTAGTTAATCTTTATAATGGAAACGGCTTAGATTTCACCCACGCTTTCTTAGGACTTACTAAAGGCAAAAGTCCTGATGAGCTTGATAAAATAGATGAACAATTAAGACAAGGATATCTTAAAAATAAAGAATGGGACAAGATAGATCAAAAATGGTATGAAGCTAAAGAACCTAATGAATTCAATGATGATTTTTGGGGTTTTGGAACCGGAATTGCTAATGTTGTAGAATCTCTTATAGGATCTCCTGGCAAAGTATTTAACAATAACCAATATGTATTAGATAGCAATATTGATAAAAATTGTTATATTATTAAAAAACTAAGAAGCCCTCAAACTTTCAAACCTTCTAATCGCTGTACTTTAGAACTTTCTAAAGAACAATATGAAAGCTTACTTGCAAATATTAAAGCTGATTTTGAAGCCACAAAAGAAATCACACCTAATAGCGAAAAGCCAATCAATGAAGAATTTACCTATAAACTTCTTGAAAATAATTGCGTTACTTGGGTTATTCAAAAACTTTCTGATATAGGAATAGAGCTTATTGATGATGAATATAAAGTGCCTGGAAATTTGATAGATATCTTTGGTTTGATCAAATCTCTTCACTCCATCTTTTTGAAATTTCAAAATATTGATGATAATTTACAAAGTGTAAAAGGTGCAAGAGCTTTTATTACTTGGACTAGATCTATGCTAGATAATAATTATATATGTTATGTAAATCAGGAAAATTTAGAAAAGAAAATACAAACTTTTTGTAAAAAAAATATAGAAAATCAAAGATATTATGAAAGTATTAAAAAATTTTATGATAAAGCCTCTCAACTTAAAAGTATATACAATAAATTAAATCTTTGTCTAGAATCTATCACTAACAAATTTAGTGCAGATATAAAAGGTGATTTTGAATTAATTTATTTTGATAGAAAAGATAGACAAAATAAACTTTTAAAAGCAGATAATGATTATGAAGCTATTGCGATACAAGATTTAGATTTGAGTCAAAAATATAATAATTTTAGTGTGAGTAAATTTTATCCTTTTATTTTTATACCTAAAGATGAAATGATTTCAAGAATGCTTTATCATAAATATGATTATGGTAATATCTCACAAGAATATCAAAAAGATAGAAATGAATTTTATTTTAATGTTTTAGCAGGAGAAAAAAGCGATAAATATTGGAGTTCTAGCTATCATAAAATGACTAAAAATTTAAGGAAAATTCATGCCTCTTGAAAAAGTAAAAGAAATAATTTTTGCTTATGATAAAGAAGTGATTGATTGTGAAGTCTTAAGGGTTAAAAATGTTGATTTAACTCATTCTAAAATTTATTTCAAAGGTGTATTACTTACAGGCTCAAGTGAAATTCCTAACAATCCTTTTTACTTTGGAGAATTAGATCAAGATAATGCT
>NZ_JAKMPU010000026.1:0-2333 GCF_025771175.1 Campylobacter sp. RKI_CA19_01128
TATTCAAAAACAGGCGTTGATTTTTGCAAGTTAGCTATTTGGCGAGAGATTTTTTCATAATCGTCATTTTCGTTGCCATTAACTGTGACTTTTTCTAAATCAGGTATTAACAATGCTACATTATCAAATTGTCCTTTAATAGTAAAATGTTCATTAGAATTAGTACTAGCTTTATCTTGCCAAGCTTCTAGTTGTATTTGATTATTAGCTATAGTAGTAGCTAATTCTCCGCTAAGTTGGTTTAGTCTATCCACTTCAGCTTTTAAAGCATTTAAAGTTTCCTCATTTTTTATAGCAGGGTTTTCATTGATTTTTTTAACATAGTCATTGTATTTAGCTATAGCTATTTTAAGTTGCTCTTGCATGAGTTTTAATTGAGCTAAGGCATTATTAGAAGATTCAACTAGAGGTTTTAATTTATCATTAATAAATGCTAAAAGATTTGCTTTATTAATTGCAAATTTATCATATTTGGTAGAAATATTTTTATACTCATTGCTAATTCCTTCTAATATTTCTTTCATACCTTTTTGACCATATAAAGCTTCCAAGAAAGATATGCTTTGAGCTATGCTTTCACTTAGACCTTGAATTTTGCTAAGATCTTTTATATCTACCCAGTAATTTCCAGCAAATATTTCATCAAGCCATTTATTTAAATCTTCTGCACTAATTACATCATCACTATCTAAGATAACATCAGGATCTGTAGGATCGGTTGGTTTAGATGGCTTAGATGGTTTTTCTATGGTGTTAGCTTTAGATAAAAAGTCTTCGTATGCATCGCTTTGAGTAGAATCGTTATAAGTGTGGATGTTTATTTTATCATTGGTATTACCCCAATAGTTTTGATCAGTAGTTGCATTGCTTAAATCGTTTTCATGATGATAGATATGGATGTTTTTGAAATTTATCTCACTGCTAGCATTATATTTACGCATATGTCCAAAAAATTTACCAGAATATTCTTTTTCATTTCCATTATAAGTACTAATAATTGAAGTATTTGGGCTAAAAAATAAAAAAATTTTTTCAAATTTTTTTAATTCAGGCCCATCTATTCTACCTATAAATCCACCAGCATAACTACCTGTAAACTCATAGGGATAATCTACATCATAACCACCGCTAGACTTAATGGTATTAATATTATTTAAAGATATATTTATAAAAGAACCATAATGTAGTCTGCCTATAAATCCACCAGCAATATTATAACTATAATCACCACCACTAGAAATAATATTTCCTATATCATTTAAATATATATTTGTAAAATTTCCACCGGCTTCACCAGCAAACCCACCAGTGGGATTATAACTATAATCACCACCACTAGAAATAATATTTCCTATATCATTTAAATATATATTTGTAAAATTTCCACTGACATTTCCAACAAACCCACCAATATAATTGTCACCGTTGCCATTAGAAATAATATTTCCTATATTATTTAAATATATATTTGTAAAATCTCCATTGGCATTTCCAACAAATCCACCAATTGCTTTGGTTGCTGATAATGTTTCAATTTTAATATTTCCTATATTATTTAAATATATATTTGCAAAATCTCCTCTAGCATCACCAACAAACCCACCAATACGAAAATCTACGAAAATATTATTATTTATATCAATATTAATTCCACCACCCATATAATCTACATTGATATTTTTAAAAGTAGCACCATCTGCATTTCCAAATACACCTATTCCAATATATCCAATATATCCAATATAATCATCTAACTTAGTTATATCCATATTAATATTTTTTAAAGTAAATCCTTGACCATCAAAAATTTTTGAAAAAGCATTATTCTCTAAAGATCCAACTATCATAGATGTACATTGCCCAGGAGCTATACAATAATTGGCATAGTTTTTACCCTGATTACCACCAAAATCAATATCATCTACTAATTTATAGGTGCTAAAGAAATCTCTCATGCTGTTTTTATTTTCATTCCACCCCTTAGCAAAGTGCCACCAATCAACATCAGAACCTATAGTTGCATGTTTTTCAAATTTATCTTTAGTTACTAATTTTTTATTGCCTAAATTTGTCTTATCTATATTGCTATATTCATCAGTCTCAAAATTAAGTCCTTTTTCACCATAGTTATAATAAGATGTAGTAGATTGTTGTAAAGATCCTTTTACATACGCACTAGCTATAATAGAATCTGATTTAATTCCATCTACTAATATATTGACTTCATTCCCTACTAAATGAATTTTTTCAGCTTTATTACCACTTGGATTTTTTAAAGCATCACCACTAACATTATCATTATGTTTGCCATTGATATGGCCACCATCTATACT
>NZ_JAKMPU010000027.1:0-2330 GCF_025771175.1 Campylobacter sp. RKI_CA19_01128
CTTACAGCTTCATCACCTATTAAATTAAGTGAAGCAGTTTGTTCAAAATCAGGTAAATCTCCACCTTGAGAATTATCTATATCAGGAAGTTTAGGTTCAACTAAATGTATTTTAGTAATATCATCAAATTTAGCAAAACTAAATTTTGTATAACCTAGATTTTCAATACCTTTATTAATACTAGCAACATTGGCATTTAAATCACTAATATCATTTGATAAGGCATTGTAGGAATTATAAGCATTAAGCCAGTTATCAAACGCTTGAGTGAATTTAGGATCATTGTAGCTTAGTTTACCTTTATTGACTAAATCTAATAATCTATTAAATTCAGCTTCTGCTGTAAAATAAGCTTGTTCTTTGTCTTTAAAGATTTGCTCTAGCTCTTTGTATTTGTTATATTGTTCTAAAAGATAAGCTTGATTTTTATCTAAATATGAAATTAACCCTAAAGTGTTGCTAACATTTGGCTTGATAATATCATCATAAATAGTTTTAGCTTTTTCGCTTAATCTACCATCAAAATTATGCTCTTGATAGTTTAATAAAAAGCTGATACTTTGAGCTATGCTTAAAGCTTTATCACCATCTATGCCTAAATGTGTTTTTACAACAGCTTTAATTTCTGCTTCACTTGAATCTTTATCTAATCCTTTAAAAGCATTAATAAAATCAGCTAGCTTTTTAAGATCTTCAACACTTACAGTATGCTCCACTCCTCTTATTTCATTGATAATCCATTCCATAATAACATTGGCATATAAATCATCATCATCTAAGATGACATCAGGATCGGCTGGGTCTATTGGATCGGTTGGTTTAGATGGCTTAGATGGTTTTTCTATGGTGTTAGCTTTAGATAAAAAGTCTTTATATGCATCGCTTTGAGTAGAATCGTTATAAGTGTGGATGTTTATTTTATCATTGGTATTATCCCAATAGCTTTGATCGGTAGTTGCATTGCTTAAATCGTTTTCATGGTGATAGATATGGATGTTTTTGAAATTTAAAGACGCTGGAGACATATTTATTCCTAAAAATTTTCCAGTACTTTCTACAGCATTGATATTTACACCTTTATCAAAATATAAATAAATATTTTCAAAGTTGTGATCTAAATTTGCATTATTGCCGATAAATCCACCAGCATAAAACGTACTACTTCCACCAATATTACCATTAATTTTTAAAGTAACATTGGAAAAAAAAGCATCTCCGCTTAATATCCCAGCAAAGCCACCAGAACTACTTTTCACCGATCCTTCATTTTTTGAATCTTCACTAATTATATTGCCAATATTGTTTATAAAAATATTATTAAAAACACCACCATTAAATCCTCGTCCAAGAAATCCACCAGCAAAACTACTCATATCACCGCCATTACTATAGCTATAAATTTCACCTATATTATTTAGTGATATTTTATTAAAGCTATCTTCTCCTATTGAACCAGCAAAACCACCAGAACTACTAGCAATTCCCTTAAATTGCAAACCACTTATTTTTTTAATTCCATCTAAATAAATATTGGAAAAGTTGTTGTTGTATGAACTTCCAATAAAGCCACCAATATCGACAGAAAAGACATTATAGCTATCGGTTGTTCCTGTGATATTTGTTATATTTTTTACGGTAATTTTGTTAAAGTTACTACCAAGTGAACTTCCAATAAAACCACCAATATTAAGACTTTCTGCTTCTCCATTAAAAACAGATTTTATCCCCATTTTGTTATAATCTATATTGATATTTTTAAAATTAGCATCTTTGGAAATGCCAAATATTCCTACATTATATACTTGATTTTTTGTTGTATCTATATTAATGTTTTTTAAAGTATAACCTTGTCCATCAAATGTTTTATTAAAAGCATCTTTATACGCTACTATCATATTGGTGCAGTTATTTCCTTCTATGCAATAATTGGCATAATTTTTACCTTGATCACCACCAAAATCTATATCTCCTACCAGTCTAAACTCATCCACAAATCTAGTATAACCTAAACCTTCATTCCAACCTTTAGCAAAGTGCCACCACTCTATAGCATTATCTTTTTCATTTCCCATATTACCTATAGTTAAAGCTCTTTTGAAATTAAGATTTCCTATATGGTTTTGATAATCTACTGCATTTACTATTACATCATCGCCAAAGTTATATCCACTATTTGCAAAATTTATCATTTGTCTTTGTATATATCCATCTATTACGGCTGTTACATTAATAGTAGAATGTAAATTTGTGCTATCTGCATCAATATATACATAGTTTCCCACCAAATGTGTAGTAGAGTTTTTATTACCTACTTTACCACCTTGTATATC
>NZ_JAKMPU010000028.1:0-2028 GCF_025771175.1 Campylobacter sp. RKI_CA19_01128
GCAAATTATGATAAAGCTTCTAATGCTTATGTTATTAAAGAGCATAAATTTAATAATAATGATGTATATGATTATAATCTTGATACTTATAAACTCTTAAGTGGTAAAAACTTCTATGGCCAAATGGCTACTAATAAAAACCTTTCAAATATCACTTTAATCTATGATAATCCTAAAGATAAAACTCATTCTAAAATGAATGATTTATATTTTAAACAAGACATACTCACTCCAAGTATAAAAGAAGATATTTTTGTAGTTAATGGTTTTCATAGTTCTAACTCAGCTAATACTACCCTAAATCAAATCAGTTATATACCTTTTTTAGTTTCTGCTTATACCTTTAATGCAAAAGCTAATAATAATACCTTAGTATTAAAAGCAGGAGAATTATCTTCAGTATATTATTTAAAACCTACTGATAAAGAAGTAATTAACCCTAAAGCTACGGGTTTAGATAATAAATATAATTTTCTAATCACTCCAGCTATAGCTAGAAAAGGTGAAGTAAGTAATAATACTTTAAACTTCTTAAAAGATGCCTATGTAAATATGGGTGTTGAAAACACCTATACCTTACCTTTAAATGGTGCTCCTTATATCTTAGGTGCTTTTGGTGTAGATGCTAATGCTAATAATAATACAGTTATATTAAACAAGGGAGTAAAGATAGACTTTCATACTACCCCTTATAGACAAAGCATGCTAGGAGATAATATCTTTGATGAGAGAATGACTCATGTAACAGGAGCTATTACTTATAATGGCAATGCTAAAAATAATAAGGTTATTATAGATGGAGCTTCTTTATTAGTACATGGTCCAAGTGGAGCATATTCAACATCAGCTGCTACTCACTTAGGAGGAGCTTTCGTAGATGTAAACAACAATCAAAGTTATGAAGTAAGTAATAATAGTGTATTAATCAATGATTTAAAACTAGATTTAAGAGTAGATACTAAAAATACTCCATTAGCTTATAATGCCATCTTAGTAGGAGAAATCTATGGGGGTAAAATCATACAAGGTAATGCTTATAAAAACACTATAGATATAAAAGACTTACAAACCTTATTAGCATTAAATACTAATGTAGAAGTAAAAGCTCTTTTAGACTTTTATGCAGGTATGACTAATAATGGTATAGCTAATGATAATAGCATTAATATTAATCTAAAAAAACCATTTGAGATTAATTCTAATTTTACAGGTAAAAATGAGTTTAATCTTTATGGTGGGGTAGCGACTAAAGGAGCTAATAATAATAGTATTAATATCAATGGGGATTTAACCCAAGGACTTACTGTTGAAAACCATCAAGATAAAATTCAAATCACAGCAGCACAAACTCTAAGCTCTAAAGCAAATAATAATAGCATTGTTATTAAAAACTCAAATATTGCTATACCTTTATACTTATATGGAGTAAGTAAGGTTAGTTTGGATAATAAAGATTATTATGCAAGTAGTGCTAATGCTAATAGTATAGTTTTAGATAATGTAAAATCAGGTAGAAATCTCACTACCATTATAGAAGCTGATAATTTAGAAAAAAACACTATAAAATATAATCTTGTACAATCTTTATCAAATGCTTCTAATATAGATAAAGGTTCTAAAATCATTTTAAGAGCCAATGAAAATGCCAATAATAATACTTTAAACATTAAAGATTATTCAAGTGCAGCTAGTTCTAATGTTTATGTTATTAATGCTAAAACTGAAAGTGCTAATAATACTTTTATCTTTGATAATTTAGCCCTAGGTACAGCTTCTGATAAAAGAGAAGGGGAAATAGTAATTAGTGCAGGTATAGCTAAGAATACTCATGATAATTATACTCATATAAATAATTTAAATATAGATGAGTATAAAAACAACAAAGCCATATTTATAAGTGCTTCTGGTGTATATAGTGAAAATGATAAAAGCTATAATAATACCTTATATCTAAGTGGTAATACTAATATTTTTAATAATACTAATATAGAAGTATTAGCAGGTAGCTTTTTACAAACTAAAGAAGAT
>NZ_JAKMPU010000029.1:0-2017 GCF_025771175.1 Campylobacter sp. RKI_CA19_01128
TCTTTAAAAAACCTAGAAAAGACAATGAAGCTTTAGATGAGGATCAAGTTATTGGAAATAAAGCGCAAAGCTTTATTTATAGAAACAAAGAAGACAAAGAAGCAAAAGATCAAAAAAACCTACTGGCTTTAAATTTTGCTAAACACAATAAAGATCCTAGAAAATTCAGACATCATCTTAGCCCACGCACTAAAAACTTTGTATCTCGTTATGAAGTTATAGATCATGTAAAAAATACTAGCATTAGTGGTTATTCTCATACTGTTTTTAAAGATACAAGTAAAAATGATAATACTTATATCTTGGCTTTTCGTGGTACTGAAACAGGTGGAACACAGCTATTAAAAGATGCATTTTTTACAGATGGTTTTATTGCTTTGAGGCTTGGAATTCCGCAAGTGGTGTCTTTGATGAATTATAGTGATGAAGTTTTAAAAATCATTAGAGAAAAGCATGGGAGTGATGATTTTAAAATAGATATTGTGGGGCATTCTTTAGGAGGACATTTGGCTCAATGTTTTTGTATCTTTGGGCAAAAAAAATATATTCAAAAACTTTATACTTATAATGGAGCTGGTATAGAAGGTGTTGTAATAAGTCTTGTAAATATTTTTATTAGAGTTATTAGAGTTGTTTTTAAATTACTCATTAAAGGTATTAAAAAACTTTTTGGTTTTGGTATGACTAGAAAAACTTTAGATAATTGCTCTAAAGTTTTAAATGTGGAAAATGGAACAGATGGTTTGATCGAAGAATGTAAAAATTCACAAGGACAAATAGATCAAAAAAGACTTGATGAATGTGCTTTAAACATAAAACAAGCAAGTAAAGGCAAAACAAGTATAGAAATACATCACATAGAAACTATAGCTAAACCTATCCCTGATAAAGAAGATTTTTCACGAGAATATAGACAAGCATTAGAGTCATCAAGATCTGTGATAGCTGATTTGGGTTATAAATATGGCTTAGATATTAAAGATAAGTTTGATTATAAAAATACAGACAAGTTGCATTTAATTCATATAGGAGAGCTTGAAAAAAATTATTTGCTAACTAGCCATTTTATGTATAATATAGTTTGGGCGAGTTATTTTTATGAGCATTTGATAAAAAATAATGAAAATATCAAAGAATTTAAAAAGGATATTGCTTGTGCTATGGATTATCTAAATTCTTATGCACAAAATTTAATCGACTTAAGTGAGAAAAATAAGCTTTTACCAGGAGATCAAATAAATATCCAAGATGAAAATCAAAATTATATTAGCGTAGTATTGGATAAAATTTTTGATAACTTGTGTAAAAATAGCGTATATAACAAGAAAGAATTTAATCTTATTTATAAAGATATACAAGAGTTGTTTTATGTAGGTGAATATAAAAATGTAAATAAATTTGTTATTCCTGATTCTTTTTTGGTTTTGGAAGCTATGCAAATTTATATAAAAATACTAGATAAACCTATATTAGAAAAATTATCTAATAAGGACTTCAAGCAAGATTTAGATCATGCTGAAGCAGTTTATAAGTGGTTGCCTTTTATTGTTAAAGATAAAAATAATCAAAAAATACTTACAGAAGATAATATAGGGAAAATCTTAAATTATAACTCTGAGTGCTTTAAATGTCTTAGCTTGGAAAATGATTTGGATTTTTTTCAAGCTAGAAAAAAGCAAATGATTAATTTGATTTATGAAAATAATTGCACAAGTTATTATCTTAATAAAAACCAACCCATTAAAACAAAAGTAAAATTTAATTCTTCAAGTTCGACTATATTTGTTAATTTGCCAAAAGAAGAAGTTTTTATTTTTGCTAATTGTAGGGATTTGATTGATTGTGATGAGATTTATAAAAGAGTAGCTACTAAAGTAGGCATTGCAGTTGAAGAACTCCAAAACTACCAAGCTTATATCTTTTTAAACTCTACCCTCCTTACAGGCTCAAGTGAACTTCCTAATAATCCTTTTTACTTTGGAGAATTAGATCAAGATAATGCCATAAAACAAGATAT
>NZ_JAKMPU010000003.1:0-155002 GCF_025771175.1 Campylobacter sp. RKI_CA19_01128
TAGAGGATGCTAGAAAGAAAAAGTTTTAGTGGCTGGGATAAGCTAAATCCAAGTAGTCAAATTTGTTGATACTTGGATTAAATGCTATAATTTTGCTTTAAAAATTTAAAGGTTTTTTATGGCTGCTGATGATCAAGAAAAAACAGAAGAACCCACATCCAAGAAAATAGAAGATGCTCGTAAAGAGGGCAATGTCCCAAAAAGCCAAGATGCATCTGCTGTAGCTGTGCTTGTTATAGCTGTGGTTGTGGTGTTGTTTATGTTGCCTTTTATAGGTGAGAGAATTAGCGGTTTGTATAGGTTTTATCAAAGCTTTATAGGTATAGAACTTGATTTAAAAATCTTGCAAAAAATTATTATAAAAACCATGATAGAAATGTTTATTATGGTTTTACCTATTACTTTAACGATTATGGTTGCAGGCGTGCTTGGAAATTTAATGCAATTTGGTTTTATTTTTACCACCAAACCTATTACTCCAAATTTTAACAAAATTAACCCTATTAATGGTCTTAAAAATCTTTTTTCTTTGAAAAAAATCATTGAAGCTTTAAAAATTACTCTTAAAGTTGGAGTGGTTTTTGGAATAGCTTTTATTTTTTTATTACAATTTATGAAAGAACTTCCTAGAGTAGAGCTTTATACGATTTATCCACAACTTTTATGGCTTAGGGATAAGGCTATTATACTTGCGGCTATTGTGATTATAGCTTTTTTGATTATAGGACTTTTAGATGTGCTTTTGGTAAGGTATCAGTACTTTAAAAATTTACGCATGAGCAAACAAGAAATCAAAGATGAATACAAACAAAGCGAAGGAGATCCTTTGGTAAAAGGAAGAATTCGTCGTTTGCAAATGGAAGCAGCAAGACGCAGAATGGTACAAGATGTTGCTAGTGCTGATGTTGTGATTACTAACCCTACTCACTATGCGGTTGCTTTGCGTTATGATAGCTCTAAAGAAGCTGCGCCAAAAGTTTTAGCTAAAGGAGTGGACTTTTTAGCTTTGCGTATAAAAGATATGGCATATGAATACAATGTGATGATTTATGAAAATCCTCCTTTAGCAAGAGAACTTTATAAAGCATGTGAGGTAAATGATCTTATCCCACCAGAGCTTTTTAAAGCAGTGGCAGAAGTTTTAAGCTTTGTCTATACTTCCAATAGACAAAAATTTGCTGATAGATTAAAATAAATTTAGCTTTTTAATCAAGCTTATAATAGTCATAGTTATAGAAAGAGTGTAAATGCCTAAAAGTGCTATGCGGTGAGATTTAAGGTTGATTTTTTCCATGATTTTAATACCAAGATAAACCCCTAGCATAGAACTAAGTCCTACTAAGCTTCCATTTTGCAAGACTTCTTTATCAATAATGTCATTATATATAAAGGAACTAATCCCTGAAATGGAAGCAAAAATCACAAAAAATAAGCTAAGCGGCACTACTTTTTTAGTATCATAGCCTAAAAAATAAGCTAAAATAGGGGTGATTAAAAGCCCACCGCCAATCCCTAAAGATATGGCAAAAATTCCTGTAAATACACCACAAATTAACAAAATAGAATTTTTTAAGATGTTAGAGTGATTGATATTTCCAATAGTGCTTTTTTGATTAAAAGCAAATTTTAAAAAGAATACAATACTCACGCATAGAAAAATACTTGTTAAGGTTATATCTGAAAAATATGAGAGCAAAATCCCACTAAACATCGCACCTAAAAAGCCTCCAAAGCCTATGATGAGTCCATCTTTTAAGATTAAATTTTTCTTTTTATAGTTTAAATAGGAGCCAAAAATAGAAGCAAAAATCATTTGTACAACAGAAATTGCAACAGCATGGTGAGAGCTAAGCCCTAAAGTAAGCATGAAAGGAACGATAATCATACCACCGCCTATGCCAAAAACTCCTGAAGCCATACCCGAAAAAATCCCTATAATCATATAAGGAAGTAAAGTTAAATCCATAATCTATAAACCTTTAAATAAAAAAATTGTAACAAAATAAAATTTATTTAGCTTTAGAAAATATAATCATAGTCGATTTATGATGATTATAAATATTTTTTGGAGTTAATATGAAATTTTGTAAAAAATGCGTTATGCCAGATACTAAGCCTGATTTGCATTTTAATGATGAGGGAATTTGTGATGCGTGTTGCTCGCAAGAAGCGAAAAATCATGAGATAAATTGGCAAGAGCGTGAAAAAGAATTTCTAGAACTTGTGAAAAAATATAAAAAACACCCCGTGTATGATTGTGTTATAGGAGTAAGTGGCGGTAAGGATTCTACTTTTCAAGTTTTAAAATGTCTTGAGCTTGGGCTTAATCCTTTGTGTGTTTGTTTTGAACCAAGTATCCCTACTAAAATAGGTAAAAAGAATTTAAAAAATTTAAACAATCTTGGTGTTGATTTGATCCATATAAAAAGAAATCCTTTGGTATATAAAAAATTATCCCGTGAAGCTTTTGTAAGAACGGGCGATAATGAATGGCAAAACCATTTGGGAATTTTTACTTGTGTTCCAAAAGTAGCTGTTGCTTTTGACATTCCTTTGATTATTTGGGGGGAAAGTCCGCAGATTGAATATGGTGGACCAGCTAGTTCTAAAGAAAAAAACACTTTAGGTAGAGAGTGGCTTGAAGAATTTGGCGGACTTTTGGGTAATAGAATTTCTGATATGATTGGAGTTGATGGTATTAGAGAGAAGGATTTATATTTTTATACTTATCCAAGTGATGAAGAGCTTCAAAGAGTAGGAGTTACAGGGTTATTTTTGGGATATTATTTTAAATGGGATTATAAGTATAATTTAAAATTAGCCCAAGAAAATGGTTTTAAAACTAGTACAAAACCAGTTGAAACTACTTATGAGAATTTTGAAAATTTAGATTGTTATTCAAACCATGTGCATGATTATTTAAAATACTGCAAATATGGTTTTGGAAGAGCTACGGATAATGCGTGCTTGGATATAAGACTTGGCTATATTAGCCGTGAAGAGGGCGTGAGGCTTGTAAATAAATATGATGGAAAGCCACCTAAAAAGGCTATTAAGAAATATTTGGAATTTAGTGGTTTTAGTGAAAAAGAATTTGAAAAAATTGTAGATTCTTATACTAATAAAAAGATATTTAAACGCGATGAAAATGGTAAATTCTTAAGAGATAGTGATGGGTCGTTGATAAAAAAAGATGAGTTTATTTTGAAATGATTTGTATTGTTGATTATCATCTTGGAAATTTTAAATCTGTTTTAAAAGCTTTTGAAAAACTTAATCAAGAAGTGATTATAAGTTCTAAAAAAGAAGATATAAAAAATGCTTCTAGATTAGTTTTGCCAGGCGTTGGATCTTTTAAACAAGGTATGGAAAATTTAAAAAAACTTGCACTAGATGAGCTTTTAAAAGAATGTGTTTTAAAAGATAAAAAGCCTATTTTAGGAATTTGTCTTGGTATGCAACTTTTTTCCAGTAAGGGATATGAGGGCGGAGAGTGTGAAGGGCTTGATTTTATAAAAGCAAAGGTTTTGAAATTTGATTTAAGTAAAGAAAAATTATTGCACAGTGGTTGGGACGATTTGCAATTTAGTGATAAAAAAAGCAAGCTTTTTGATGGAATTTTAGAAAAAAGTGATTTTTATTTTGTGCATTCTTATTATGTAGAATGTTTAGAGAGGGTGGAAACTTCTTTTTGTGAGTATGAAAAACCTTTTTGTGCAAGTTTTGAAAAAGATAATATTTTTGCTGTGCAATTTCACCCTGAAAAAAGCCAAAATGTGGGTTTGAAACTTTTGGAAAATTTTGCAAATTTAAAGGTCTAATATGCTTAAAACAAGAATCATACCTTGCGTGTTATTAAAAGATCATCAGCTTGTAAAAAGTATCAATTTTTCTTCTTTTAGAACTATAGGACATGTGGTAAGCACAGCTAGGATATATAATGCTAGAAATGTTGATGAGCTTATAGTTTTGGATATTAATAAAAATAGCGTTATAGATTTTGAAAGCTTAGAAGATATAGCTAATGAGTGTTTTATGCCTTTAACCATTGGAGGTGGGATTAGAACTTTAGAAGATATTAGAAAATTGCTAGATATAGGTGCTGATAAAATTAGTATTAATTCTATGGCTTTGCAAAACCCAGGTTTTGTCAAAAATGTGGCAAATGCTTTTGGAAGTTCTTGTGTAGTATGCTCGATTGATGTTAAAAAAGACAAAAATAAATTTAAAGTTTTTAATAATGAAATTTTAGATATTGATCCGCTAGAACTTGCATTAAAATATGAATCTTTAGGAGCAGGGGAGATACTTTTAACAAGTGTTGATAAAGAAGGAAGTTCTTTGGGGTATGATTGGGAATTACTGGAATATTTTAAAGGTAAATTAAAAATCCCACTTATTATCAATGGAGGGCTTTCTAAGCCTCAAGATGGGGTAAAAGCTACACAACTTGGTGCGAATGCATTAGCAGGTGCTTTTATATTTCATTTTAGTCAATATACTCCAAATGATGTTAAAAATGAGCTTTTAAAAAATAATATCCCTGTGAGGATTGTTTAAATTTACAAAATAAAAATTATTATCTTCTTTAATAATTTTAAAACCATGTTTTAAATATAAATTTAAAGCTTTTGTGTTTTCTTTGAAAACACAAGCGTTTAAAGTTTGAACTTTTAAAATATTAAAAGCATAGTTTTTAACTTCTTGCATTAAAAGCTCGCCTATACCTTTTTTTATACCATAAAGCCCAAATTCACAGGATAAATTTATGATATTGTTAAAATATATTACTCCTAGCTTCTCGTTATTTTTTATCAATAAAAAATATTTTTTGTTTTTACTTTTGTTTAGTTCTTTTAAAAATATTAAGTGGTTTTTATAATTTATATTTTTTGTTTTCATAAATTTAGAGATATTTGGAGAATTTCTTATATAAAAAATTTCTTTTTTTTCTTCTTTTGTAAGATTAGTAAAATTTTTATAAAAAATCACTTTATAACCTTTACACTTTTAAACACTTCAGCATATTGAAGACCAACTCTCATTCCTTGGTATTGCGCATTGATTTTTATCCCCTCTAAGCTTCTTGGGTGAGGATAATTTCTTAGTTCTGATTGATAAAAAGACATAGCTTTTAGTTTCAAATCAAGTGTCGCGCTAATATCAAAAAATACATCAGGTTGAAAGCTTAATGGATAATTCCATTCTGTACTTGAAAGAATTTCAAAACTATAAATTTCTTTAACGCTTTCTTCTTGTAGAGATCTTGTAGCAGTAATTGTTGCTTTATATGTAATTTGATGATCTATATTAAGATCTTTTTCATAATGTGTAAAAATTATATTTGGTTTAATTTCATTTTTAACTTCTTCTATACTTTTGACTATTTCTAGCAATGGTATTTTGTCAAAAGCATTATCAGGAAAAAATTTTCTAAAAACTTTTTTAATACCTAAAAGATTATTTGCTTTAAATAACTCATCTTCTAAAATTTCTTGTTCATTTTTGCTATTTATATCTCTGCTTGTTTTGCCTTCTCCAAGTATTAAAGTATAAGCTTCATACCCCTGTTGAATGTATTTTGCTATAGTTCCAAAGCATCCTAAAACTTCATCATCTGGGTGAGCTGCTATAATTAAAATTTTGTTATTTTTCATAAAATATTACCTCTGCTTTTATTTTATTATTGTATTTTTTTGCATTTTGAAAAACCATTTTTATATTTTCAAATTCCAAAAAAGCTTTTGGATAATCAATAGCATCAAGCATGCGTATAAAATCATATATTTTTATCAAATTTGGGTTTTCAAGTGTATTGATATTACTTTGTTCTTTTGTTCTTCTTTTGAAAATTACTACTTTCCCTTTTTGTGTGCGAGGGTTGATTTTTGTATGTAAAATTCTTGGTATTAGTTTAAAGAATATGATTTTTGAGATTTTTTCATAAATTCGTTGTGCATTTGAAATTTTAAAACTAATATTGTGTTTTAAATATATTTCTCCACCATCTAATGTATCACAAGCTTTTAAAGCACAAATTTTGCTTTTATATACCCCTCTTATGATTAAATTTTGTAAAGGTGAGCCTCCTCTTCCAAATGGTAAATTTCCAAGGTGGAAAATAATACATTGATAGTTATTGTAAATTTCTTGAGGTATATAGAAAGACCAATGCGGGAAGAATATGTAATCTGGATTTATTTTTGTTATTTTTTCTAAAGTAAGATCGTCTTTTTTTGTTATGAGATAAAAAGTGTATGTTTTATATAATTCTTTTATTTTGTAGAAATTGTTGATATTATGTTGTCTAAGAGTAGCAATAATTATTTTCATATAAAATTCTCCACTTCATAGCCTTTTTTAGCAAGCCAAGTTGCAAGTTTTTCTTGATTTTTAGCATAAGCTATGGCTTTAAAATTTGCTTTTAAAATCAAAGCTTCATTGACTAATGAGCTTGCGCTAATGATGAGTTTTTTACTTTCATTCATTAATCTAGCAAGACTAGGATGGTCAATAAGAATTTGTATATTAGGGTTTTTTTGGCTTAATTTTTGAAGCAATTTTAGATGAGAATTTGCTTTTGTGGTAGCTATGATGATAGTTTTATTTTTATTTAGTTTATTTGCTATATCAAAGGAAATGTTTTTTGGATCACTTCCCCCTATACAGATAAAATAATCATAAATTTTCTCTCTTTTTATCTTGCTTTCTTGGTAAAACTCATCGCGTATTAGAGCATAGGAAAAGCCACATCTTAATTCACAATACTTTGGCACTAAATTTTCATAATCACTTTCTTTAGCATAAGCATTGACATTAAGTAAAATATCGCAAAAATGTTCTTTTATCTCATCATCAAAGCTAAGAATTTTAATTCCTGTTTCTAATTTAATGAGTTTTTCATCATCTGCAGTGATCTCATAATGATCAATGATTAAAAGATCAAAATTTTCCTTTTTGATGAGATTGATGAGTTCATATATACTAGCACTTGTTAGCTCATATACAGGATAAGGAATTTCATCTATTAAAGAGCCTTTTAGTGGTAAACAAGCAAAAGATACATCTTGGTATTGTTTAGCTAACAAAAGATCTCTTTTAATGTGTCCATGTCCTATAGCGCTAGAACTATCGCTTCTAAAAAGAACTCTCATTATTATACTCGTTTATTTTGACACATTCTTGAAATTTGATACAAGGCTCTTTTTCGTTAAATAAAAAATCTAAAATTCCCAAATAAGCTATAAAATTTACACCCAATTGAGTATAGGTTGGATGGATAAAATCAAAATATTCAATTTTTATATTTGCATTTTTAAAAATTTCTTTTGCCGCTTCTTTTTCAAGGTAGTTTTTTGAGCCTTCTGGAGAGAGGTAATGATCAGCTTTTAATGTTTGACAAATTTCAAGTAGTAATTTTTCTTTTTTTTCGTTTTTTAAATTTAAAGAAGAAGTTTGTAAAATAGGAGTTTTAATGTTTAAGTGTTCACAATATATTTTGATTAACTCCATGTTAAATTGTGCTAAATGTGTATGTTTAAATAAAGCTTTTTCTAAGATATTGTAGTATTTATTAAAATTAATACTTTTAGAGTAAGCATGATGAATAGTTTTTAAAAATTTAATTTTCCATTTATCATCTTTTTCAAATAATATATCTTGAAGTAATGTTTTTTGTGGTGCTTTTTGTAAGTTTAATCCTAGTAAAAAGGTTTTATCTTGTAATTTAATTTTATTTCTATTTTGCCACGATCTGCGTTCAAATTGCACATTATCTAAAAAGACAAAAGTATCAACACTTTGTATCATGTATATATAGCCAAGCCATGGGTTAAAGGTTGGCTGCATAATGGCTATTTTCACTTAATTTTTCCATAAATTACAATATCGCTATCATTAACTAATCTTTCATCTTCTCCCATGATATTGGTATTTTCATAAGTAAGTACTTTAAAATTATATAAATTTAAATATTCTTTTAAAATTTCTACAAGTTCGTATTCTTGGTAGAGAGTGTTTATGCATCCAAGCTCTCCTGTGGTGTTATCATTTGTGATTTTAAAACAATTATGAGCTATTTTTTCTCCATAGCCATACCTATAATCTTTTATGCTTCTTGTTCTTAAAAAAAACAAAGCATTTTCTTTATACATAGAATTTTCTTTTGAAATTTTTAATAATTTTAAAAAATCTTCTTTCAAAAGATAGTTAATCACATTGGGAATCATAAAAATATCTGCGTTAATATTTGGATTTTTTAAGGGAAATTCTAAGATATCATCATGAAAAAACTGATAGTTTTTGCATTGAATTACTTCTTTGAAATTGTAATTAGCATTGTTAATATTTTCTTGATTTAAATCAACTCCGATACATTCATAATCATAATTTGCAAATAAAGAAAGATTATTGCCATTAGAACAGGCAAATTCCAAAACTTTTTGGTTGCTTTTTTGATGTAGTCCTTGTTTAAAAAAGAATTTAATTACAGCTAAATCTGGAAATTTTAAACCTTTTAAATCTCTTAAGTACATTTTTACTCCTTAGTGATTTTACCATAGATGATTATATCGCTATCTTTGATATAAACTTTATTTTTTATATTGATATTTTCACTTGTGATAACTTCAAAATCATATAAATTTAAATTCTCTTTAAAATTTCTACAAGTTCATGTTCTTGATATGCCGTGCAAAGACAATTTTTCTCACCACTAAATTCATCATAGTTTAAAATAAAACTACCGTTTTTTAATTTTTCTCCAAGTCCGTAGCGATGATCTTTAACACTTCTTGCTCTTAAGAAAAAATGAGCATATCCTAATTTATTTGTTTGATATAGGTTGTTTTGTTTTGTATCTTGCAGTAAAATTTTAAATTCATCTTTTGTAATATAATTAATTACATTAGGTATTAACAATACATCTGCATTTATTTTTTGATGATTTTTAGCAAAATCAAGCATATTTTCATTAAAAAAACTTGCCTTTTGATAATGCATAATTTCTTTAAAATTATAAATAGCATTTTCATGATTTTGTTTACTAAGTTCTACGCCGATACATTCATAATCATAATTTGCAAATAAAGAAAGATTATTACCATTATGAGAGGCAAATTCTAAAACTTTTGCATTTTTCAAAGTGTCGAGCTTATTTTTAAAAAACCATCTTACAAGCTCCATATCAGGGTATTTAAAACCTTTGATTTTATTTATAAACATTTATTACCTTTGTGAAGCTGATATAGTATTTTAGCAAATTCTAAGTCTTCAAAGGTGTCAATATCGCAAATTTTATTCCTTGGAAGTAAAAAGGCTTTAGAATAAGGTTTAAACATAAAATCTTCTTCTAGCCATGCTTCTTTTTTGCCAAAGTAAAATGCGCCACCATCGTGATAAGCTTTAGTAAGATCTTGTGAGCGTTTGTTATAGTTTGATTCATCAAACATATAAACTTTGTTTTGTTCATCAAGGTAAAAACCTCTTTGTATAGGGTATTCAAATTCACAAGCTGAAAATAAAAATTTACATTCTTCTTGACTAAATTGCTCAAAAGCTTTTTGCAAGATAAACTCATCTATAAGTGGAGCAGTTGCGTATAAGCAACACACATTTTCATAGATTTTACCTTGTTTTTCTAGAGTGATGATAGCATCTTGGATTACAGCGGTTGAACTTGCATAATCATCACTTAGTTCTTTTTTACGCACAAAAGGAGCTTTGGCTCCATATTTTAAAGCTACTTCGATGATTTCTTCATCATCGCTTGAGATAATCACATCATCAAAAATACTCGAATTTAAAGCACTTTCTATGCTATAAGCAATCAAATGTTTTCCTAAAAAATCAATGATATTTTTTCTAGGAATACGTTTAGAACCACCACGCGCTGGGATAATACAAAGATTTTTCATAAACTCTCTTTAATTTTTATAAAAAATAAGTATAATTAAATTTTAATTTTAAAAGGCTTAACATGCTCATAAACCAAACCTATTTCATAGACTCTTGTGATGATGTAGAATTAAATATAAAAAGAGAAAGTAAATTAGAATATAGAATTACTTATGATGATAGCAAGCAAATGAAAGCTATTGTTTTTATTATAGGTGGGTATGGAGCTAATGAAAATGTATATTTTTTAGAAAGTTATAGAAAATTTATAGCTAAAAAATTTGATGTAGTAGCTGTAAATGTTTTTTATCATTGTTTTTGCCAAAGAGTTTCAGATGTAGAAAGATATAGTGCTACAAAAAGATTCGAAAGTGAAGACATTGAGATATTAAAACAAGTGTTACAAGATTTTTGTATACAAAATACTAATGTTTCTTGCGTAAATGCTCATATATATGGAGAATTATTGATAAAACAAATAGAAAAGTTAAAACAAGATGGTAATCTTAATAAAAGCTATAGAGTAAATTTATCTGCTGCATATATCCCACCTAACAATGAGTATAATAATTTTGCCATTATGCCTGCAATCGATCATATCAATGCCTTAAAAGATATAATGAAAAATTATCCTCAATTTAAATCTTTACCTAAAATTTACGGGGGGGGGGGGTCATACGGTGGTTTAGTGGCATTAATGTGCGCTAAAATAGCTCCTTGGTATGTAGATGGAGTGATAGATAATTCAGGTGCTGCATTACCTCCATTAAGATATATCATAGGAAGGGATTTAAAAAATTGTGATAGAATTTCTTATAGTGATCATTGTATAATAAATTTCTATCTTAAAACCCATTGGACACGCAAAAACCCAAACTCACCTTATTATTTTGCTGATGAAAATTATTTAATAAGAGCTTTACTTAATAAAGATCATTTGATTTTACAAGCTCAAAAGAATAAAAATATTATTTATACAAGTTATCATAGTGCCAAAGATGACTTAACTCCAGCTGATTATAAAATTTCTATGATAGAAATTTTAAAAGCCTTAAATTATGAAGTAGATTTTCACCTAATAGATGAAAAAGATATAGATGGTAAATTTATTAAAAATTTAACTCATGGGTGTGGAATTCCTGATAAGGCATTATTTAATAAAGAATTACCTATTATGCTTGAAAAATTAAAAGATAAAACATTTAGTATGAAAGAAGATAGTATATCTTATCCTTGTAAAAATAAAGTTTTTACCTTTAAAGACAAAAATGATGAATTTGTTTTAGATATTATTTGATAGAATATATCTAAAACTAGCAAAGACTTTTTAAATGTTAAAGAATGAAACTTATTTCATAGACTCTTGCGATGATGTAGAATTAAATATAAAAAGAGAAAGTAAATTAGAATTGAAATTAACTTATGATGATAGCAAAGAAATAGAGGCTATTGTTTGTATTATAAGTGGCATTGGTGGGGATATAAAAGATGATTTATATATAAGTGATTATTGTGCTAGAAATTATAATGTAGCAGTTTTAAATGTAAATTATCATTGCATAGGAAATCGTCCTCAAACTGGGGCTAAGATTTATCTTGATGATATTGATAGGCTTATATTTGACACAAGTATAAAGGCTATTGGTATAGAAATTCCTTATGATATATCAAAACTTAATTCTTTTGAAGAATTTCATCCTGCTATGGATTATCTTGATAAAGAAATTCAAAAAAATAAAAATAATTGGGAGATTGATAGGAATTATTATTTAGATTTAAGTGCAAGTTTACAGCCTACAAAGAATGAATATCAAAATTTTGGTATCATGCAAGCAACAGATATACTAAATGCTCTTTTATATATTAGAAAAAATTTCGCTTTTAAAGCTATGGGGGGGGGTATAAAGCATATTTTAGTTGGAGCATCTCATGGAGGATATTTGGCAAATTTATGTGCAAAATTAGCCCCTTGGCTTGTTGATGTTGTGGTGGATAATTCTTCCCATGTTAGCCTTACTGATTTATGGAGGGTTATAGGTTTTGGCAAAGAAGTTGATTTTACCGAGTATTATTCGGTTGCGACTTTTAATTTCTTTCAAAATATAAGATTATGCTGTTGTGATAAAACATTTTGGACTACAAATAAGCAATCACATTATTATTTTTCACTTGCTAGAAAACTAATTAGAGAAACATTAAATAAAGATCATCTAAATATACAAGCAAAATATCCAAATCCAAAATACATTGCTTATCATTCTAAATTTGATGAATGGGTGTCTTTAGAAGAAAAAGAAGAATACGTTGATACTTTAAAAAAACATGGATTTGATGTTGAATTTATAAAAGTTATAGATGAAAAACAAATAGATGGTAAGTTTATTAAAAATCTAACTCATGGTATGGGTATACCTATGAAACTACTTATAAAAAAGCATTTACCACAAATTCTACAAGAATCTTTAAAAGATAAAACTTATAAAAAAGAAATCTCATATAAATGTGATGATTTAATATATACCTTTAAAGAGAAAAATGAGCAGATTGTTTTAAGCGTGAAAAGGGTTTAAACAAATATTTGTTTAAACACCAGCTAAAGCTAAAAGATCGCTTACTTTTTCACATTTTTTAAGATCATCACCGTTAATTTGCTTACCAAGTGAGTTTTTAAATAATACCATGATAGATACAAAAGCTAAGCTATCCCATTCATCAATATCATCTAAAATCATATCTTCTTTTAGTGTTTCATCCATATGCATAGCTTCGCTAATAGCTTCTAATAATTCTTCTTTAGTCATTTTTTTCTCCTTTATAAATTGAAATTGTATCAGTTTTAAAGTTTTTATCAAAATTTATATAAGCACTCCCCCAGGCATATCCAGCGCCAAAAGCACTTAAAATGGCATTAAAATCATTTTTTTGCATTGTACAAAGTAAAGCAGGTAAAGAGCAAGCACTCAAATTAGCATATTTTGACATCAAAAAATTTGGTGCTTTAGAGCTATCAATACTCAAATCATTTATAATAGAATCGACTAAAAATTGATTGGATTGATGCAATAAAAAATAATCCACTTCATTTTTATCTTTTTCACAAAAATCAAGCATTTCTTTTATGCTTTGGCTCTCAAGATTAAGCGCTTGATTAAAAATTTCAGCTCCATCCATGTAAAGATTGTCTAGGTTTCTATGCTCATTAGTTTGAAATATTTCTTTATTGGAGCTTTTACCCTCATCAAGTTTAGCAAAAGCTCTATTAGGTATGATGAGTTTATCAAAACCTTCTCCATTAGAATAAAGCTTAAAAAACGATTTTTCATTTGCACAGCTTATGAGTGTTGCGCTTACTCCATCGCCAAAGATTGGAGCTAAATTTGCATTCAAAGGATTTATGGTTTTGCTTAAAGTATCACCACAAATTAATAAAATATTTTTTGCATTTTGATTTTCTAAAAAAGAAAAAGCTATAAATAAGCCATATAAATATCCCGAACACGCTTGATTTACATCAAAAGCTATGGTTTGAGGCTTTAAATTTAATCGTTTGTGAAGATAGTTTGCACATGATGGCATAAAAAAATCAGGTGTTTGTGTAATAAAAATCACCATATCAAGCTCATTTTTATCAAAATTAAGCATTTTAAATAAATTTATACTTGCTTCATAGGCTAAATCTGTTGTGCTAATATTTTCATCAGCGATAAATCTTTCTTGTATGCCTGAAATTTTTTTCATTCTTTTTAGTATTTTGGCATCATTTTGAAAAACATCTTCTAAGCAATCATCTATATTTATGCATTTATTAGGCACGCAAACGCTTATGCCTGCTATTTTGGCTTTATTAAAACTAGCTTTCAATTATAAGTCCTTCGTAATTTATCATTTCTTTTTGGATTAGAGCAAAATTTTCTTTTATATTTGCATTTAAACTATATAAAAATTCTAAAAATGGCATATTTCTTTCGCCCTTTTGAAAGTATAAAATACATTCTTTTGTATTAAAATGCACATGTAATAACTCTATAGCCTTATATAGCATAATTTCTTCAAGCTTTCTTCCTAAGGCTCTGCAACTTATGCAAAGATCTTTTATGATTAAATTTGTTTCATCTTTATAAGCTACAAAAATTGCTATAATACCACTATCGCTTAATTTATCACTCATGCTTATAGTCAAAATAGCATGTTTTTGCATAAATTCTTCACATTCTTTTAAGCTTAATCTTGAGTAATTTGATATAAATTGATTAGTTTTATTAAGCAGTTGTGAAATTCTTTCAAGTTCATCTGCGTGGTTGATATGAAATTTCAAACAAATTTGTAATTTTTCAAAATACTCTTTAGGGCTAAGCTTGCCAAGCTCTTGTCTTTGTAAATTTGCTTTAATATCAGCACTTCTTAACTCATCTTCTTTACTAAAGCTTGTTTTTAAAAGTCTAGGATAGAGTTTTAAACTATAAGCGCTATTTTCATCAGCTAGTAAGGTATTAATATGAAGGTGTGATACATTTTCAATTTCGGCTATATTATCATCAATAAACAGCACACTATCAAAAGCTATATTAAAAAAATTTACAATTTCTTTAATATTTTCATCTTTACTTTTCCAATTAGCCTTGATCATACTAAAATCATCAAGTTGTAATAAAAAGTCTTTTCTTTGTGAAAAAAGTTTTTTTACATCTTCTTCTTCATTTTTTGAAGCGATGGCGAGTAAAAAACCTTGATTTTTTAAATTTAAAAGCTCGCTTTGCAAGGCTTTATGATTATTAGATAAAGCAAGATTTTCAATGCCATCTTCGCCTAAAATTCCTTGGTATAAGGTATTATCAAGATCTATGATGATTGCTTTTAAAGTTGGTTGCAAGAAGCTAGGTAGGATTTTTAGTCCTAGAATTTGGGCTAATTTTACACAAGCTTTATTGCTAAGCCTGCTTGCATTTATTTCAAAATTACTATCATCTATGATGAGATTTTCATCTAAAAAGGGCTTTAGTATTTTGCAAATACTATATTCTTTTAAGTTTGTATTGCCAAGTAAAAGTGTGATGATAGGAGCATTGCTAATGCTTGATAGCTCTTGTATTTTTTCTTTGATAAAATCATCTACATTTTTTTTATAATTGTTTAAATCTATAAATATGATGTTTAAATCTGCTTTTTGAAAATTATCATAACCTAAACTATCATCATAAGAACTTATATTAAATTCAGCCTTTAATTTACTAAAGGCTAAAAATGCGTTTAGTATGCTTGAAATCACTTCAAAAGAATGATTTCTAAAGACATTAATAGTAATTTTTTTATGATGATTTTCTTTGCTAAGCTTTATGAGATCATTTCTTTTTAAATTCGGTGAAAAAAGATTCATTTTAGCTCTACCAATTCTATCAATAAATTATTACTCATCATTACAAAGCAAAGTTTTGCAAAATAACTTGCTTTCATTATGTCAACAACTATCAAACCATCATTTAAAAGCAAAGATAAATCTTGCTCTATATTTTTGCTTTCATAAGCTATATGATACATTTTAGTTTTATTTTTCAAATAACTATCTAATACACCTTTTTCATTTAAATTTGATAAAAGTTCAAAGCGATATTGGGGGAATAAGTTATTTTTTGGAATGATAAATTCTCCTTTTACCCCTTGTTGTTTGTCTATAAATTCAGCTTCTTTAATAAAACCTAGCTTTTCAAATATTTTTCTTTCTTTTTCTAAAGATTTACATGCTACACCTATATGGTGGATTGGTAAATTTAAATTCATTTTTCAAATACCACAGCCATAGTTATAGCATTTTTAAATTTCAAAGCTTTTTCTAAAGAATAGTCATTTGCCATAAAACATTCATATTGTTTTATTTTTAAATTTGCTTCTTTTGCCATTTCAAAAATTTCATTTGGATGTGTAAATAAGTATATATGATCAATTGCAGGTGCGTTGATAGGTATGGTTGCAAAAATTTCACCTTCATCACTTAATAAGTCTTTTGCTCTTTTTAAAAATTCTAAAGGCTGTTCAACATGTTCTAAAACTTCTCCAATTACTATTAAATCAGCTTTTTTGTGAAATTGAAATTGAAAAAAATCTTTACATAAAAATTCACAATTATTAATTAAATTTTTAACTTGATTTTCCACCATATTTTTTGTCAATTCGCAACTAGTAGGGGATAAATCTAAACCTAAATAATAATCAAATTTCAAACTTTTAACAGCTTTAGTAAAAAATTCTCCATGTCCTGGGCCTATTTCAAAATAATTATCATGTTTGCTTTTTGATTGAAGATAATTTTCAAAATACTTTCTAACTTTTATATGAGCAATCCAAATATAAGATGAAAGCGCAAGCCCTATCATGTATTTTTTCATATAAGTTTCATTAAAATAGACTTTATCTTTTACTTCTTCAAAACTTTTATATCTATATGAGTTATTTTCTATGAAATATTTTGTTTCTTCTAAAGTGTCATTAAGTATAGTTAAATAGCATTCGCACTGCTCTTGTAAAGAAATATTGTTTTGAAGATAATATGAAATGAGATTTTCAAATTCTATTTCATCTTCATTTGTTAGACTGATTTTATTTAAATATTTTGCGTGAATTGGATTTTTTATAGCTATTAACTCAAATAAGTTTTTAATATTTTTCATTTTTTACCTTTGATTTGATAGCTTGCAAAAGTTCATTTTGTGATTTTAGCTGACTTAATTCATCTTTGCTAAATTTGATTTCAAATTCTTCTTCTAAACTCATGATTATATCAATATGATTTAAAGAAGTCCAATTTTTGCAATTTTGCATGTTTAAATTTGAATTTTCATCAACTTTTACTTCTAGTATATTTTCTAAAATTTCATAAAATTTATTTTCCATTTTTTAACTATCCTTTAGAATAAGTACATTTTTATTCATGTTTAAGGCTCTTATTATGGCATTTTCATATTCTTGAGCAATAAAAATACTTATGTTATCATTGGCAAATTTTATCATATCGCTTTTAAAAGATGATAAAGCTATTTTAATAATATTTTTAATATTAGGAAGAGAGTGTTTGTTTAAATCTCTAACAAAATATAAGATTTCTTTTTTTTGTTTTTCTCCATTTTCATCAAGAATAAAACCCTGGAATTTTTTAAAATATCTATAATCTACTTGATATTTTTCTTCAATATGGTGGGTTATGGTGTGTCCAATACCCCCAAAAGTAAGAAATTTTCCATTTTCTTTTATTAAAACATCATACACACAATTTTCTCCAAAACAACTTGTAGTGTCCTTTAAAAACAATTTTTCTTTGGCTCCTTTTATAGCAAAGGAAAATATAGGATCATTAGTGCGTTTTACTCCTGCTTGTTTGCGAAAATATTCATTTAAAGCACCCATTTTTGTAGGAGAATTTAATTTATCATAAACTTCATTTTTGCAAAAACTATAAGTAAAAGTAGGCATGATTAAAGTACCTTCTTTACCTATAACTTCAAAAAAACAATCTAATATAGTTTGTAAAAATTCATTTCTAGGAAGCAAGGGTGTGCCAAAATTAAAAAGTTCAGTATGTACACATAAAATATCGCCTTTTTTGATGCCAAGTTTTTTGAAAGCTTCTATTAAGTCAATATTAGAGTATTTTTTATCATTATGTTCTAAGAAATATTTCATTTTATCAATCCGTGAAATTTTAATTTTTCTATTAAATCTTTTAATTCATAAGCTTGCATGTTTAGCTTTGAGGCTATATCTAAAACATCGTTTTTACCATCACAATATGCTAAAAAGTTACATGATATTGGTATATCATTGGTTGAAGAAGTATTGATAGTATGGTATAAGTCTCTTTTGCCTAAATTGGGTTCGCAAAATATCGTATTTTGATAAATTTCATTAACCTCTAAATTCATAATGATTTCTTGTATAGCTTTTAAGCCACCTTGCAATCCCTCTTTACTGATGAAATTTAAGTCATCCTTGCTAGTATGATATTCTTTATACTCTAGATACTTGCTTCTACAAATTCCAACTACGGGTAAATTTACCAAAGGAGAGCAGTATTGTCTCTCATCGCTTCCTCTATCTAAAAAGCTAAATTCTTTAAAATTATTTTTTTCTTTTAAAGTATGCAAAGCTACTTTATCTGCTAGGGTATTTTCACTTGGAGTGTGAATGAGTGAGTAAGTATTATCATCGCCTATGCAAGAGAGTACAAAACCTGCTTTGGTATGTTTTTGTAAGTGCTTTAAATGTTTACTAAGATAAACTATACTCCCTATGGTTTCAGGAATAAAAACAAAACGATAATTATATTTTCTCTCTTTAAGTTCTAAAAGCCATTTAGCTAAAAATGCAGCTACCACAGGACCACTTAACTCGTTATTTGCCATAGATGGATGACAAAGATAAGTGGAAATTAAAATTTCATCTTTTGTTTCTTGCGTGCTAGGTATGAGTAAATCAGCATAGTTTAAAACTCCATTTTCATGGTGTTTTGCATCTATGAAAACTTTATATTTTCCTTCTTTTAGTTTAACTCTATCTTCATGTTTTATACAAAACCCCCAACGCCTTTTATAATAGCTTGTCACATAAGGTATGGCATCAGGCATATCTTCTATAGAGTAAAGGTGTTCTTGTAAGCTTGCTAGATCAAGCTCTGTGTCTATGCCTGTGCTATAGTTTAACACATGAAGATTATTTTGCTTAAAATCACAAATTTTTTCTCCATTTGGAGTGATGATATAAGCATCGTTTATCTCCCATTCAGCAGGTACTTCCCAGTCAAACACTTTACTCCCGCTTGCTATAGAGTGAATTTTTAATATACCCCCCCCCATAGCCTCATCAAGTATTTTTAAGCTTTGTCTAAAGCCTTTCCCAGTAATACTTCTGCATATAGGAAAAAGCTCACAAGCTAGCTCATACATACTTTTACTCACAACAAGCCTTTTTAGTTTCTTCTAAAATCTTAAATAAACTATCTTTAATAAATTGTGCTTCTTTTAAACTCATTTCTTGATGAGCAGGTATACTAAGTTCAGCTTTATAAAAATTATCCGCATTTTCTAAAAATAAATTTCCATATAAGTTTTTATAAAAACTAAACTCATAAGTAGGCTTATAATGCACTTGCACACCTATGCCTAAATTTAATAATTTTTCAAAAATAATCTCTTTTTGGCAATAAAACTCAGGAAAAAGCAAAATAGGGTATAAATGTCTTGAGCTTTTTTTATAATCTTTGATTTTTATGGTGCTAAAATAAGGATTTTTTTTAAATTCTTTATCATAAAAACTTGTGATGATTTCTCTTTTTTCTAGCATATTATCAAGTTTTTTTAGTTGATTTATACCCAAAGCACAAGCTACATCGCTCAAGCGATAATTATAGCCTAGTTCAATCATATCACTATCCCAAAGTCTTTTTTTGACTATACCATGACTTTTTAAAAGCTTGATTTTTGAGATTAATTCCTCATCATTGCTAACAACCGCACCACCCTCAAAGGTTGTGATAGGTTTAACCGGATGAAAAGAAAATATGCTCAAATCTCCCATAGAACCTACTTTTTGATCTTTATAGGTAGCACCTAGGGCATGACTTGCATCATCTATTAGTGGGATATTATATTGTTTTGCTAGGGCTAAAATTTCATCCATTTCTACGCTATTTCCCGCAAAATCAACCACGCAAATTGCCCCTATATTAGAGCTATCTTGATTTAATCTTAAAGCAAGTTTTTTCTCATCAATATTTCCATCACTTTTTACATCTATAAACTCAATCCTAGCACCTGCCATTAAAGCAGCATTTGCAGTTGCAGCAAAGGTAATGGGAGTTGTTAAGACAATTTTTTCTTTTACATTTAAAGATAAATACGCAAGGTGTAAGGCAGAAGTGGCTGAATTTAGCACGCAAGCATATTTTACACCCACATATTCACAAAGGGCTTGTTCAAATTCTTCAACCTTTTTTCCACCGGTTAAAAAATCATCTTTTAAAGCTTTACAAACTGCTTGTATGTCTTGTTCGTCAATATTTTGATGAGAATAAGTTATCATTTTTCAAGCTCTGTATGATTTATTATATTTAAAAGCTCTTCTTGGCTAATCCATTCTTTATTATTATCTGAGCTATAAGAAAAGCCATTGGAAACTTTTTTTCCTTTTTGTCCTTTTGCATTTATGCTAAAATCAATTTCCATATTAGTAAATTTAATACTTGGGCTAATGGCATAATAATTTTCAAATTCATAAGTTAAGTGACTATCATCACTTGAAATCATAATTTCATGTAGTTTTTCACCTGCTCTTATGCCTATGATTTTATGAGCTAAATTAGGAGCCATGGTTTTAGCTAAATCTACAATTTTCATAGAAGGAATTTTTGGCACGAAAATTTCCCCTCCATGCATGTATGTAAAGTTATTCAGCACGAAATTAACCCCATCTTCTAAAGATATCCAAAATCTTGTCATTCTCTCATCTGTGATAGGAAGTTCTTTAGCACCTTCATTGATGAGTTTTTTAAAAAATGGTATAACAGAGCCTCTTGAGCCTACTACATTGCCATATCTTGTAACGCTAAATTTAGTGTGAGAATTTCCTGCTATGTTATTTGCTGCTACAAAAAGCTTATCGCTTGCAAGCTTTGTAGCCCCGTATAAATTAATAGGATTGCATGCTTTATCAGTTGAAAGAGCGATACATTTTTCTACATTATTTTCCAAACACGCATCGATTACATTTTGCGCTCCGTGGATATTGGTTTTTATACATTCCATTGGATTATATTCTGCAATTGGCACATGTTTCATAGCAGCTGCATGGATGACAAAATCAACATCCTTCATCGCTATATTTAATCTTTCTTTATCTCTTACATCACCTATAAAATAACGCATGCAATTATCATTAAATTCTCTTGCCATTTCAAATTGCTTGAGTTCATCGCGTGAATAAATGATGATTTTTTTGGGGTTGTATTTTTGAAGTAAAGTTTTAGTGTAAGTTTTTCCAAAACTTCCTGTACCACCGGTGATTAAAATGCTTTTTCCATTAAACATATTTATTTTCCTATTACTTGACTAAGTTTTTATATCGACTGAAAATAAAATTATTTTAAAATTCTTGGTAAAGTTATACCTGTTTGGGCTTGGTATTTGCCTTTTTTATCAGCATATGTTACATCACAAGGTTCATCTCCTTGTAAAAATAAAACTTGAGCTATACCTTCATTGGCATAAATTTTAGCAGGTAGTGGGGTTGTGTTTGAAATTTCTATAGTGATATGTCCTTCAAAACCTGGCTCAAAAGGAGTTACATTTACTATAATGCCACATCTTGCATAAGTGCTTTTGCCAAGGCAAATTGCTAAAACATCATTTGGCATTTTAAAATACTCAACAGTTCTTGCAAGTGCGAAAGAATTTGCAGGTACTATACATACATCACCTACAAAATCTACTACATTTTCTTCTACAAAATTTTTAGGATCTACAACAGTGGAATTTACATTAGTAAAAATTTTAAATTCTCTTCCAACTCTTATATCATATCCATAGCTTGAAAGCCCATAACTAACTATACCTTTACCTATATTTGCTTCGCAAAATGGCTCTATCATATTGTGCTCTAATGCCATTTTTTTGATCCAATTATCTGCTTTTAAGCCCATTTTTGTCCTTTATAATTAAAGTGAATTTTTAAATTATATCTTAAAATAAAAGTAAAAAATAAATAATTGAAGTTATTTTTAGTATTTTTATATATAATTATAAATTAAGTCTTATAAATTAAGGAGAATATATGACAAAAGAAGAAATCAAAGAACTAATGCAACTTTTTGCAGAAGCAAGTATAAGTAAGATTAAAATAAAAGAACAAGATGGATTTGAAATAGAACTAGAAAAAGATTTATGTTGTGAATTACCGGCTCCAGCTCCTGTTGCTCCAGCTCCACAGCCAATTAATGTAAATGTAGTTAATGAGACCAAAGCAAGCTCAAACTCTTCTAATAAACCAACTATCAACAGCCCTATGGTAGGTACTTTTTATCAAGCTCCAAGCCCAGGTGCAGCACCTTTTGCTAAAGCAGGACAAACTATTAAAAAAGGAAGTACTATAGCAATTATTGAGGCGATGAAAATCATGAATGAAATCGAAGCTGAATATGATTGTAGGATAGTAGAAGTATTAGTTGCAGATGGCCAGCCTGTAGAATTTGGTATGCCTTTATTTGTGGTGGAGAAATTATAAAATGGAAATTAAAAAAGTTTTAATAGCAAATCGTGGAGAAATTGCATTAAGAGCTTTAAGAACTGTAAAAGAAATGGGAAAAAAAGCAATTTGTGTGTATTCTACTGCAGATAAAGATGCTTTGTATTTAAAATACGCTGATGCGAGTATTTGTATAGGAAATGCTAGAAGTTCAGAAAGTTATTTAAATATCCCAGCTATTATTAGTGCGGCTGAAATTAGCGAAGCGGATGCGATTTTTCCAGGATATGGATTTTTAAGTGAAAATCAAAATTTTGTTGAAATTTGTGCAAAACATAATATCAAATTCATAGGCCCTTCAGTAGCTGCTATGGCACTAATGAGTGATAAAAGCAAAGCTAAACAAGTAATGCAAAGAGCAGGTGTACCTGTAATTCCAGGAAGCGATGGGGCTTTAGGTGGGGTTGAAGCAGCAAAAAAACTTGCTAAAGAAATAGGCTATCCCGTGATTTTAAAAGCAGCAGCAGGCGGCGGTGGTCGTGGTATGCGTGTAGTTGAAGATGAAAAAGATTTAGAAAAAGCTTATTGGTCAGCAGAAAGTGAAGCGATGAGTGCTTTTGGTGATGGAACTATGTATATGGAAAAATACATCCAAAACCCACGCCATATAGAAGTGCAAATCATAGGAGATAGCTTTGGTAACGTGATACATTTGGGTGAGAGAGATTGCTCTATGCAAAGACGCCATCAAAAGCTTATAGAAGAATCTCCTGCAATTTTACTAGATGAAAAAACAAGAGCAAGACTTCATGAAACAGCAGTTAAAGCTGCTAAGGCTATTGATTATGAGGGTGCGGGAACTTTTGAGTTTTTAGTGGATAAAAATTTAGATTTTTATTTTATTGAAATGAATACGCGCTTGCAAGTTGAGCATTGTGTGAGTGAGATGGTAAGTGGGGTAGATATTATCGAGCTTATGATTAAAGTAGCAGAAGGGTATCCTTTACCAAAGCAAGAAGAAATTAAACTTAAAGGTCATTCTATAGAATGTAGAATCACTGCTGAAGATTCCAAAACTTTCTTACCTTGCCCAGGTAAAATCACAAAATACGTAGCTCCAGCAGGACGCAATGTAAGAATGGAAAGTCATTGTTATCAAGATTATAGCGTGCCTCCTTATTATGATTCTATGATTGGAAAATTAGTTGTTTGGGGAGAAGATAGGAACACAGCTATTTCTAAAATGAAAATAGCCTTGCAAGAGCTTATTGTAGGTGGGATTAAAACAACTAAAGATTTTCATTTAGCAATGATGGATAATGCAGATTTTATCAATAATAATTATGATACAAATTATCTTTCAAGACATTAATTTAAGATAGGTTTTTTAACCTATCTTAATTCTTCTATATGAGCATTTGCTCTTATTTTATCAAGATGATTTTTTAAGGCTTGTTCTTTTTGGGTTAGGGTATAGACATTGCTAACTTGATCTTTGATTAAGTCAAATTCGATAGGATTTTTACCATATTTTTCTTTTACAAAATATACTATATAAGCATTTTCGCCATTTAATACTGGAGTAAATTCTCCTATTTTGGTATTATTTAACAAAGCAAGTAATCTTGGATCTAAACTAGCTGCGTTTAAACTAATGGCTTTTGATTTAATTTGAGAATTTTTATACATAGGATTGTGTGCAAGCTGTTGTAAAAGTTCAGGATTAGTAGAATTATAAACAACTAAGTCTATATTTGAAAAAGTGCTAAATTTATCAAGATTGCTTTCATAAAAATGTTTTAGTGTTTCATCATCGATATTGATTTTTGCATTTTGCATTATGCTTCTATAAAGCTTTTCTCTTTCAAGATCTTTTCTAACCTTATTTTTAAAAACTTCAAAACTTAAACCATCTTTTTCTATCTTTGATTGCAAACCATTAATGTCGGTTTTATTGCCTTTTGCTATTTGGGCTAATTTTTCATTAAGTTCAAAAGTACTTACATAAATTCCTAACTTTTTAGCTTCACTTTGTTGAACTTTATCATCTACTAAAAATGCTATAGCTTTTTGTTTATCGTCAGTTTTTAATTCTTTCATGGTTTGTTCTATATCATAAAGAGTAATAGGTTGATTTTCTACTACCATTGCTACGCCACCAAGGGTTTGAGCATATAAAATATTTGCAGCAAAACAACAAGATATTAAAAATTTTCTCATATAAAACCTTTATTTAAGTGTAAATATAGCATTATAACAATAAAAATTTAAAAAAGGTAAAAATATGCAAGAAATCACAACGCGTTTTGCTCCTTCTCCAACAGGATATTTGCACATAGGAGGGCTTAGAACGGCTTTATATAATTATCTTTATGCAAGAAAAAATAAGGGTAAATTTTTATTGCGTATTGAAGATACGGATTTAAAAAGAAATTCACAAGAAGCTACACAAGCTATTATAGAAGCATTTAAATGGTGTGGGCTTGATTATGATGGGATGATTGAGTATCAATCCCAAAGATTTGAAATTTATAAAAAATACATTCAAAAATTATTAGATGAGGGTAAGGCTTATTATTGTTATATGAGCAAAGAAGAGCTTGATGAGTTAAGAGCTAAGCAAGAAGCAGCTAAAGAGCGCCCAAAATACGATGGTAGATATAGAGATTTTAAAGGAACTCCCCCAAGTGGTATTGAGCCTGTGGTGCGTATAAAAGCACCACAAAGTGGAGAGATTAAATTTATAGATGGTATTAAAGGCGAGGTTAGTTTTAAGGCTGAAGATATTTTAGATGATTTTGTAATTGCAAGAAGCGATGGTAGCCCAATTTATAATTTAACTGTTGTAATTGATGATGCACTAATGGGTGTGAGTGATGTTATAAGAGGGGATGATCATTTATCAAATACCCCAAAACAAATCGTTCTTTATGAGGCACTAGGCTTTAAAATTCCTAAATTTTATCATGTAGCTATGATACATGGTGAAGATGGTAAAAAACTTTCTAAGCGTCATGGAGCAACTGATGTGATGGAGTATAAAAATATGGGGATTTTACCTCAAGCCTTGCTAAATTTCTTAGTGCGTCTTGGTTGGAGTCATGGCGATGATGAAATTTTTTCTTTAGAAAGTATGCAAGAGCTTTTTGATCCAAATCATATTAATAAAAGTGCTTCTTGCTATAATTTTAAAAAGCTAGAATGGCTTAATGCTCATTATATTAAAACCTTACCTTTTGAAGAAATCAATAGACAATTAAAAGATTTAGGATTTGATTTAAGTCAGTATGAAAAAGCAGGATTTTTACTGGATATGTTAAGAGAGAGGGCTAAAACCTTGCATGATATCATTAATGGGGCTAAAGTGTTACTAAATGACCCAAAAGAATACGATCAAAAGGCCATAGATAAATTTCTTAATGTAACAAATTTAACTTATTTGGAAAAATACGCTATGGTTTTAAATGAGCAAAAAAATGCTTGCGAATTTGAAGAATTAACTAATCGATTCTTAGAAGAAAATAATCTTAAGTTAAAAGATCTAGCCCAAGCTATACGCATTGCACTCACTGGAAGCTCGGTAAGTCCTAGTATATTTGAAGTATTAGAATTTTTAGGAGTGCAAAAAGCTAAGCTTAGAATAGAAAATTTACTAACTTACATGAAGGGGAAATAATGAATTTAAAAGAAGAGGCTTTAGAATACCACTTAGGGGGTAAAGTAGATATTGTTGCTAGAAAGCCTATGGATAGTGCGCATGATTTATCTTTAGCTTATTCTCCGGGGGTTGCTGAACCTTGTGTTGAGATAGCAAAAGATGAAACTTTGGCTTATAAATACACCAATAAAGCTAATTTAGTTGCCATAGTAAGTGATGGTAGTGCGGTTTTGGGACTTGGTAATATAGGAGCAAGCGCAAGTAAGCCCGTGATGGAAGGAAAGGCTTGTTTATTTAAAAAATTTGCTAATGTTAATGCCTATGATTTAGAAATTAATGCTCATAGTGTAGATGAGATTGTTACCTTTTGTAAAGCTATAGCACCTACCTTTGGAGGAATTAATTTAGAAGATATTTCAGCACCAAAATGCTTTGAAATAGAAGCTGCATTGCAAGATCTTGGAATTCCAGTAATGCATGATGATCAACATGGTACCGCGATCATTTCTACAGCAGGATTAATGAATGCTATGGAAATTAGTGGTAAAAAATTTGAAGATATTAAAGTAGTAGTAAGTGGTGCGGGTGCAGCGGGTATTGCAAGTGCTAGAATGTATAGAAATTTAGGGGTTAAAAATATCGTTTTAGTAGATAGTAAAGGTGTGATTAATACCCAAAGAGATGATTTAAATAAATACAAACTAGAATTTGTAAGTGATACCAAAGATAGTACTTTAAGAGAGGCTTTAAAAGGTGCTGATGTGTTTTTGGGTTTAAGTGCACCTAAGATTTTAGATGATGAGATGATTTTAAGTATGGCTAAAGATCCTGTGATTTTTGCACTAGCTAATCCTGTGCCTGAAGTAATGCCTGAAGATGTTAAAAGGGTTAGAAATGATGCTATAGTTGGAACAGGTAGAAGTGATTATCCAAATCAAATTAACAATGTTTTAGGTTTTCCTTTTATTTTTAGAGGAGCCTTAGATGTAAAAGCGACTAAAATCACTGAAAATATGAAAGTAGCTGCTGCTAAAGCTTTGGCTGATTTAGCTAAGCTTGAAGTAACTGATGAGGTAAAACAAGCTTATGGGGTAGAAGAGCTTAGCTTTGGTAGAGACTATGTTATACCAAAACCATTTGATAGCAGGGTAAAAGCTGTAGTTAGTGCTGCTGTGGCAAAAGCTGCGGTTGAAGATGGAGTGGCTTTGGTAAAAGAATTTGACTATCAAAAATATCTAGCAAGTTTACAATAGTTTTTATAGATTAAGTTTTATTTAAAATATTTTTTTGAATAAAACTTAATTTTTATTTTCAATCTTTCAATTTGACTTTTCTATTATTTTAATTTTTTACTTAATAATCTAAGATTACAAAATAATTTTTTACAATAAATGTTAAATTTTGATATAAATTTTAGTATTGATTATATTTTTAATTAAATTAATTTATATTTAAGATATTTTTTTATAGGATACTAATACTTAATCATAGAAAGGCTAAGATGGTTTTTGGAAAGATAGATTATCTTAATTTACTCCCTTTGCATATCTATCTTAAAAAAGCAGCTTTTCCTAGCTATGTTAAGCAAACTACAGAATACAAAAAAGGGGTTCCTAGTAAGCTAAATCGCCATTTGTATTTTAGACGCATTGATGCAGCGATTATTTCAAGTATTGAAAGTCGTAGAAAAAAATACAAAACCTTAAATGTGGGAATTTGCGCAAGCAAAAAGGTAAAAAGCGTTTTAGTAAAAAAACATTCTCAAAGCAAAGAAGATGCAAGTTCTGCAACTTCTAATGCTCTTGCAAAAGTTTTAAAGCAAAAAGGGGAGGTTATCATCGGTGATAAGGCTTTAAAACTTTATTTGCAAAATCCAAAAGATTATATTGATTTGTGTGAATTATGGTATGAAAAGACAAAACTACCTTTTGTTTTTGCACGCTTTTCTTGTGTTAAAAATTTTTCTATTTATAAAAAAATGATGAAAAATTTCACAAAAAGTAAAATTTTCATTCCACAATATATTTTGCTAGATTATTCTAAATCAAGAAATCTTTCTCAAAAGGAAATTAGCGCATACTTAAAGCTAATTTATTACAAAATAGGAACAAAGGAGCAAATGGCGCTAAAAAAATTTTTAGCTAAAACAAACAGCAAGATACTATAAAAAGGACAATTTATGAGTATGGCTAAACAATATATCAACGAAACTTTAGAAAAAATTCAAACAATATCCCCAAGACAACCTATCTTTTTTCAAGCAGCAACTGAGGTATTAAATTCTTTAGAGCCTTTACTTGAATCTAACAAAACTTATCAAGATCATGCAATATTAGAGCGTATTGTAATGCCTGAAAAAACAACTATATTTAGAGTTGTATATATCAATGATGCAGGTAAAGCTCAAACACATTTTGGCTATAGAGTGCAGTTTAATTCTAGTTTAGGTCCTTATAAAGGTGGACTTAGATTTCATCCTAGTGTAAATTTGGATGTTTTGAAATTTTTAGGTTTTGAGCAAATTTTCAAAAACTCTTTAACGGGTTTGATGATAGGCGGTGCTAAAGGTGGAGCAAATTTTGACCCTAAAGGTAAAAGCGAAGCAGAAATTATGCGTTTTTGTCAAGCTTTTATGGCTGAACTTTCAAAAATCATAGGTGCAAGCACTGATGTGCCAGCGGGTGATATAGGGGTTGGTGCTAGGGAAATTGGATATATGTTTGGAGCTTATAAAAAAATTAGCTCTAATTTTGATGGAACTTTAACGGGAAAGAAAATTCCATGGGGTGGAAGCTTAGCAAGAACAGAAGCAACAGGATATGGCTGTGTGTATTTTACTCAAGAAATGCTAGCAAAATATAACAATGCATTAGAAGGAAAAGAATGTGCAGTCTCAGGTAGTGGAAATGTGGCAATTTATACCATAGAAAAACTATACCAACTTGGTGCAAAAGCAATCACAATAAGCGATAGTGATGGATTTGTTTATGATAAAGATGGAATAGATTTAGATTTATTAAAAGAAATTAAAGAAGTAAAAAGAGCTGGGGTGAGTGATTATGCAGCGCTTAAAAAAGGTGCAATTTTTACTCCAAAAAGTGCGTATAAACAAGGTTGTAATGGAGTATGGAGTATACCTTGTGATATAGCTTTTCCAAGTGCTACGCAAAATGAGTTAAATTTAGAAGATATTAAAACCTTATATCACAATGGTTGTCGTATGGTAGCAGAGGGAGCTAATATGCCAAGCACACTTGAAGCGATTGATTTTATGCTAAATCAAAAAGACTTTTTATTTGCTCCAGCTAAGGCTGCAAATGCAGGCGGGGTAGCGACTTCTCAACTTGAAATGCAACAAAACGCAAGTATGTGTCAATGGAGTTTTGATGAAGTTGATGCAAAATTGCATAAGATTATGAAAAATATTTTTGAAAATTCATACGAGTGTGCAAAAGCTTATAATCATGAAGGAAATTTAGTAGTAGGTTCAAACATAGCAGGCTTTAAAAAAGTAGCTGATGCGATGATTGATCATGGTTATATTTAAAAAGATGGCTTAAATGCCATCTTTAATGCATATAAAAAAAGCTTGTTATTTGATTAGCAATTTTTTCTTCTAAAGATTCTTTGGCTCTATCTATATTGCTAAGATAAGCAGTTCTTGCTAAAAGCGAGGTGCTTTGAGTAGAGTTTTTGGAGCTAATTTGTAAATTAACTTGCAAAAGATAATAATTTTCTACTTCCATTTCAAAAACATTATCTATTTTATCAAAGTCATTATAAAAAAATCTCGCATTAGAAGCAATTAGTCTTTGTGCGTAAGAAAATTTCTTAAAATCTACTATATTGAGATAGATTTTATAATCACTTTGAGTATTATCTAAAACCAATCCCAAATTTTGTAATTTTTGAGTGAGTTTGGCCTCTAAATTTGTGTTTAATTTTGAAGGATTATTGATGTGTAAAGAAAAACTTTGATTTTTATTAGCATGTAGGAAAATACCCTCATTATTTGTTTGGATAAAAGTTTGCACAGGGCCTGTGCAAGCACTTAAAAATAGTGCAAGCACAAGCAAGAAAAGATTATTTTTGAGCATCGATTATGGTTGGTACGGCACGAAGACCAAGTTTAGAGTATTTTGCAAAAGTTTCTCTTACTGCTTTAACTTCAGCTTCACTAGGTTTTTTATAATCTTTTATATCTTTATCATAGTATTTTTTCATGATAGCGATTTTTTGTGCATCATCTTTAGCATTTTTGCTTTCTTTATAGATTAATGCAGATTTTTCAAATGCGCTTGTATCATGGATAGGGGTTAAGATAAATTTAACTTGATGAGTTTTTAGTGTTTCTTCTATTTTATCTAAATGCATTCTACAGTATGGACATTCAGGATCACTAAAAACATAAAGCAAAGGTTTGTTTTTATCACCTAAAGAAACAAACATTTTTTCTTTTTTAAGTTCCACTAAGGCTTTTTTTGAAAATTCAGCTTGTTGTTTTTCCATGAGTTTTGCTTGATAAACTTGAGAATAAAACTCACCTTTTTTTACATCAATTACTTCGGTTGTGATGATATTATCTTGAGTGAAAACGATTTCTTGGAAATTTTTACCACTAATTTCAAAATTAACTATCACGGCTTCAAAGTTAGTATCAGGAATTTTTTCTCTACTAGAAACACTAATATTTGCATTTGATAAATTTGGATTTTTCTTAAAAAAATTAATAATTTCTTCATTACTTGCAGCAAATAAAGAGCTAGCAAGAGTTAAAAGAGCTAGAGATTTTTTCATTTTTTTCCTTTAATTTAAATTTGTATCATTATAAAATGTAAATTTTAACACTTAGACTTTTAGCATTCTTTTTTCCTTGATTTTTATCACTTGAGGATAGTTTTTATCAAGGTATTCTAAATAAGCTATGGCGTATTTTCTTGAAATTTGAAAATGATTTTTTACAAAAGTGACATCTAAATGATGATCTTGTAAAAGCTTTAAAAACTCTTGCATGAGATTTTCAAGGGCATTTTTTTCTATAAAAAGATTATGCGCTAATCTTTTGACTTTGTTTTCTTTAGTGAGTTTTTTTAAGATAAGATCTCCATTTTTCCTATCAAGCTCTAAATATTCATAAAGATTGTAAGGCGCGGTAGGTTTTATACCTTCTTTTTTTAAAATTTCATAAAGCTCGCAATGAGCCTTTTCTTGTAATTTTTCAAAATTTTGTCCTTTTAAAAACCATATGCCGTCTTTAAAATCTAATTTTTCTTGCATTTGCTTGAGTACATAAGCACAAAAACTCTCACTCGCCCAGCTAAGCCTTAAGGCGATAGAATGAGGCGAGATTAAAGCATAAGGATTTTTAGAGAAAATAAAATCAATAAATTCTTTCAAAGTTTGCATAGCATTTAGATCGTATACATTTAAAGCTTGCTCATCGACAAAAACATGATCTAAGCTTTTTGCTAAGTTTAAAGCTTGTTCATGAGTGAGTTTAAAGCGTTGATAGCTTGAAAGTAAGCCAAAGCCAAGTTTGTGAGTTTGTTTTAAAAATTCAAATACTTTTTTAAAATCTTTTTGTTCTAAAAGTGCTAAATATTTAGCTTTTATATCTTTTTTTAAAGGCTCGCTCACTGCATTTAACACCACGCCACCACTTTTAATACGCCCATTTTCAAGCAAGATGAATTTATCATCAAAACACAAAGGTAAGCTTTTATCAAACTCTAAACTAATATAAGTTTTATCTTCAAATTCTTTGATTACACTAATTTTTGCATTAAGCTTTTTTGAGCCACTACAAAATTCTAAAATACTCCCGTGTTTAATCTCAGTATTAAAAACAACCCCATCGATACTTTTAAAGCTTTTAAAAACACCTTTTTTACTTAATACATAGCCTTTTTTTAACTTATGATAATCACAATTTAAACTCAAAGCAACTCTATTATAAGCTTTTGCTTCTAAAACATTTTCTTCATGAATTTGTATGTTTTTTACAATGATATCTTTTTGATTTTCAAGGCAAAAGATTTTTTCATTTTTGCTGATTTTTCCTTCATTTAAGCTTCCTGTTACTACCGTCCCTATACCTTTTAGAGAAAAAACTCTATCAATGTAGTATCTAAAAATCAAATTTTCATCATTTTCTTTAGGCTTTAAACTAAGCAGATAGTTTTTTAAATTTAATATACTTTGCTCATCATAAATGCTAGTTGGAAAAGCTTTTAAAATACTGATTTTAAAAGCTTTTAATTCTTTTAAAAGCTCTGTTTGTTTTTGCGGTAAATCCTTGCATAAATCAACCTTACTCAAAATAAGCACTACATCTTTTACGCCTAAAAATTCCAAAACCCTTAAATGCTCTATACTTTGAGCCTTTAAACCCTCATTTATATCTATGACAAACATACACACTCTAAAGCCAAAAGCACCACTTATCATAGTTTTAATTAAACTTTCATGTCCAGGCACATCGATAAAAGCAATATTTAAATTTTCACTTTTTAAATTTGAAAAGCTAAGATTAATCGTAATACCTTTTTCTTGCTCTTCTTTTAAATCATCACCTTCAAAACCATTTAAAGCTTTAATAAGCGAAGTTTTACCATGATCAATATGTCCAGCAGTGCCTATGATAATACTATGCATGAAATACCTCTTTGATAATGCTTATTATTTTATTTAAATCTTTTTCTAAAATACTTCTAAAATCTAGCACAAAATGCCCATTTTCAACACGGCCAATCACACCTTTTTTTCTAAATTTTTCTTGTAAAAGCAAAGCTTTCTCATCAAAACTTAACACAAAAGTATCTAAGCTTTTATCAGGCATAGAGCCACCACCTACTAAACTTTTAGAAGCTTTTAATTCACACTTAATAGGAATTTGTTCTTTGACAAAAAAAGCCTTTTTTTCTATGGTTTTTAAATCATCATTTAAAAGTTTTAGTGTAGGGATTTTTTCATATTCTTTTTCTAAGTATGCTTTGGTAGTTTCATTTAAAAAAGCTAGAGTGATTTTATCAACCCTTAACATTCTTAGAAGTTGATTTTTCTTTAGTTGTTGAATGTATTTTTTCTTTCCAAGTATAATGCCTGCTTGAGTAGAGCCAAAAAGCTTATCGCCACTAAAACTTAAAATATCACAATGTTTTAAAAGCTCTTTCACGCTTGGCTCGTTTTTGCTAAGTTGTTTATTAATCTTTTCACACCAGCCAGCACCTAAATCATAATAAGATATGAGTTTTTTCTTTTTTGTTAAAGCATGAATTTCACTTAAGCTTACTTCTTCAAAAAAACCTTTAAAAGCAAAATTAGAACGATGAGTTTTTAAAATCATTTTAGTATTTTCATTGATAGCTTTTTCATAATCGTACAGATGAGTTTTATTAGTCGTGCCTATTTCTTTTAGCCTAACTCCAGCTGCTAGCATAACTTCAGGAATTCTAAAATTTCCCCCAATCTCAACTAACTCACTTCTTGAAGTAATAACTTCTTCATTTTTTGCTAAGGTATTTAAGATTAAAAATACAGCCGAGGCATTATTATTAACAACCAAACAATCTTCACAATCAAATAATATTTTTAAATTCGCACTAAGTGCGTCATACCTTGAACCTCTTTTGCCACTTTGCATGTTAAACTCTAAATTTGAATAAGAGCAGATGATTTCTTTAGTTCTTTCAAAAATACTCTCATCAATAATGCTACGACCAAGATTAGTATGTATGATAACTCCAGTAGCATTGATCAAACTTTGACTTTGCATATTTAAAAACTCATCAATACTTTGAGCAATTTTACTTAGCAAATCTTGCAAGCTAAAATTTAAATTTTCATCTTCACTTAGTTCTTTTTTACAATTTGAAACAACTATTTTTGCAAAATGAGATCTTAAATACAAAGGGTAATTAGCCAAGTTTTTATCGTTTATAAGTGCGTTTATGGGAGGAAAATTTCTAAATTTGTTCATCTTAAACCTTAAGAATAAATTAGTAAAATTATAACTTTTTTATAATGAAATTTATATAATAAGATAAAAAAAATTAAAAGAGAGCGTTATGAAAGATTTTGTATTTTTAGAAAATGAAGATTTAATTCCTTTAAGTGATGATATTAGTATAGTTCAAAAAGCCTGTAATGAAGAAGTTTTTATAGGAAATTCAAAGCTTTTAAACCCTGAAGTTTATGCACCTGAGATTAATTTTTATCTTAAAAATTCACAAGATGATGTGCTAAAAAAAGCCAAAACTATTGAGTCTTTATATAAGATTAGATCTAAAGTTTATGATTTAGGACTTGATTTAGAATACACCAAAGAAGTGGGTAAAAATGTAATTATCGTAAGCAATGAGGATCAAAATGAGCTTATTGAAAGCTTAAAAAAACAAGAATACAAGGTTTTAAAACTAAACAATGAGCAATGTTTGGGTGTTTTAGGTTGCGTGGGCGAGCTTTGCGTGATAGCTTTAAAAGATAATGAGCAAGTAGAGATTGATTGTGATTTTTTCTTATATGATGTAAAAAAAGAAAGTTTTGATCAACAAAGTGGTTGTTATGATTTAACTACTTTAGGTCAAGAAGAACTTATAAAACTTTTAAATTCTAATTCTCCAAAATATAAATTTAGAAATTATATTAGTTATGATGATAGCATTTGTCAATACCATGAAAGAAGAAGTGTTCATTGTGGAAAATGTGCTGAAATTTGTCCTAGTGTGGCTATTTTAAAAGATGATGAGCAAAGAAAATTAGAATTTTCTCATGTAGATTGTTTAAGCTGTGGTGATTGTGTGGGGATTTGTCCTAGCGGGGCGCTTGATTATGCACCTATGCCACGCAATAGCTTTTATGAAATTTTAAAATTTTATGAAGATAAAATCATTTTAATAATCCCTGAGAAAATGCCTATAGAAAATTTAAATATCACTTTAAAAGAAGATGTAATGCCTTTTATGATTAAAGGCGAAAACTATCTTGATCAAGCGCATTTTTTAGCTATGCTTCAAACAAGTGGTGCGAGTGTGGTTTTTTATAGTGATGGCTTATCGCAAGGTGCTTTAGAAGTAATAGCTTTGATGAATGAAATTTTTCAAAGAAAATTTAAACAAAATGCAATTTTTCTAGCTAAAGATGAAAAAGAACTTTTAGAGGCTATAAATCAAGCGCATTTTATAGAAAATCTCAAATTTATTTCTTATAATCCTGCGCTTTTAAAAAGAGAAGATTTTGCTATAAGATTAAGAGAACTTATAAAAGAAGAAAATTTAGGCAATATCCCAAGCAAAGAATGGATACGCTATGGAAAAATCACTATCAATACAGATACCTGTACCTTATGTCTTTCTTGTGTGGGAGCTTGTAATGTAGGAGCTTTAGTGGCTGATGCTAAGGATAATTCTTTGAAATTTAATGCAAGCTTATGTACTACCTGTGGATATTGTGAGGCAAGTTGTGCTGAAAAAGATACTTTAATGCTTCAAAGAAGCGGGATAGATTTAGAAAAAGAGTATTTTTCTTTTATGGTTTTAGCTCAAGATGAACTTTTTGCTTGTGTAGAGTGCGGGAAAGAATTTGCTACTAAAAAGGCCATTGAAAAAATTGCTAGCATTATGAAGCCAAGATTTATGGGCGATGAGGCTAAGATAAAAACACTATATTGCTGTGCTGAATGTAAAGCAAAAGTAATGATACAAAGTATGAATGTGCTTTAAGCCAAAAGGCTTAAGCACCAAGTTTTAATCCCACCACTCCAGTGATGATTAAAATAATAAAAATGATTTTATTAATGGTTATTGCTTCTTTAAAGATTAAAAATCCCACCACGCTAACAAGTGCCAAACCACAACCTGCCCAAGTTGCATAAGCTATACTTAAATCAATTTTTTTCAAAGCATAAAATAAACCTGCTAAAGAAAATGAAAAAAACACCGCAAAAACGATTAAATAAAGATTATTTTTACTTATGCTTGCATACTTCATCGGGCTTGTTGCAATCACTTCAAAAACTATACTAATTGCTAATACTAACCAATGCATTTTATATCCTTTTAAATTAATTAAAAATGAAACTACAAAAGGATAAAAGGTGGAGCTATGGCGTAGAAAAAATAACCATATGCAGTTTTTATCTTCCATTTTGTCCATAAGCTAGTATAAAATTTTTAAGATAAAAAATCCATAAATCATTTATAACCCTGTAATAATTTATCTTATTTTAACATTGTTTTTTATATCTTAGTTAAATTTAGCGCAAAAGCTTTTTGGCTCAAAAGCACTTCATCATTTTCTTTAAAATCTTTAGCTTCTAAAGGGCTTAGTGCTACTTGGCTGATTTGATTACCTATGGCAAGTATGGCTATAAATATGCTATCTTGCTTTTGTAGTTTTAAAATGCGTGCTTTTATAGCAAATTTTTGTGAGCCTTGTGTTTTTAAAAAAACTTCATTGGGCGAGCCTTCTTTAATGATGGCTCCATTTTCTAAAATGATGACTTTATTGGCTAGTTTATAAACTTCACTTACATCGTGACTGATTAAAATAGTAGTGATTTTATAAGTTTTATGTATATTTAAAAGATAATCATGTAAGTGTAGTTTTATCTCATTATCTAGGGCACTAAATGGTTCATCTAAAAGTAAAAGTTTGGGTTTTTGCATAATGGCTCTTGCTAAAGCTACGCGTTGTTTTTGTCCTCCACTTAGTTCTAAAATATGACTTTTTTTGTGTTTGCTTAAATCTAAAAGTTCTAAAAGTTCATTAGCAAATTTTAGATCTTTTTTGGCAAAAAGTAAGTTTTGCTCTACATTCATATTTTCAAATAAAGCATAATCTTGAAAAACAAAGCCAAGTTTTCTTTTTTGTGGGCTTAGAAAGTTTTTATCATCAAAAAATATCGTATTATTAAAAATGCAAATTCCTTGCGCTTTTTCAAAACCTGCTAAAATTCTTAAAAGTGTAGTTTTACCGCTGCCACTTTTTCCAAAAATAGCACAAAATTCTCCTTCTTTAACTTCAAATTTAACCTTAAGTTTAAATTCTTTTTCTTTATTTTTAAAGATTTTTTCAAAGTCAAGTTTTAACATAAATACTCTTTGATAAATAAAGCACTAGGATGTACGTAAGCAAATACAAAATCATTTTTTTGATAGTCTTGCTCTAAAAACTCATGGGTGCTAATTTGAGCTTCGAAAGTGCAAATTTCATTTTCTAATCTTACGATAGTGATGATTTGTCCTTGAAAAATATCAATGATTTTTGCATAAAAGGTATTTAAAAATGAGTTTTCTAAATTTTTTTTACTAAGTAAGCATTCGCTACTTTTAAAAGCAAGTAAAACTTCTTGATCAATGCTTGCTTTTTCATCAAGTTCTAAAGCAAGCATATATAATTTATGTTTATTTATAAGAAATTCTACCCAGTTTATATTTTCATGATTTTTTATAGTATTTATTTTAGCTTTAATCATGGGATATTATAGCCATAAGCTTTGAAAATTTCCTTAGCCTTTTTGCTTAAAATAAAATCATAAAATTTCTTAGCTTTGGCATTATCTTTACCATAAGAAGTGATAACAATGCCTTGATTGATTGGCTCATAAAGCTTTGGATTGATTAAAATATAATTTTTTCCTTCTTGGAGTTTATAAGATTTTAGTGTATCTTCATATAAAGCACTTGCTGCTATAAAACCCACATCGGCCGCTTTTAGTGTTTGAGTAAGTGCTTCTCCTATGGATTTTGCTTCGATGATTTTAGCTTTTGTTTGCTCATAAATTTTAGCATTTTGTAAAGTTTCTATACTAGCTTGACCATAAGGAGCAGCTTTGGGATTAGCTATGGTGATGATTTTTACTTTTTCTTCTTTAAGCGTTTGTAATCCTTTGTTTAAATCCATTCTAACACTGAGTAAAGCTAAAGCTCCTTGAGCATAAATAATAGGTTTTGTACTAGCAAAATTATCATCATACAAGCTTTGTGCAAATTTCATATTTGCAGCCATAAATATATCAAATGGCGCTCCATTTTTGATTTGTGAGACTAAATTTCCACTAGCGCCTAAGCTTACATTGATACTAATATCAGGGTTTTCTTTTTGAAATTCTTTTTGCAAGGCTTTAAAAGCATAAGCTACATTTGCAGCTGCAGCGATATTTACATCAGCGCTATAACCAAAAATGCACAAAAAAAGTAGGGTGAAAATTTTTTTCATTTTTTATCCTTTTAGTAGTAAATTTTGAAAAAATTATAGCTTATTTTTAAAAGCAAAAATAAATTTGTATTTTTTGCATATTTTCTAAGACTTATTTCATAAGCAAATAAAAAATTTTAATTTTTTTAAAGAATATTTTAAGAGCATTTTAATGTAAAAATTTATTTTAATTTTTGTATAATTTATGAAATTTTAAAAGGAAAAAGCTTGTTAAAATACATACTAAGTTTGTGTTTATTTTTTAATACTTTGATTTTAGCCAATGACTTTGAAGATTTTGAACAAGAATATCAAAAAAAAGAAGTCAAAGATAGCTTTTATAGCTATAATAAAGCTATGAGTAAATTTAATTATGATCTTTATATTTATTTTTTAAGACCGGTTGCACTTTCTTATAAAAGTATTACTCCAAGTTTTATAAGAACAGGGGTAAAAAATGCTTTTGATACCACAAGATCGCCTTTTAGATTTATCAATCACCTTTTAAGTTTAGAATTTAGAAAAGCTGGCGAGGAATTTGGAAGATTTTGTGTGAATGTGATTTTTGGATTTGGTTTGTTAGATAGTGCGAGCAAAACTCCTTTAAAAAGTTATGAGGCTGATTTTGGAACGACTTTGGGCAAATGGGGAGTAGGTAGTGGACCACACCTAGTGCTTCCACTTTTAGGTCCTTATAATGTAAGAGATGCTTTAGCTTTACCTGTAAATTGGTTTATGGTGCCTGAGGGATATATTGAGAATTTTTGGGTTGGAGCAGGCGTAAATGCTGCATTAAAACTCAATGAATTAAGTTTTGAGTATGAAAAAATAGATGATATTTACCAAAATAGTGTAGATTATTATACTTTTATACGCGATGCGTATGAACAAAGACGCCAAGAACTCATCAAATAAGGAGAATAAATGAAAAAAATCATAGTTTTGCTTTTTAGTGTAGTATTTGCATTCGCTTTAAATTTGCAAGATATTTCTAAAACTATGCAAGAAAAAATTGATGAGAGCTTAAAAATTTTAGATCAAAATAAAAATGATAAAGCTAAAGCGGCGGAAAAAATCTTTGTTTTATTTGATGGTGTTTTTGATTATGAGCTTATGGCCAAACTTAGTCTTTCTACAAGATATGAAAAATTAAGTGAAAATGAAAAAAATGAATTTAACAAAGCTTTTGAAAAAAACCTTAAAAAAAGTTTCACAGATAAGCTTGCTTTGTATGATTCTCAAAAATTAAAAGTGATTAATTTAGAAGAAAAAAATAAAAGAGCCTTTTTAAAAACTTCTATGATAGTAGATGGTAAAGAAAATTTTGTAATCTTTAAATTTTATGATAAAAACAATGATTGGCAAATTTATGATGTAGATATTTTTGGTATAAGTATTATACAAACTTATCGCTCACAATTTAAAGATGTCTTGCAAAATGGCGATTTTAAAACCTTACTTGAAAAGCTTTCTAGTGTTGATTTTTCTAAATAATGCTAAGTAAAATTTTAAAAATCTTTCTTAATTTCCCAAAGCTAACTTTGGGGATTACTTTAATCTTTTGTGTATTTTTTAGTTTTTTTGCTAAAAATTTAAGTGTTGATGCAAGTGCTGAAAGCTTGCTTTTAGAGCATGATGAGGGTTTGAAGCTATATAGAGAAGTTTCAGCACGTTATGGCAATGATAATTTTTTAATGCTTGCTTTTGCTCCTAAAGATAAAGATATTTTTGCTAAAGAAAATTTAGAAACTATAAAAAATTTAACTCTTGATTTAGAAAAAATCAATGGTGTGCAAAAGGTATTTTCTATCACTAATGCGCCTTTACTTGCAAGTTCTAAAGGTAAAGAATTAAAAGAGCTTATCCAAAATATACCTAATATTTTTAGTCAAGATGTGGATGTTAATCTAGCTAAAAAAGAAATTTTAAATCAACCCTTTTATAAAAATAATATCATTTCAAAAGATGGAAAAACAACAGGGATTTTGATTTATCTAGCGCCTGATCTTGTTTATAATGATTTGATTAATTCAAGGGATAATGCAAAAAGTGAAAATGAAAAAGAGCATTTTAGAGCCTTGATTAAAAAACACCAAGAAAGCTCAAGGGAATTTAGTGCAAAAAGATTAGAAGAAATCACTAAAATAGTATCTAAATATAGTCAAAATGGAGACTTTTTACACCTTGGTGGTGTAGAAATGATCGCTAACGATATGATTAATTATGTAAAAAGTGATTTAAAAATTTATGGTTTTAGTTTAGTAGGGCTTTTATTTATAGCACTTTGGTGGTTTTTTGGCTCTTTGCGTTTGGTGTTTTTGGCTTTGGGAATTTGTGTGGTTTCGCTTTTTACTTCAAGCGGGATTTTCGCACTTTTGGGATTTGATATTACTGTAGTGTCTTCAAACTATGTAGCTTTAGTGCTTATTATCACCGTTTCTGTTGTAATACACTTAATCGTGCATTTTATAGAAAATTTACACAAACACCCAAAAGCTAGCGTTTATAAGCTTTTACTCTCAACCTTACTTGATAAAGCAAGTCCTAGTTTTTTTGCTATTTTAACTACAGTTGTTGGGTTTTTAAGTTTTGTCTTTTCAGATATTGAGCCTATTATCAAACTTGGTATTATGATGAGTCTTGGTATTAGCGTGAGTTTGGTTTTAGCTTATATTTATTTTGCAAGTATTTTGGTACTAATGCTGCGTTTAAATTTTAAAGAGCTTAATCAAAATTCATTGAAATTTTTAAGTTTTTGTGCAAATGTAAGTTTAAAACATAGAAAATTTATCTATGGCATAAGTTTATTTTGTGTAGCTTTTGCTTTGTATGGAATTTTACAAATCAAAGTAGAAAATAGCTTTGTGAGTTATTTTAAAGATAGTTCTAGGATTAAACAAGGCTTGTTGATTATAGATAAAGAGCTGGGTGGAACTATGCCTTTAGATGTGATTGTTAAGTTTAAGCAAAATCCAAAACAAAATGAAAGTTTAGATGAGTTTGAACAAGAATTTGATGATTTAGCTAAAGATGATAGGTATTTTTTTAGTAGTGAAAAAACAAGAATAGCTGCTAAGGTTCATGAGTTTTTAAGTAAGCAAGAATATGTAGGTTCTGTGCTTAGCTTACAAAGTTTGCTAGAGCTTGGAAAAAGCATTAATAATGGCAAGGCTTTAGATGATTTTGCCTTAGCGTTTTTATATGAAAATTTAGATGAGAATTTTAAAAAGCAAGTTTTAACTCCTTTTGTAAGTGTAGAAAATAATGAGTTGCGATTTAGCGTGCGTATGTTAGATAGTGATCCAAATTTAAGACGCGATGCTTTTTTAAAACAGCTTGAAAAAGACTTAAAAGAACTTTTACAAAAAGATAATGTAGAGGTTAAAATCAGTGGTATTATGCCTTTGTATAATAATATGCTTCAAAGTCTTTTTTCATCACAATTTGATACTTTAGCCTTTGTGGTGCTTGTGATTTTTGCTTTATTTGTGGTAATTTTTAGAAGTTTTGTTTATGCTTTTGTGGCGATTTTGGCCAATCTCATACCTTTGGCTTTGGTGTTTGGTTTAATGGGTGTTTTCAATATACCACTTGATATTATGAGCATTACCATAGCTGCTATTTGTATAGGAATAGGGGTTGATGATATGATTCATTATATTCATCGTTTTAAAGAAGAGTTAAAACATAAAAACTTAGAAGAGGCTATAAAAGCTTCACATATGGGTATAGGAAGTGCGATTTATTATACTAGTGTTACGATTATTCTAGGTTTTTTAGTGATGATTAGTAGTAATTTTATCCCAACGATTTATTTTGGCTTGCTTACGGTTTTGGCTATGAGTTTGCTTTTATTTGGTTCGCTTTTTTTATTACCAAGTTTTATTTTAAGCTATCATTATCTTAAGCAAAATTATAATAAAGCAACATCCAAATCACATAAAGCCCAAAAGCAATAAGCATATATTTTATAAATTGTTTCATTAATACTCCATTTTTTCTAATGCTCTTAAGATGTAAGTAGCAAACATTAGTGCTTGCGAGCGGTGTGAAATTTTTAATTTTACTTGCTCATCTAATTCACCTAAGGTTTTATCAAAACCTTTTGGGATAAATAAAGGATCATATCCAAAGCCACTATTACCCCTTGGAGTATCAATAGCAAGGCCATGCATATATCCATGCGTACTAAAATGTCCATATTTTGAACTTATAGCTATGGCTGCAGTGTAAAAAGCTTTGCTTTGATGTAGATTTTTTTCATGTAAGGCTTGGATGAGTTTGTTTCTATTGGCCTCATCAGTGCCTTCTTGAGAGTATCTTGCAGAAAAAATCCCCGGTGCATTGTCTAAAGCCTCTACGCTTATACCACTATCATCACTTAAGGTGATAAATTCATCTTGCTTTTTGCCTAAAGCATTAAAAATAGCTTTAGATTTTATCAAAGCATTTTCTTTAAAGCTCGTGCCATCTTCGATGATTTCAAAAGGGGTGATGATTTCATTTAAGGCATAAATTTCATAAGTAGTTAAAAATTTTTTGATTTCTTCTACTTTGTGTGCGTTAGAAGTTGCTAGAATGATTTTTAATTTTTTCTTCATAAATTACTCTTTTTGTTTTGACTTTAAAAAAAGTTTATCAAAATCATAGTAAAATTATCCTTTATAAGGAGAAAAGATGTTAAAAACTGTTTTACCTTTGTCTTTTATTGTAGGAACTAGATTTTTTGGATTATTTATAGTTTTGCCGGTTTTAAGTTTATATGCTTTAAATTTAAAAGGAGCCAATGAGTTTTTAGTAGGGCTTTTAGTAGGTGTGTATGCTCTAACTCAAATGGCATTGCAAGTTCCTTTTGGAATCATTTCAGATAAAATAGGGCGTAAAAAAACTATGCTAATAGGACTTGTGGTGTTTATCATAGGTTCTTTGGTATGTTCATATGCTGATGATATTTATACGATGATGTTTGGAAGGCTTTTACAAGGAGCAGGAGCCATAGGAGCAGTAGCTACTGCTATGATAAGTGATTTTATCAATGAAGAAAATCGCGGTAAGGCTATGGCTATCATGGGTTCATTTATAGGACTTTCTTTTGCAGCTTCTTTGGTGCTTTCTCCTTTAATGAGTGCTAAATTTGGACTTTCAAGTTTGTTTGATTTAAGTGCGATTTTGAGTTTAATTTGTATCGTGCTTTTATTTAGCGTTGTACCAAAAGAGCATACAATAGTACATGAAAATACTAAAACTCCATTAAAAAAACTTTTAAAAGAAAAAAACTTAGCTTTGATGAATCTTACTAATTGTATGCAAAAAATGCTTATGAGTATTGCGTTTTTAAGTATTCCTTTGGTTTTAGTACATGAGTTTAATTATCCAAGTGAGAATTTATGGCATGTTTATGTTAGCTCTATGGTGCTTGGGTTTTTAGCTATGGGTTTATCAGGATCTTTGGGAGAAAAAAGAGGCTTAAGCAAAGAGATATTGCTTTTAGGTGTGGCATTTTTTATCATCGCTTATATTATATTTGCTTTTTCGCATAATGCTTTAGTGTTTATGGTGGGTGTTGTAGTGTTTTTTATAGGATTTAATTTACATGAGCCTATTATGCAAAGCTGTGCGAGTAAATTTGCTAAGGTAAATGAAAAAGGCGCAGCTTTGGGTGTGTTTAATGCTTTTGGCTATTTTGGAAGCTTTTTAGGCGGTGTTGTTGGAGGGTATTTTTTACACCATTTTAGTTTAGTCACTCTTGCTTTTATTTTGATAGCTTTGTCTGTAATTTGGTTTGTGTTGCTTTTGTTTTTACAAAGTCCAGCAGATTTTAAAAATGTCTATTTGTCTTTAGAAACAAAGCATGATTTAAATAATATTAAAGGTATAAATGGAGTTTTAGATGTGTATAAAAACTCTAAATTTTTAGTGATAAAATATAATAAAAAATTCACAAGCGAAGAAGAAATTTTAGCGATTATTGAAAAATAATCGCCTTTATACAAAATGTTTTTCTTTTAAAATCACATATAATTTTAAAGTAGAAATAAAGAAAGTCAAAATAGCAGGTCCAAGGATAATACCCCAAAAGCCAAAACTTGAAATTCCTGCTATCATCGCAAAGAAAATTAAAAGTTCGTTAATTTGCGTTGGAATTTGAACAAGTTTTTCATTAATCCATTTAATGATATAAGGTTTTACTAAAGTATCTGCGATAAAAGATATCATTACCACGCTATAAATGAAAATCACTAAAGCACCGCTTAGATTGTTGTTTGCAAATTCATATAAAGAAACAGGCACATAAACTAATGCCCCGCCTACAACAGGGATTAAAGAGCTAAAGCAAAATAATATTCCCATTAAAATCGCATCATAACCATAAAATTTAGTAATGATAGCAAAAAGCACCCCTTGCAAAATGGCATTTAGCACCATAGAATAAAACACAACAGACATTACATTACTCACTTCACTTAAAATGCCTTGAGTTTCTTCTTTTTTCATAGGTACTATGGTTTTGATATAGCCAATGAGTTGGGCTCCATAAAGATTAGCAAAGAAATAAAACACACAAATTAACACCATATCAGTTAGAAATTTAGTCCCAAATTTAGTTGCGCTTGAAAGATAGGTTAAAACATCTTTAGAGATGGAATTTAAATCAATACTTGCTAGCGCTTCTTTGATTTTTGGTTCTATAAAGCTTAGAGATTCAGGTAGGTGCAAAGAATAATTTTTAAAATATTCTATGGTATTATGAATATAACTTATATTAAAACCGCTAGCTGCTTTTGCAAGTTCTATAATAGCATATACAAAAGGTATAAAAAATAAAGCTAACATAAAAGCAGTGGTAGCTGCTGCTGCTATGACTTTTTTACCTTTGAATATATTTAAGAATTTAACATTAACATTAGAAGTAGAAACAGCCATTAAACTTGCTATGGCTATATTCATCAAAAAAGGTTTAAATAAAAAAAGCACCCAAAATAAAATAAATAAAATAAAACTAATTAAGAAAAAATTACTACTTTTCATCAAATAAACCCTTGTTGTATTTTAATTTTAAAATATCAAAACTTTTTAAGCTCGCAATACGACCTTTGGCTGTTCTTTCTATATAGCCATTTGCTAGTAAATATGGCTCTATCACATCTTCTATGGTATTTTCATCCTCACTTAATGCTGCAGCTATACTAGAAAGTCCTATAGGTTTTCTTTTAGCTTCAGTTAAAAGCTCTAAATACCTTAAATCCATCGCGTCAAAACCAAGCTCATTTACCCCTAAAGAATCAAGCGCTTCTTTAGCTCTTTTTTCGCTAATAATTTCTTCATCATTTACATCAGCAAAGTCTCTTACACGCTTAAGTAATCTTAAAGCAATCCTTGGGGTAGAACGGCTACGTTTGGCTATTTCTAAAGAAGCTTTTTTTTCACAAGTTTTATTAAGCTTTAGAGCTGCTTTTTCTAAAATGATAGCAAGCTCTTCATTTTTATAAAATTCCAAGCGAAATTGCATGCCAAAGCGATCGCGCAAAGGATTACTTAGCATACCTGCTCTTGTAGTAGCACCTATTAAAGTAAATTTGGGCAAATCGATTTTTATCGTTTGTGCAGCAGGACCACTACCTATGATAATATCAAGACGAAAATCTTCCATAGCAGGGTAAAGCACTTCTTCTATGGCAGGGCTTAAGCGATGAATTTCATCGATAAATAAAATATCTCCTTCGCTAAGGTTAGTTAAAATCGCAGCTAAATCCCCGCTTTTTTCTATCATGGGTGCAGCGGTAGTTTTAATATTTGCATTCATTTCATATGAGATAATGTTTGCTAAAGTTGTCTTACCAAGTCCTGCAGGTCCACTAAAAAGGATATGATCTAGACATTCATTTCTTTTTTTAGCAGCTTTGATGAAAACTTCTAAATTTTTTTTAATGTTTTCTTGTCCTATGTAGCCGTCAAAATTTGAAGGTCTAAGGCTTGTTTCATAAGTTTCATCAGGGGAGAATTTTTCAATCTCTACGATTCTATCCATATTTTTTCCATTTTATTTTGTAAGAAATTTTAATTTTATCTAAAATTTGCTAAAATAAACATTTAAACTTAGATTATAGAAGTTTTTATGGGAATTTTAGAGCAATTAGAGTTAGATTACGAGCTTGAAGAAATCGAGCGTTTTTTGTATTTTTTTAGAAGTCTTTGCGATGTTTTAGAGCCTTTGATAGTAAAGTTAAGCAGCGATAGCTCAAAATACAAAGAAGCTTTAAAAGACTTAGAACAAAATATCCACAATGTAGTTTGGGCTGCTAAAAGATTAAATTTAGATGAGATTGCAAATTTTTGCACATTTTGTGAGGAAATTATGCAAGAAGCAGCTAAATTTGATGGGCCTGCTAGCGATGAATTTGTGGATTGGATGTTTTTAGTGGGTGAGCAGCTTGATAGATATTGCAGTGATTATGAAAAAAATGCTTCTTTTTTAAGCGTATTTAACCCTCAAATTGCAAATGTTCCAGATAAAATTTCTAAATAATGGGGACGACTTGGCTTCGACAGGAGTAGAGTGGCCTTGGTGGCATGTCGCTTTGAGCAAAGCGTATAAAGCTCAAATTAAAATTAAACGCAAACAACGTTAAATTTGCTCCTGCTTACGCTAAAGCTGCGTAAGTTCAGTTGAGCCTGAATTTTAAGTGATACTATCTAGCTTAGAATTTGGTCATTTTCGATAGTGTAGATTGAAATTTGACAAGTTTTAATTGAAGTTAAAGTCTTAGTCTAGCTTGAAATTTTGGAAGGTGAGTTTGGCTAGATGAAATTTTCACCTTTGCTAAGCATGTAGATGCCGTGGTTGTTTTATTTTTGGACAGGGGTTCAATTCCCCTCGTCTCCACCAGTAATTTAGTTTTTATTAACTAGTGCATCTCTTATATCTATGACAAGATAAATTACAAAAAAGCTTAAAAATATTGCAACTAAAGATCCAATAAGTGTTACTAGACCTACTATAAATCCTAGAGTAAACATCAGCGCAATAGAATAAATAATCGCTATAATAAAGCTTAATGCAGCCACTATATCAAGTATAGTTCTACCAAAATTTAAGATTAAATTTTTAATCATAATAACTCCTTAATTAATAATAATTTATTAATTATAGCAAAATATAATTTTAATTAATATAAAATTGTAGAATTATTTGAAGTTTAGATTTTCTTTGCAAGGATGGTCCTTGCAAAGAATTTATACAAATAAAGAATTCACACTTTCATTGTGATAAACTCTGCGTATTACCTCACCAAAAATAGGTGCTACGCTTAGGACTTTGATTTTATCCATTTGTTGTTTTAAAGGTATAGTGTCAGTTACTACTAGCTCATCAAGCGCATCTTTAGCTATTCTTTCATAAGCTACACCACTAAGTACAGGGTGAGTACAGCAAGCTATAACTGACTTTGCACCTTTGCTTTTAAATACTTCGGCAGCTTTTACTATGGTTCCTGCTGTATCAATGATATCATCTACCAAAATCACTTCTTTATCTTTTACATCGCCGATGACATTCATCACTTCGCTTTCATTAGCTTTTTCGCGTCTTTTATCTACTATAACTATATCAAGTCCTAAAGCTTTTGCCACGCTTCTAGCTCTTGCTATACCACCTATGTCAGGACTTGCGATGATAGGATTTTTGTAGTTTTTATTTTTGATATAATCATTAAAAATAATACTCCCATAAAGATTATCCACCGGTATATCAAAAAAGCCTTGAATTTGTCCAGCATGTAAGTCTATGGTAGCTACTCTATCCACACCAGCTGATTCTATAAGATTTGCTACTAATTTTGCAGTAATAGGCACCCTAGGGCTTGCTTTTCTATCTTGTCTAGCGTAACCAAAATAAGGGATGATAGCTGTGATAGAGCTTGCACTTGAGCGACGCAATGCATCTGTCATGATTAAAAGTTCCATTAGATTATCATTTGTTGGAGCACAAGTGCTTTGAATGATAAATACATCTTTACCACGCACGCTTTCATCTATTTGAATGCTAATTTCACCATCGCTAAAACGCTTCACACCTGCATTGCTTAGAGGCAATGAAAGGTATTTTGAGATTTTTTTAGCAAATTCTTCATTTGCTGAACCAGAAAATATTTTATATCCACGCATATATAAGCCTTAGAAAATTTTTTGTGATGATATAAAAAGTTTTTTAAAAATACAATAAAACATATTAAAAGCCGTGTAATCTTTTTAAATCAGCATCAATAGGAAATTTATTTCCATCTTTATCTACGCTCACATAAGTTACTACAGCTGAAGTTACATGCATACAATACACACGGCCATATTCATTAGCTCTTTGAGTAACTACTTCTACTGCTACGGTGATGGATGTATTACCTGCTTTGATGATTTTTGCATAGCAAGATACCAAATCACCTACGAAAATTGGCTCTTTAAAAATGATTTTATCTACCGCAACTGTGACAACTCTTTGTGGGGAAAGTTCTCTTGCAGCAATGGCTCCGGCTAGATCAATTTGTGACATGATCCAACCACCAAAGATATTGCCAGCGGGGTTTGTATTGCTTGGCATAGCTATAACTCTTAGCTTAGGTTCTCCCATATCTTTCATACATTCTCCTTGTGTTTTAAAAAAAACATTATAATTAAGTTTTAAAAATAAAGAAAGGTAAAAAATGAATGATTTTAAGCAAATAGCAAAAATTGTGAAAAATAGGAAACAAAATATCAATAGTCTTTATAATATACTTCAAACGAATCAAAGTCATCCTTTGATAGATAGAGCCTTAGAACTAGCTAATCTTGAAAATGAAAAAAGCAATGTTTTGGCAATGTTGCGTCGTTTGGTGGATTTAAAAGAGGAAAATTTAGTCCAAGAACTTGAAAAAAAAGGTTTAAATGAAGAAGAAATTTCTCAAATAAAATATAAAGTTTTTTCTTTGGTAAGAGCCTTTTATGAAGTAGAACATCAAGATTTAATCGATGAGATTAAGAGTAAAAATTTACTTGATGAGTTTTATTTGGCTTTAGTTCAAGGTGTGCATAATATAGGTGTAGTTATGAATTCTTTTGAGCTTGTTTGGAGCAAGCAAATTTTAGATACAAATAATAAAATCTTAAAAGAACAATTTCCAAATTTAAGTGATGCTTTGGAGTTTTTAAAACAAAATGAGCTTTATCAGCTTAATCAAGATGGTGAAATTTGTGAAAGAAGTTATGGGGCTTTAGTTAAAATAGGAACACTTTGGAGATTTTTACCTTATGCAAAGGCTTTTGAAAATGAGGTTTTAAAGCTTGAATATGAGTTTGATAAACTTTTAGAAAAACTAAGAAATTGTGCGTTAGATGATGAAAAAAATGCTTATATTGATTATATAGAAAAATTAAAATTTGCATTTTGTGAAAAAGATAATAATGAAGTGGTTAAAAAATGGCAAGAAGCAGAGCTTGCGTGGATGGAAGTAAAATGCCCATTGCAAATTGGCCATCCTTTAGAATACTATGAAGACTCTTACACACATGCAGTAGCACTTGAGTGGGATATACGCTTAGAAGATGTGAGTGATTTTAATGGGAGTGAGTTTAAAGATAAAATCAAAGAAAGTTTTGCAATGGTGTATGCAAATTTAGATGAAGAAGATGAAGCTTTGTTTGATGAAGTGAATTTTAATCTTGAAAAAACTCAGCTTTATATTTGTATGCCTATGATTTTTTATGGGGCAGAGCTTAAGGGACTTTTTTCTGCTCAAGTAGTGCCAAATGATGAGTATGTAAGCAATATAGCAGGCAAAAAGATTTTTGCTTTTTTAAATTATGTTTATGAAAATGCTAAAACCAAGCCTTTTATGAAGCTTTCATCTATGGTATTTGAAAAAGAATTTTTAGATTATGGGAGAGAAATTTTATTTTATAATGAAAAATTATGGAAAAGAATTTATGAAGTTTCTACCATAGGTCATGAGTTTGGACATATTTTCTTTGTGGCAAATGATAGCGAAAAGAAAATGAATGAAAGTGGTGTATTTAAAAATATAGAAGAGTTTAAAGCTACTGCGGGCGGGCTTGTGAATTTCTTTTTACATGAAGAATATGATTTAAAGCTTCCAGTGTTTTATGAGCTTATTAAAAGGGCTATAGGATTGATCGCTTGGCAAAGAGTAGAGGAGGTTAAGCCTTATTATACAGAAGGTTTGATTCATTTATCATTGTTGTTTAAATCAGGGGTGTTATCTTTTGCAAATGAGAAATTAAACATTAAATTTGATGAAGAAGCTTATGAAGCCTTTAAAGCTGTGTTTATGCAAAATTACTATAAGTTAGCAAGACATTATATGCTAAAAGAAGATGCTAAAAATTATTTAGATGAGTTTTGTATTTTAGAAGATGAGGTGTTTTTACCACTTGATGAAGAATGTAAGGAATTTGTAAAATATTACTATGAATTACACAAACTTTATGGCAATGAAATCGATGAAAGTGGAGAGTTTGAAAAATACTCTAATGCAAAATAAAATTTTATCAAGAAGAACTTAGCTTTCTTCTTGATATTTGCTATTTTCTAATGCTTTTTCCATATCTTTTTGCGTTTTTAAAATAGCTTTGTTAAAACCATTTAGCACTGAAAATGGAGCAAATTGCGCCGCTCTTTTTTCTCTTGGCATTGGTGGAAATTGTTTTGATTTTTGATATTTTTTATTTATTATATCTTTATAATCATCATGCATTATGACCTCCTATTAAAGAAGTAATTTCTTTAGTCTCATCATCCAAGCTTGAAGCTTTTAAAATAGCTTTTTTACCAAATTTTTGCATGATTTGAAGTCTTGCTTTTTGGAGCTTTTCTTCTTTTTCAAGTTGATTTTTTTCTTGCAAAATTGCATTAAAATCACTAAATAAATTTAATTCTTGGAAATTTTCTTGTGCTTTATCTGTGATATTATTTAAACTTAGGCTGATTTTTCTAATGCTTAAGTTTTTATCGCTGATTTTGTAAAAAAGTTCCAAGGCTTTTTTATTGATGATTTTTAAAGAATGGGTAAAATTTTCTAAATTTATACTTCCATGAGCATTTTTAGGTATAGTTCTTCCATAATTATCTTTAGTGATAGCTCCTTTGTAAGAACCCAAAAAGCTTGAATTTTCTAAATTGCTTTTATCATATTGTATATCTAGCGTGATATGGTTTGTTTTAAGGTTATTTTGTATAAGTTCAAGCACTAAATGATCGACAAGTTCTTTTAAAACTTTTATTGTTTGATTATTATCATATGCAAAAGGCAAAACTTTAGCCATGACTTTAGAGTGATTTTGTGATTTGTAATTTTTAATATCTTTCATCGTGCAAGTTTCAATACCCCATGCATGATCAATTAATAATTCAGCATTAACACCAAAGTGTTTATAAAGCAAAGCTTCGTGTTTTAAAGAAAATCTTGCAAGATCTCCCATAGTATAAATGTTTAAATTTGCAAGTTTTAAGGCAATGCCTTTGCCTATACGCCAAAAATCTTTTAAAGGTTTGTGTTGCCATAATTTATATCTATATAATTTTTCATCTAAAAAGGCTATAAGTAAGCCATTTTCATCTACTTGCTGTCTTTTAGCAAGTATATCCATAGCAATTTTAGCTAAGTATAAATTTGTGCCTATACCTGCTGTTGCAGTGATTTTACTTGTGTGTAAAATATCAAGTAAAACCTTAGTAAGTAACTCATAAGCTGAAAGTTTGTATTTTTCAAGATAAGAACTAAGATCAATAAAAACTTCATCAATAGAGTATATATGGATATCTTTTGCATCAAAATACTTCAAATAAATACTGTATATTTTTGTGCTAAATTCTATATAAGTAGCCATTCTGGGCTTGGCGATGATGTAATCTAGTTCTAAATTTAAATCATTTTTAAGTTCTAATGTATCAAAACTTTTAGCTTTAAAGCAGTGTTTTTGAGTTTGTTTTAATCTTTCTTGGTTGATTGAGTGGATTTTTTGTTTAAACTCAAAAAGTCTTAATCTACCAGGTATATTGTAAGTTTTTAGTGCAGGTGAAACTGCTAGTATGATGGTTTTATCTGTTCTTGATTCATCTGCTACAATGAGATTAGTTGTTAAAGGATCTAAATTTCTTAAAACACATTCAGCTGAAGCGTAAAAAGATTTCAAATCAATAGAAGCATAAATTTGCATAGTATGTGAAGCTTACCTTTAAATTTATTATAATTATAACAGTAAAAATTATTAAAATAGATGAAAGGAAATGAATTTTATAAGGTGGCGGACAGAGAGGGATTTGAACCCTCGAGACCCGTTAAGATCTGCACCCTTAGCAGGGGTGTGGTTTCAGCCACTCACCCATCTGTCCGTATTAAAAGGGAAAGTATATCTTATTGATTATAAGATATACCTTAAATTTATACACTAAGATAAGCTATGATTAAAGTTATAACAAAACCAGCACCTAAAACTGCGATTTGTTTGCCTCTGTCTTTGCGTATAGCTATGATAGTGATTAAAAGTCCTGAAATATAAAGGATTATCATAGCAAGTGCAAAAGCTAGCCCAAGAACAGAAAAATACCACATACCTTTATCTTTGTGAAGTAAAATCATATTTCCAAGTAAACTTCTTTCTTTTGTGATAATTTCATAATTATTTTCATCTATTTTGACAATACTTGCAGTATAGTTTATAGTGCCAAGCTCTATTCCATCGCCTTTTTTGTTAAGTTTTGGTTCCAAAGATGAAGGAAGTTTTAAGTTATTTTTCTTTAAAAAATCAATTAAAAATTCAGCTTCAGCGCCTTCTTGGATAATAGCTTGAACTTTTTGAGTTTGAATTTTAGCTCCACTTTCCCCATCAAAACCAGCTATATAAGCAAAACCAGTAACAGCATATAAAAATGCTAGTGGTAAGAAAAATAAGCTAATGTAAATGTGAATTTGTCTGAATAATTTGTTTTTATTCATTTTTACTCCTTTTTGAAAATAATGAGAAGTATATTATTAAAAAGTGAAGTGAAAATAAAATTTTAATCTTTTTTAAATTTACGAGCTAGAGTAAAAAAGCTTCGAATGATTCCATAAAGTACATATAAGCTTGCGACGATTAACGCACTTTCTAAAAAATACAAATAAAGCATGGAAAATAAGATTACTAAAAGGATTAATACTTTTAAAACATTTGCCCGTTTTAAATCAATTTTTTTAAAACTTGGATATCTTATATTGCTTACCATTAAAAAAGCTAAAAGCATTTGAATACATACTATCACCAAAGAAAAATCACGTAAAAAATCATAATATAAATAAGCGCTTACCCATAAAGCACTTACAACTGCAGCTGTTGGTATAGGAAGTCCTATAAAAACTGAAGGTTCATAAGTACCTGTGGTGACATTAAATCTTGCTAAGCGTATAGCGCCAAAAACTACAAATAAACCAGCTATTAAGGAACCAAAACGATCATATTCATAACCTATACTCATATAAAAAAGCATAGCAGGTGCAACACCAAAGGCTATTAAATCTGCTAGTGAGTCAAACTCAACTCCAAATTTAGAAGTAGAATTAGTAGCTCTTGCAACGCGTCCATCCAAGCCATCACAAATTAATGATAAAATGATATAAATTAATGCTTTATCAAAATTTTGATTAATAGAAGCAATCACTGAAATAATGCCTAAAAATATGGAAGCAGCTGTAAAAAGATTAGGTAAAATATAAATTAGTTTAAAATTCATGGATTTAAATACCCTATCAATGCACCAATGCGTACTTTATCGTTTTCATTTACGCAAATTCTAGTATCTTTTGGAAGCAATAAACTCACACTGCCATCAAACATAAAACCTATATTTTGTCCATGGTTTAAATGATGACCAAAATCATCAATATGAACTTTTCTATTTAAGGCGCCAAAAATAACGCGTAATGCCAATTGTTTGCCTTTAGAGCGTGCTAAAAATAGCATTCTTTCGCCCATTAAATTTGTATTTTTCATAAATGGACATAAAAAAAGTCCGTGTCTTGGTCTAGTTTCTTCTATATCCATATTAAGTGGAGCTATGATGCTGCCTTGATGAACGATATTATTTATAATTTGCACTTCTATGCATTCGCCAAGCTCTTTATATGAGCTTGTTTTAATGCATTTTATTTTTCCTTCTATGGGAGCTATGATAGTATTTGGATCTGCTATATAATCGATTTTACTAGCTCTAAAAAGGCAAGCAAAAAGTATAAAAATACACCATAAAAGCCAAGAAAATCCCCATATAAATTGAGCTATTGCAAAAACTATAGCTAGAATTATAAGTAAATTCCAGCCAGCCTTTGCAATAAAATTTGTTTTCATTAGTTATCCTTAGTAACTTCTTGCTCTTTTTCTTCTAAGCGCGTTGGAAGATTGTTTTCTTCTTCATAGTTTTTAATAATCTCTCTTACTTTAGCACCATCAATAGTTTCTTCTTCATAAAGTGCTTGTACCATTACTTCTATAGCACCACTATAAGTTTTTAAAATTTCTTTTACACCCGCATAGCGTTCATCTAAGGTTTTCTTCACATACTCATCTAAATCTTGAGCCATTTTATCAGAATAATCTTTGATAGTTTGTCCGCCACTTAAGAAAGTATTTCTTTGTTTTTCAAGCACCATTAAACCTGCAATTTCACTCATACCATACATAGAAATCATAGCTTTTATGATATCAGTTGCACGCTCAAGGTCATTGCTTGCACCAGTTGAAATTTCTTTAATGAAAATTTCTTCAGCTGCACGCCCACCTAAAAGCACATCAACTTCAGCCAAAAGCTCATGTTTTTGCATTAAAAATTTATTTTCTTCAGGAGTATTGAGCGTATATCCTAAAGCTGCTAAACCACGCGGTATAACAGAAACTTTACTTACTTTTTTAGCACCTTTTGTGGTTTCAGCGATTAAAGCATGGCCACATTCATGATAAGTTACGATTTTTTTCTCTTTATCATTAATTCTACGTGATTTTTTCTCAAGTCCTGCTATAGCTCTTTCTACTGCTTCAACTAAGTCTTTTTGTTCTACATGTTTTTTAGAATCCCTACCTGCAAGTAAAGCTGCTTCGTTAATGATATTTGCTAAATCAGCACCCGCAAGACCTGCTGTTAATCTTGCGATATCTTCTACTTTTACTTCAGGTGAAATTTTAACATCTTTCATATGAACTTTTAAAATATCACATCTGCCTTTAAAATCAGGCTTGTCTACCAAAACTTGTCTATCAAAACGTCCCGGTCTAAGTAATGCTGCATCTAAGACTTCAGGACGGTTTGTCGCTGCTAGTACGATTACTGGCGAGCTTTCAGTACCAAAGCCATCCATTTCTGCTAGAAGTTGATTTAAAGTTTGCTCTCTTTCATCGTTTCCACCCATCATGCCACTTGCAGCACGTGATTTGCCTATAGCATCAATTTCATCTATAAATACAATAGCTGGAGCTTCTTTTTTAGCATTTTCAAATAAATCTCTAACCCTACTAGCACCAACACCCACAAACATTTCTATAAAAGATGAACCTGATACGCTAAAAAATGGTACATCAGCTTCGCCTGCTACTGCTTTTGCAAGTAAAGTTTTACCTGTACCTGGAGGACCTACAAGCAAAAGTCCTTTTGGAATTTTTGCTCCAAGATTGATATATCTTTCAGGATATTTTAGAAAATCAACTATTTCTTTAACTTCTTCTTTTGCTTCCTCAACACCTGCAACATCATTGAATTTAACTTTTGGTTTTTCTGAATTTACAAGCTTTTTAGAGCTTCCTATACCAAGTATAGATCCGCCCATATTTTTTTGCATACGAGAAGCTAAAAACATCCATATACCAAAGAAAATAAATACCGGTAAAACCCAAGAAAGTAAGATATCTATAAACCAATTATTCTCGTTAAAAGCTCCATAAGAAACGCCTTTTGAATCAAGCAAAGGCACAAAAGTAGCATCATTTGGAACTTTTTTGGTAATATATACCATATTTCCTGCTTTAGACACTGCTTTTATGGTAGTTTGACCTATGTTAACTTGGGCAATTTGATTATTTTCGATTAAAGTTTTTAATTCAGAATAAGTAACTTTTTTGGTATTTTCTCCGCCCATAATACCCATACTACCATCATCTGAAAATCCTTTAAATAAAAGAATCATCACAATGGCAAAAATAGCGAAAATAAAAATAGGGTTTTTATTAAAAAAGCTATTATTGTTTGGATTATCTTTTGGTTCGTTTGGTTTTTTATTCATTATTTTGTTTCCTTTTTGTAAGCTAAACTCAACCACTCTCCTTTGTGTTTACATTCTAACAAAGTCAAATCTTTGAATTTATCTTTAATTCTTTCTTCATATTTGTTTAAAATACCAGATAAGATTAAAATTCCACCTTCTTTGGTTTTTTCTTTAAGATCTTTTTCTAGTATGATTAAAATATCAGCAATGATATTTGCCACAACTATATCATATTTATGTAAGCTTTTATTAATAGAACCTACCCAAATATCATCAAAGCTAACTTGATTTAATTTTGCATTTTCCTTGCTTGCAACTATGGCTAGCTCATCTGTATCACAAGCTTGCACTTTAGCTCCAAGCTTTGCCATGATGATACTTAAAATCCCACTTCCACAGCCTACATCTAAGCAAAATTTAGAATCATCTGTGTATTTTTGTAAAAATTCTATACAAGTGTAAGTGCTTTCATGATGTCCTGAGCCAAAAGCTAGGGCAGGGTCTATAATAATATTGATTTTATCTTGTATAGCTTCTTGCCAAGTCGTGTGAATGTGGATATTGTCAATGGTTAAAGCTTGTATGCCTTTTTTATACTCTTCTATCCAGTTTTTATTTTCTTTTTTTTCTAAAGTAGAATGAAAATAAATCTTAGTGTTAAATTTTTCACATAATTTTTGATGAAAGCTTTGCAAGGCTATTTGAATGAGTTTTATATCTTCTTCTGATCGTATATAAACGCCATCATCCTTTTCTTCTATGGCATCTATATCTAGAGAAAAAACAAGATCAAGGAATAAATCTAAATATTCCTTATCTGTTTGAAAAAAAAGTTCGTAATAATGTGTTTGCATAAAAACTTATAATCAGCCTTCGTTTGTTCCTAAAACATCTTCAAGTTTTTCTTTTAATACTTGAGGTGTAAAAGGTTTTACAATATAGTTATTTACACCTGCTTTTAAAGCTGTGATAACTTCTGCCTTACCACCTTCTGTAGTTACCATGATAATAGGCATATCAGCATATTTTTCTTCCGCTCTTACTTTTTTTACTAATTCTAAGCCATTCATTTCAGGCATATTCCAGTCAGTAATTAAAATTTTTATGTCATCATTTTGTGAAAGCAAATCCCAAGCTTCAACTCCATGTTCAGCTTCTAAAACATCTTTGTGGCCTAATCTTACAAGAGTGTTTTTGATTATTCTTCTCATGGTAGAACTATCATCAACTACTAATAACTTCACTTTTTTTCCTTTGTCTTGATGTAATTACATAAAAGTGTAATTGTATCGTTTTTATTTTTATTAATCAATTAAAAGTTTATATTATACCATTTAAAAATAAAATTAGAATTTAATCACTCTCCATTTTTATTGTGATTAAACTCAGGCACAATTTCCTTTAAAACTTTTGCAGGATCTGTGCTTTGGAGTAATCTTTCTATTTCTTGATTTAAAATTTTTAAATCTTTAATTTCACTAGTGGTAACAAATATACTTTCATATTGAGTTTTCAAATCATCTTCATGGATTAAAAGCTCTTCGTAAAGTTTTTCACCTTTTCTTAGTCCAGTGATTTTAATTTCTAACTTTTTATTAGAAAGTAAAAGCATTTTTTTAGCTAAATCCATGATTTTAACAGGTTCACCCATATCAAGTACAAATAATTCTCCACCTTTAGCAATAGCAGCAGCTTGTAAAACAAGTTGCACAGCTTCATCCACAAGCATAAAATAACGCACTATATCAGGATGAGTAAGAGTAAGTGGTTCATTAGCTGCAATTTGAGCTTTAAATTTAGGTATGACACTTCCACTTGAGCCTAAAACATTACCAAAACGCACACAAGCTACTTCAAAATTTTCACAACTTGAACTTAGCGCATAAAGCTCACAAATTCTTTTTGTACAACCCATGATATTAGTTGGTCTTACAGCTTTATCAGTGCTTATCATAACAAATTTAGCAACCTTGTAAGTTTTTGCAAGATCGATTAAATTTTTAGTACCTATGATATTATTTAAAATAGCTGAATGTGGATTTTGCTCACACAAAGGCACGTGTTTATAAGCTGCTGCGTGTAAAATCAAATCTATGTTTTTTTCTTGTAAAAGTTTTTCTAATGCTTCTTTGTCTAATATACTCATCATAATAGGTTCGATTTTTTCTTTATGTAAGCTTAATTCTTCATTGATTTTATATAAATTATACTCGCTATGATCAAGCATGATTAAGTGTTTTGCGCCAAATTTAATGCATTGTTTGCAAAGCTCACTTCCTATAGTTCCACCAGCTCCACTAACTAAAACTATTTTATCTTTGATAAAATCAATCACACAAGCATTATCTAAATCTTTTGGCTTACGCGCTAATAAATCTTCAATGCTTATATCTCTTGCTTCATTTTGCGTAAAAGAAAAAAGTTTTATATCATTAATCCCATAAGCAATGAGTTCATCAAAAAGCTTTTTAAGTTCTTCTTGCTCAAGTTTTAAAGCAATGATAGCAGTATGAATACCTTCAGCGGTATATTTTCTAATTGCTTCTTTTTCTTCAACTATAAATTTATCACAATAAGTACCTATTAAATTTTTACGCTCATCTACCACAGCTACAGGGAAAAGTCCTAAGCTTCCTTCTTTGGCTCCTTTTAATAAATGCAAAGCCTTTGAAGTGGCACCAACTACTATACAAGGATGTTCTTCGTTGTATTTTGGCTTTCTAAAATCAACTATCATTCTTTTGCTTATACGCAAACTTCCAATTAGCATACAAGATAAAACAAAGTCTATTCCTATAACGCTTCTTGGAAAAGGGTTAAAAAAATCATCATAAAAATAATAAATTGCTAAAAATACAAGTTCAGCTAAAGCTAAAGCGATAACTAATTTACGTGCCTCATTAAGTGAAAAAAATCTCCAAGCAACTTGATAAATTTTAAAAAAAGCTAGAAAAATGATTTTAAGTAAAATCAAAATCACAGCACTTTTAAACATACCTTCATAAAATTCACTTGGGATGTCTGCACTAAAGCGTAAAGAAAAAGACAAATAAATACTTATAACAAAAAGTAAAATATCAGCGCCTAGGAAAAAACCTAAGCGTTTGCTTTTATAATCCATCTTAGTCCTTTAAGGTGTTTAAGATTAAAGTAGAAACTTCCTCTACATCAGCTTTACTCATAGTAGTTGCGCTTGGAAGACAAATTCCATTGCTAAAGAAAAACTCACTATTGCCATTTAAGTAAGCATCGCAACCTTTGTAAAGTTCTTGTAAATGCATTGGTTTCCAAAGCGGACGACTTTCGATTTTATTATCTTTTAAAACTTGTATGATTTTTAAAATTTTATCTTGAATTTGAATATTTTTATTTTCACATATACAATGTTTTTCATAAGTATTAAGTTTATTTAAATCAAAATCAAGCAAAGCAGTGCTTAACCAGCGATTTGACTTGGTATTTTCAAGTTCATCTAAAAAAGTAAAGGTGCCACTTAAAAATTCTTTATACCAGCTATAAATTTCACGCTTTTTACTCACTCTTTCTTCTAAAACTTCCATTTGAGCAGTACCGATTGCACCTAAGATATTGCTCATTCTATAATTATAGCCGTATTCTTTATGCTCATAATGAAGGCAATTTTCTCTAGCTTGAGTGCTATAAAATCTTGCTTTTTCAAGATTAGCATGATTTTCACTCACAAGCATACCACCACCACCTGTTGTGATGATTTTATTACCATTAAAAGAATATACTCCAAAATCCCCAAAAGTACCTAAAGCTTTATTTTTGTAAAAACTTCCCAAAGCTTCAGCGGCATCTTCGATTAAAAAAATCTCATTTTCTTTACAAATTTGGACAATCTCATCCATTTTAGAAGCATTACCATAAAGGTGTGTTAAAATGAGAGCTTTTGGCTTTTTAGGACTTTCTTTGATAGCTTTTTTTAATAAATTTACATCTAAATTATAAGTTTCATCACAATCAATAAACACAGGCGTAGCGTTCATATAAGAAATAGGCGCTACTGAAGCAATAAAAGTAAAACTTGAAGCTAAAACTACATCACCTTCTTTGATACCCAAAACTCTTAAAGCTAGATGAATGGCTGCAGTGGCTGCATTTAGAGCAAGTGCGTTGGAACTTTTTGTATAATCTTTAATACTTTGTTCTAAGGCATTAACAAACTCACCCAAAGGTGCTATATAATTACTTTCAAAAGCTTTGTGTATGTATTCTAATTCTTTTCCACTCATATGTGGTGCTGATAGAAAAAATCTCATTTTACCTCCTTTATTTTCTTAGCAGGAACTCCGGCATAAATGCCTTTAGAAGTTAAGTTTTTAACTACAACTGCTCCTGCGCCTAAAGTTATATCATCATTTAAACTCATACAAGGAATAACGCTTGAATTAACTCCTAAAAAACAACGCTTTCCTATTTTTACATTTCCTGTTAGTTTAGCTCCAACGCTAATATGGCTAAACTCATCTACAAAACACTCATGCTCAATCACACAAGCAGTATTTAAAATCACACCTTTTGCAATGCTAGCTTTAGCATTAACTACGACATTTGGCATGATCAAAATACCCTCATCATCTAAAAAAGCACTTGGACTAATAATAGCACTTTTGTGTATCAAATTTACTAATCTAAATCCATCTTCTTTTGCTTTTTTGAAAAGTTTTTCTCTAATAGAGTTTGCACCAATAGCAATAAACATATCGTGTTTTTCTAAGTTGGAGTGATATTTTAAGCCTTTATTATCATCTAAAAAGATGATTTTTTCATATCCTAAATTTCTAGCCACATCAGCACAGACTAAACCATGCCCACTAGAACCATATATATAAATACTTTTAGTTGTGTCCATTGAATTTATCCGTTGTAGCTACTCCTTCTTTATTAACCCCACTTCTTTTTAAAACTTTAATAATAGTCATAAAAAAGATTTTAAGGTCAAATAAAAAAGAGCAATTTTGCACATATTCTACATCATATTTAAATTTTTGCTCCCAAGAAATAGCATTGCGTCCATTAATCTGTGCCCAACCTGTAATACCTGGTCTTACATCGTGGCGTTTTTTTTGCTCTTGATTGTATAAGGGCAAGTATTCTACAAGTAAAGGTCTTGGGCCTATGAAGCTCATATCGCCTTTTAATACATTAAAAAGCTGTGGTAATTCATCTAAGCTCAAGCTTCTAACTAGTTTGCCAAAAGGCTTTAAGCGTAATTCATCAGGAAGTAATTCTCCATTTTCATCGGTTTCATCACTCATGGTTTTAAATTTATAAATATAAAAAATTTTTTCATTTAATCCTGGTCTTGCTTGTTTAAAAAGCACACTTCCTTGAACGATTTTTAAAACAATACCTATAAGCACTATAAAGGGTGAAAAAACAATCAACAAAATCAAAGCTAAAAAAAAGTCAAAAACACGCTTTAAACCATTTTTATACATTTGTAAAACCCCTATAAAAGTCAAGATATTTCAAAGCTATGATATTTTCATCATAATTTTGCGCTCTAAGAAAAGCATTTTGCGCTAAAGTATTTTTTAGTTTTTCACCTTCTAATAAAACTGCGATTTTTTCAGCTAAATCTTTACTATCTTTGCATTTGCAAATCAAACCATCTATGGCATTATCCACTGCTTCAATGCAACCCTCAGCATCACTTACAACACATGCTTTTTTGCAAGCTTGTGCTTCTAAAACCGTTCTTGGATAGCCTTCTTTATAACTTGGTAAAACAAAAATATCGCATAAATTTAATAAATGTGCAATATCACTTCTTGCACCAAGATAAAAAACATCATTTGAGTTTAAAAATTCTAATGGTGCGCAAGATTTATTATCATCCCTTCCGCCTACCAAAACAAAATTTGCCTTATCTTTTAAAATTTGGCTTGCCTCATAAAATTCTTTAATGCCTTTATGCCAAAGCGCTCTTGAGATCATTAAAACGATAGGTTTATCAGGCATATTGTGTTCTTTTAAAAAAGCTTGTTTTTCTTCTGTGCTAATTTTTAAAGGTAAAAATTGTTTTAAATTTAGTCCTACGGATTTGATGATTTTGATTTTTTCTTCTTTTAAGCCTAAATTTTTCATAAATAAAGCATTGCTTTCATTGACAAAAATAAAACCATTAGCAAGTTTAAAAGAAATTTTATAAAGTAAATTAATGCTCATTCTTACTAATTTGCTTTTAAAATCATCATCTATATAAAAACTTCCTAAGCCCTCAACCAAACCAAAAGTATATTTAATGCCCGCCATTTTAGCTGCTATGATACCTGTTGTATTGCTTTTGTGAGCACTTGTTTGTAAAAGATCTAAATTTAAACTTTTGAGTGTATTTTTTAAACTAAGTAGATTTTTAAAAACAATCAAAGGATTGACACTTGATCTAGCTAAATCATAAAAACAAACCTTATAGCCTAGTTCTTGTAATTTAATAGCAAAATCATCTTTTGGAGTGATGATTATAACTTCATGATTATTTTTTTCTAAAGCCCTAATGAGTGCAAGACGAAAATAATACACACTCATTGCACTATGGGTTAAAATTCCTATTTTCATCTTTTTAGCCTATAAATTTTTGCTCTTGCATCATTAGTGACTTGCTCAAATAAATCTTGATCGTATTGATTTAATAAAAACATTTGTATATAAGCACTATTATAAAGACTTTCATCTAAAATCACAAAGCTTTTATATTCTCTTAAAAAGAGCAAATAAATTTGAGCTTTTGAATCAATTTCATTGTAATAAAATTTGCCATTAGTGATAGATTCTATATCCACAAAAGCTTTTAAAGGTATACTTGCACCTTCTACTTTTAAAGCTCTAAAATCATTAATAATTTCTACTCCATTATCAAGCATAACAGAACCTGTGGTTTTATCTTGAGCTATGGCATTAGCTTGGGAGAAAAATAAACTTTTTTCTTGCTCTCCATTGTCAGGATTTGTATTTGCAAATTGTGCCACCACAGGCATAATACGCAGCATTCTATAAGGCATGTAAATATATACATCTCTAGTTTTATTGGTATCAAATTTAAAATCTTTATCATTTAAACTTTCTAAAAAATCTTTAGCACTTGTTTGGTTATAGTCTTTAACCATAGCTTTTAAAACATCAGGATAGTTTTCTTTGAAAGATTTTTCAGTGTATTCTACGCTAAGTCTTGCCATATTGGCCGCTGGAATTTGTTCTTTGCTTAAGACAAAAGATGAGAAAAAATTATCTTTTCCTAGGTGTTTTCCACCATCGATTAAGGTTTTTACATCGCTATAATAGCGTATTGGATAACCATAATCCCACCAAGCAACAACATAATCTTCTCTTTGAGCTTTATTTTTTAAATCATTTAAAATACTAGCTTCATAAGAAGTAAAAACAGTAGAGGATTTATAATAATAAATATGCATCAAAGCAGGGCTTATACTAAAAAATGCAATGAGTATGAGTAAGATATTTTTATTTCTTAGACTAAGTTTGATTTGTTTTTTTTCTAAAAAATTAAAAAATGTATATAAAAAATACCCAAAACCCAAAGCCATCACAGGAACTGCATAAATGGTAAATCTAAGTCCAGCTCTTAAAGCCATAAAACCTAGTGCAAGCATAGGTAGAGCTAAAAGCATGCTTTTATGATCTTTACAAAGTAAGATAAAACCTATAAAAGAAAGGATAAATACTAAAACACTAGAACTAATTCTTTGCATAAATACTTCAGGATCGATAGTATTTACTTCCATAATAGTTTCATTAACATTAAAATACATAAAGGCAGCATCTTTTAAATTTTGTACATCAGAAGCTTTAAAAACGTAAAATTTAAGTTGATATAAAACAGGATCTAAGCCACCACTTAAATGTAAAATCAAAATGCTAATAAAAATCAAAGCCCAAATCATATGAAAATTAATTTTTTCTTCTTTAAAAGCAAAAATAGCAAATAATAATACAATCAAAGCAAGTTTATATTGCCATGCTAGCATACTTAAAGCTATGATCATTAAAGCAATAGCTAGATAAAAAATCTTTTCTTTTCTATGAAATACTAAAGTATAAAGTCCAAAAAGTCCTATCATAGCAAAATTTAAAGAATAACTTGATGGATACCACCACAAATAAATCATGATGAAAATTGGACTTAAAAGTAGGGTGAAAATGTCTTTATTAATAGTTAAGCGTATAAAAGTAAGTAAAACAAGCATTGGTAAAACTAATACTAGCATATCTGTATCATAATACCCGCTCATAGTGCGGTTATAATAACTATTTGCAATGCTTCCAAGCAAGGCTGCTATAAAGCCATAGGTAGTGAGTTTATACTCTCTTGCGATTAATATAATAGGCACAACAATCAAAGAAGCAAAAAAAGTACTCATATATAAAATAATACTTTCAAAGCTAAAAGGCAAAATACTATAAAGCCAGTAAGTCAAAGTAGAAAGTGAGCTTCCAAAATAAGATAAGTCATTAGGTTGATGAAAACCTGCTATCATATCTCTTGCGCCTTCTGCAAAAGCATAGCCATCATTAGTAGTAATCATGAGTTGATCATTAAAGAAAAACTCATAAAACTCACTTGCCCAAGCTACCCAGTATAATCTACACAAAACACTAAAAGCAAAGGCTATAAGGATTAAAATACAGGTATATTTTATAGAATTATTATTCGTGAAATTTTGTTGTAGTTTCATTTTATGCCTTGTTGAAAAATTCAAATAATTGCTTTGCTATGCTAATTTTATCAAATTCTTTTGCACGCAAAAAAGCCTTTTGTCTATATGAAGCTTTTAATGCTTCATCATTGCACATTTTTTCTAAGCCTTCTTGCATGGCTTTTTCATCATCTACTTTTACTAAAAGTCCAAACTCATCATTTAAAAATAGCTCCCTTGCGCCGCTTTTATGATCAGTGCAAAGCACGGCAGTATTACAAGCTAGGCATTCGATTAAAACATTAGAAAAGCCTTCAAAACTTGAGGCAAAAGCAAAAAAGTCACATTTGCTCATGTATTTATAAGGATTTTTATCAAAACCTAGTAAAAAGACCTTGTCTTTTAAATTTAAAGTTTCTATTAAAGCTAAAAGCTCATCTTTTAAAATACCCTCGCCTAAAATGATTAATTTTAAATCAGTTTTAACTTTTGCATAAGCTCTTATAAGCATAGCATGATTTTTACCATGATCAAGTCTGCCAACACTAAGTATAAAAGGTTCTTTAAAGTCTATTTCTTCTTTAGATTTTTCTATAATGCTTTCTAAATCTATGGCATTGTATAAAATATCACATTTTTTAGCCTCTATATTGAAATTTTGTATTAAATCTTCTTTGTTTCCTATAGAATTTGCTAAGATTAAATCTGCTTTATTATAAAGTTTTTTAATAAGAAATTTATTAATAAAAGAATTTAGATTATTATGTTTATAAATCACACTTGGAGTGGTGCATTCATTGATAATAAGGGTTGATTTAAGTCCTAGGGATTTTGCCATTAAAGCAATATAATTAGGTCTATTTAATAATACAAATTGTAAATTGATTTTTAAATCTTCACAAAGCTTTTTGTATTTCATAGCTAGCAAGGGTAGTTTTAAAAATTTAGCTAAATTACTTTCGCTTGGATTTGATTTTTCAAGGTAGTGGATATTGATCTCAGGAATATCATATGATATTTTATCATTCATTAAAATCAAATGTACTTCATATTTTAAATTTAACACAGGTAATAGCGTAGATACAACTCTTTCAGCACCACCACTTCCTAAAGAATAAATAAAAATTGCTAGTTTTTTCATTTTAAACCCTTACTTCTTTGATTAAATCAAGCCATTTTTGTGCTACATTGGCCACTTCGTAATCTTTACATCGCTGCTGTGCATTAAGTGCTAGTGTTTTTCTTAAATTTTCATCTTGCATTAAAAGCGTGAGTTTTTCGCTTAAAGCTTTTTCATCATCTAAATCTACTAAAAATCCATCTTTTCCATCATCAATTAAATCTTTATGACCGCTTGTGTATTTAGTGCTAATACGCGCTACTTGATAATATAAACTTTCAAGCAAAACCGTTGGCAAGCCTTCTATGAAAGAGCAAAGGCAGATTATTTTTGCTTTTTTATAAAGCTCTTGCATATTTTCAACTTTACCTAAAAAATTAACCTTGATATTTAAATTCTTAGCTTCTTGTTCTAAATCTTGTCTTAATTCTCCATCGCCTGCTATGAAAAAATTGTATTGTTTTTGTAAATTTGTATCTAGCCTTGCTATGGCTTTTAAAAACATAGAAGCATTTTTATTATGATCAAGTCTGCCTACGAAAATGACATTATTTTCTTTTTCTAAATTTTCTTTAATGGGGCTAAAATGACAAGGATTTGGCATATTGATAACTTTTTTAACAAAGTTTTCATAGTATTTTTTATCATCATTACTTAGCACGGTTAAAGCATTTGCATGAGGAAAACTTATACGGCGTAAAAACTTCCAAATTTTAGATTTTAAATAAGTATAAGAGCTATGCTCGCTAATAATTAAAGGTGTATTGGAGCCTTTATTTGCCCAAATGCAAGCGATATTGGTAGTATCTAAAAATGAGATAAAAACATCGCTTTTATGGTCTTTAAGTGCTTGTTTTAAGGCTTTGAATTTTTTAATGCGTGAGGCTATTTTATTATAAAGAGTGGAAAAGTCAAACTGCTCTAGGGTAAAAAGTTTGATTTTTGGATCAAGCTTGTAAAAAGAGTCTTCTTTGTGAAATTTAATAATATTTATTTCATGCTTTTTGCAAAGCTCATTAGCTAAAGTGACCAATACTCTTTCAGCACCACCTGAATTTAAAGTAGCTATGATGAAAGTGATTTTCATACTTGTTCCTTTAAGTGCCCATGTTTTACTTCAAATACTCTATCACAACCTTGTATAGTTGAGAGCCTATGGGCTATGATGATGAGGGTTTTATCTTTTGAAATTTTATAGATTTCTTCCATGATTTTTGCTTCACTTTCTTGATCAAGAGCGCTAGTTGCTTCATCTAAAACTAAAATTTCAGGTTGTTGATAAAGCGCTCTTGCTATGGCTATTCTTTGTCTTTGGCCTCCACTTAAAAACGAACCTGAATCACCCACCTTAGTATGCACTCCATCTTCAAGTGAATTTACAAAGCTTTCTAGATTAGCTTGTTTGATCACCTTATGCAAAAGTGCTTCATCCACTTCTTCTCCAAAGCTAATATTTTTAGCAATAGAATCATTAAAAAGATAAATTTGTTGAGGTATGTAGCCAATTTTACTTCTAAAACTTTTTATATTGCTCTCATCAAGTTTAATTCCATCTACAAAAATAGCTCCATCGCTTGGTTTTAAAAGCCCTATGATAAGATCAACTAAAGTACTTTTACCACTTCCACTTTTACCTATAAAAGCGATTTTTTCATTTTTATTAAGCTCAAAATTTAAATTTTTAAATAAATTTTTCTTACCCTTATAAGCAAAGAAAAGATTTTTCAAAACGATTTTTTCTTTAAATTCAATACTTTCATCGCCTAACTTTTCTTCTTTTTCATTAAGCATATTATAAATAATATCTAAAGAGTTTTTATAATATGTGATTTCATTGTAACTTGTGATGATACGATTAGCACTTGGCATAAGCCTATAAAGAGCTACTACGAAAATAGTAATGGTTGCTAAGATAGATGAAATATCACTTTCATATCTTAAAACTAAATACACCACGATAAAACAAAGCATACAAAAACCTATACCTTCAAGGTAAATTCTAGGAATGCTTGACATGCTTTCATTGCTAATGTTTGCTTTGGCAAAAAGCCCACTTTGAATTTCATAAAGCTTTTGTGTGCTTTGTTCTTTGGTTTTGAGTTTGATGATTTTAAGGTTGTTTAAATTTGCATTTAAAATTTCAAAATAATTTTTCATCGCCTCTTCTCTAGCTATGGAAGCTTTTTTTACCAAGGGTGAGAGGATTTTAATCAAAATAAAAGCATTTAAAAGTAAAAAAGCACTCAAAGCTAGAGTGATTTTATAGTTGATAATTAGCAATAAAGTATAAAGCAAAAACACCACAAAACTTTCACTTAACATAAGTAAAAATGCACTAATTAAAGTACTTAAATGAAATACTTCTTGAGTGATGGTTTTTAAAAGTTCTGATTGATTTTTATTAGTAAAATTTTCATATTCAAGATGTAAGTATTTATCAAAAATACGACAAGCAAGGCTGTGATAGCGCCCTTTAGAAAAACGCGCAAGCAAATGAAAATAAAAGGCATTTAAAAAGGCTCTAAAAATATAAAAGGCGATTAATATACAGCCAAAATAAGCAATAATCTTATAGCTTGGTAGATTAAAATACTCATAGATAGGTTGAAAATAGGAGCTTTTTTCTAAAAGCTCAAAATTACTCGCTACCGATACAAAAGGCATGATCAAAGAAATAGCAAAGCTTTCTATAAATCCTATAAAAATAGAAAAAATTAGTAAGGCAAATAAAAATTTCTTATCATGAGCATTGAGTATGAAAAAAAGTTTTTTTAACACTGTTTTTCCCACTCATAAGCACTTTTACAGATTAATTCTAAATCATCATATTTTGGTTTCCAATTAGTTAGAGTTTTGATTTTATCCGCATTTGAAATAAGCACAGAAGGATCCCCAGCTCTTTTTGGTGCAAGTTCTACTGTGAAATCTACTCCACTTACTTTTTTCATGGTTTCAATAACTTCTTTTACGCTAAAGCCATGCCCATAGCCTACATTGAAAATATTACTTTCATTGTTTTCTAGGTATTCTAAAGCAGCTAAATGCGCACTTGAAATATCATCAACATGGATAAAATCTCTAATACAAGTACCATCTTTAGTATTATAATCATCGCCAAAAATATAAAGTTTTTCTCTTTTTCCTGTGGCTACTTCAGCAGCAACCTTGATAAGTAAAGTAGCTTTTGGATAGCGTTGACCTATAGGATAACTCATGCAAGCACCTGCTACATTAAAGTATCTTAAAATGCAGTATTTAAATTCAGGATTAGCCATATTAGCATCTTGTAAGACTTTTTCACTCATTAGTTTGCTTTGCCCATAAGGATTAATCGGTGCTAATGGACTTTGCTCATCTACAATAGGAGTTTGTGGTTCTCCATAAGTAGCTGCGGTTGAAGAAAAAATGAATTTTTTCACACCTGTTTCTAAACAAGTTTGGATTAGATTACTTGTATTTGCGGTATTGTTCATATAGTATTTTAAAGGATTTTCCATACTTTCAGGAACTTCAATGCTAGCTGCAAAATGCACAATTGCATCAAATTTTTCTTCTTTGAAAAGTTTTTTAATCCCAGCATAATCGCTTAAATCTTGCTCAAAAAACTTAAAAGGTCTGATTTTAGAAAGTTCATCTAAGCTTTTTTTACTGCCTTTTGAAAGATTATCTAATACACAAATTTCATGATTTGTTTCTAAAAATTGTTTTAAGGTATGAGAGCCTATGTATCCTGCGCCACCGGTGATTAAAATTTTCATTTTTATCCTTTTTGTGATATTTAATAATAGTTATTTTAATATACTTTTCTTAATTAATTCAAAACTTGCTCTTTTCTTTTTCTATGGCCTCTAAAAATGGCTTTTGATAGCTTTTAACGCTATGTTTTTGCAAAAGTTCTTCTTTGAAATTTTCTAAAATATTAAGATAATCTTCTTGGGTTAAATTAGCTTTGATGAGTTCGTATTTTAAAAATAGCATATAGGTGTTTAACACATCGCTTTCACAGTATTCGTGAATTTTTTCTAATTTGTTTTGATAAAAAAGTTCTAATACTTCATTTCCATGTACATCATACTTTCCAGGAAGTCCTGCCATAGCACAAAGTGTGTCAAGTCTTAAGCCTTTTTGGCCAAAACTTCCTAAAGATTCTAATAAATCACAATGTTTATTTTCTACAAATTTACTTTTATAATTATTCCATTTATCGCTTGCGTCTAAATAAGCACTTGCGTTGATATTGTATTTTAATGCTCTTATAACAAGCAAAGGCATGTCATAGCTTTTACCATTAAAACTTACAAGGCGGGGTTGGTGTTTGTCTATGAAGTTAAAAACTCTTCTAGCATTTGCTTTTCATTTTCGCCTTTGATTTTATTGACTTTGATGAAATTTCCAAATTTATCTGCAATTACTGCACAAATGCTTACAACTTTATGAAAAGGCAGGGGTAAAAATTCACTTCCACTTTCTTCTTTTTGTTTTTCTAAGGCTTGCTTGCTAATGCTTAAATCATCACCATTAAAATCATAAAGATGTTTTATCAATTCTATATCAGGAATGCTTTCACAATCAAAAACGCAAATATATTCTTGCATGATAAACCTTTTTTTAAAAAAATCTTTGTTAAAATCATAACAGAAAATTTAAAATTAGGTTTAATATAAAATGAAAATAGCAATTGTAAGACTTTCTGCTTTGGGTGATATTATTCAATCTGCGATCGTTTTGCAGTTTATTAAAAAAATAAACAAAAATATTGAAATTCATTGGTTTGTCGATAAAAGATTTGCTAATTTATTACAAGATCATCCTTTGATAGATGAACTTTATGTGTTACCTTTAAAAGATAAAAAATTCAAAGAAACCTTTGCGATCCTTTTTGAAGCCAGGCAAAATAAATATGATGTTGTGATTGACTTGCAAGGTTTGATTAAATCAGCTGTGGTCAGTAGAATTTTAGGCTCTAATGTTTTTGGTTTTGATAAAAATGGTTTAAGGGAAACTTTTGCACATAATTTTTATAGCCAAAAATTTGATGTAAGTTATAATGAAAATGTGTACATTCGGTATTTATCTCTCGTACACTATGCTTTTAATGAAGAATTTGACTATAAAGAAATTTATCACAAACAAGCAGTTTTTCCTTTGGATGAAGAAGTTAAAGATGAATTGATTCAAAGAATTGATTTCAATCAAAATTTAAAAAATGTGTTAATCCATGTTGGTTCTGCAGAAGATAATAAAATATATTCTATAACGAAAATGGCATTATTGTGTAAAATGCTTGTGAATGCTTTTTCAGAAATTAATATTTATCTTTGTTGGGGCAATCAAAAAGAATATTGCTTATCACAGGAATTAATTCAATTGAGTCAAATTATTAATTCTTCAACTCAAGCATTAATTCAACTACCAAAACTATCTTTAAAAGAATTAATATGCATGACAAAGATAAGTGATTTGGTTATAGGCAATGATAGTGGACCTACTCATTTAGCTTTTGCGCTAAATAAACCTTCTATAACTATATTTGGCGCTACATGGGATAGTCGTGTGTGCATTGAAACTCAGATTAATAAAACCATAAGTGCGGGCAAAAAATTTGATACTAATGTTAAATTCAAATTTGATAGAAGTGATTTTTGTATACAAAATATCGATGAAAAAGATATTTTTAAACTTGCTTGTGAGCTTTTAGAAAAATGATAAATTATATATATCTAAGCCTTTTTTATATACTAAAAGCTCTTGTGAAGATTTTACCTTCAAAACTTTTAAGCTCTTTTGCAAATTTGGTTGCTTTAATCACTTATAGACTTAATCACAAACACCGCAAAATCATTGATACAAACTTAAAAATTTGCTTTCCTGAAAAAGATCAAAAATGGCGTGATGAAACTAGCCATAATATCTATAAAAATTTTGCTAAATTTGGGATTGATTTTATCAAAAATCAAAATACAAATAAAGAAGAAATCATCAATAAAATTTGCTTTGATGATGAGGAACAAATTTTAAATATAATGCAAAGTAAAAGACCCCTGATCGTAACTACGGCTCATTATGGTAACTGGGAGCTTTTGGCTTTATCTTTTGGGGCAAAGTTTCAAGGAATTTCCATAGTTGGAAGAGCGCTTGATAGCGTGATAATGGATAAAATTTTAAGTAAAAATCGCACGCAGTTTAACATAGAGCTTATAGAGAAAAAAGGTGGACTTAAAAAAATGCTAAAAGCCTTAAAAGAAGGTAGATCGCTTGGAATTTTAACCGATCAAGATGCGGTAGATGGTGAAAGTATAAAGGTGCAATATTTTAATCAAGAAGTAAATTTTATAGCAGGTGCAAGTGTGCTTGCTAAAAAAACAAATGCTATGATTTTACCTTGTTTTGTGTATCAAAAAGATGAGAAATTTTTTGTAAAAACTTTTAAGGCTTTAGACGCAAGTAAGGCAAGTATAGAAGAGCTTACTAAGTATCAAGCAAAGTGTTGTGAAGAGATGATTAAATTTAAACCTGATGAGTATTTTTTCTTTCATAAGAGATTTAAAAGATATAACCATGAGTTGTATTTATAGGATATAAAATGGATTTAAAGCAAATTAGTGTGATAATGATTGTTAAAAATGCTCAAAAAACCTTAAAAGCTTGCTTGGAATCTTTGCAAGAATTTGGCGAGATCGTTTTGATAGAAAATGATAGCAATGATGATACTTTGAAAATTGCTTATGAGTTTAGTAAAAGTTATAAAAATATCAAGATTTATCAACATAAATTTATAGGTTTTGGGCCTTTGAAAAATTTAGCCATAAGTTATGCTAGCAATGATTGGATTTTTAATATTGACGCAGATGAGCTTGCTAAGAAAGAATTTTTACAAGAATTATGGCAAATTGAGCCTAATAAAGAAGATATCATAGCTTTGCCAAGAGAAAATTTATACAATGGAGAGTGGATTAAAGCTTGTGGATGGTGGCCTGATCATGTAATGCGAGTGTTTAATAAAACCCATACTAGTTTTAATGAAAATTTGGTACATGAGAGTTTGGTTTTGCATGAAGATAGCAAAAAGATTAAGTTGCAAAATGGTTTGAGGCATTTTACATTTGATGATATCGATAGTTTGTTAGATAAGCTTCAAAAATATTCTAAGCTTTGGGCTTTGCAAAATTTACACAAAGAAAGTAGTGTTTGCAAGGCATTGCTAAGAGGAATTTGGACTTTTTTTAGAAATTATATTTTAAAAAAGGGAATTTTTTATGGTTATAAAGGCTTTATCATAAGTACTTGCAATGGTCTTGGAGCATTTTTTAAATATATGAAATTGTATGAGCTAAAAAGGCAAAAGCCAAAAACTTGTGCTTTAATTATCACAACCTATAATCAAAAAGAAAGACTTGCTTTGGTGCTTGATAGTGTTAAAAACTTAGAGCCTTTACCAGATGAGGTTTTAATAGCTGATGATGGAAGCAGGGAAGATACGGCTAAACTTATACAAGCTTATCAAAAGGATTTTCCTTGTAAGTTAGAGCATATTTGGCAAGAAGATGAGGGGTTTCGTGCTGCGGCAAGTCGCAATAAGGCAATTAATGCTTCTAATAGCGAATATATTATCTTAATCGATGGGGATATGATTTTAGAGAAAAACTTCATCGGCGATCATTTAAAATTTGCTAGTTTAAAGACTATTTTGCAAGGCTCAAGAACTATTTTAAATGAAAATGAAAGCAAAGAACTTTTAAACAAAAATGATTTTAGTTTGGCATTTGATAAAAAAGGTTTTAAAAATCAAAGAAATATTTTTTTAGCTAAATGTATATATAAATTTTCAAAACTAACTAAGATTTTTTTTAAAAAATCACAACTTGTTAAAGGTAGTAAAACTTGTAATATGAGCTTTTATAAAAGTGATTTTGAAGCCATTGAGGGATTTAATGAAAAATTTATAGGCTGGGGTAGGGAAGATAGTGAGTTTGTAGCTAGATTTTTATTTAATGATGGAGTGTTTAAAAGGCTTAAATTTAATGCTCTAGCTTATCATATTTACCATGAAGAAAACAGCAAAAATATGCTTGAAATTAATCATCAAATTTATCTTGAAACTATAAAAAATAAAAAAACAACTTGGAGATAAAGCATGAAAAAAGTAGGTGTAGTAATCCCCATATACAATGTAGAAAAATATCTAAAAGAATGTTTAGATAGTGTAATCAATCAAACTTATACTAACTTAGAAATCATACTAGTAAATGATGGTAGCACAGATGAGAACTCACTCAATATTGCAAAAGAATACACTTTAAAAGACAAAAGAATCACTCTTTTTGATAAAAAAAATGGTGGTTTAAGTAGTGCTAGAAATGTAGGTATAGAATTTTTTTATGGTGAATATAAAACACAACATATTGAACAAGAAAATGAATTAAATATTTTTAAGATTATTGGCGATAATCCACAAAATATTTATAAAATTTATAAGTACAAAAATACTTTAATTGATGATAAATTAGAAATTCCAAAGATTGATTATATTATCTTTTTAGATTCTGATAATTATTGGGAGTTAAACTGCATAGAAGAGTGTGTTGCGAGAATGCAAAATGTAGATGTATTATGGTTTGACCATGCTTGTATTTATGATGATGGTATAGAAGATAAGGGTCAAAAAACAAGAATGAATGTATTTAATTTTACTCAAGAATGCACTATCACTCCAAGAGACTATGCTAAGCAAGCTATAAAAGTAGGTTCGAGGGATATCTCATTTAGCTGGGGTGGTATGATAGATTTTTCATTTTTAAAACAATTAAAACTTAAATTTATCAACAAAATCATCAATGAAGATATTCATTTTGGCATGGTTTTGTTTGCGAGTGCTGATAGTATCTATATTTTACCAAAAAGATTGTACTTATGCCGTTTGAGGGCAAATAGTATATCAAATCATGATAAAAAAGTTACAAAGGCAAATGTGTCAGAGTATTTTAAAGACTTGTATGAATTTTTTGGAGAAAATGCTAAAGAGGCAAAAAACTATTTAAAAGCAGCAAGTAGGATGATAACAGCTTTGGAGTTGATAGAATTTTTTAAAGATCAAAAAAGTGAAAATTCTCAAGCCATAAAAGAGGCTTTTTTGCCTTTTTATGTAAAAAAGGCTTTGATGATTAAAAAATTTAAAAAAGATCCTTTAAATTTAAAGGAAAAATTACCTATAATCAAACCTTTTATCCAGACAAAAATCCCTTATGATCTTTGGAAAATTTGCCAAAAAATAAAAGGTATTTTTAGATAAAATCAACTTTGCAAGATGATTTTATCTATCATTGAATCTTTTTTTATAGATTTAAAATGCGTGAGTTTGTGTAAAAAACTTTGTTTTTGAATTTCTTCCCAAAGAGTTGAATTAAATTTTTCTTTGGCGCTAAATTGCAATAAATGACATTCTATATCGCTCATGTTTTTATAAGTATCATTTATAAAGCCATGTTCTTTTAAAAGTTCAAAGATAATTTGAAAAGTAAAATAATAAAAGTTATTAGAATTTTTCTCATTTGACCAATAGTATATAAGTGTATCTTTCATGGCTTGGATATTTTTATGATGAGATTTTGAGATTATAAAACTATTTAGCATTTTAACCTTAAAATCATCATTCCAATTAAAATATCCATAAGAAAAATATCCACTTTTAATAAATTTTTTCAATTTTTCTTTGCTAGGTTTTATTTTTGATCTTTCAAAGGTAAAAAAGTCTTTATCGCAAAGTTCACTAGGAATTTTAGAGCTTAAAAATATACTTGCATCACACCATATACCACCATAAGTTGCAAGCAAGCATACTCTTAAAAGATCTGAAAAAAAAGTTATAGTTTTTTCTCCAAAAAAATTATTTTCTAATTTTTCTATAACAAATGGTGGAAAATCAAGGTAATCTTTTATATTGTCTTTATCTAAAATGATGATTATGTAGTCATCTTTCATTTGACTTTGCACTGAATTGAAACATTGTTGTATCATAGGTGAAGCTTGATTTTTACCTTGATACCAAAATTGCCAAATGATTTTATCGTTTTTAAAATGATGTTTTTTTTCAAAATCAAAATGAGGAATTCTCCCTTCTAAAAAAGGATTGACATAATTTTTTGAAAGATAACTAGCTACTTTAGGGTGTTCTAACTTATATTGGATATGATTTCTTAATTTTCTTCTTATTGGTTTTATAGGCACAAGTGAACTTAGTTTTTTTGTTAGATTATTATAAAGCAAATGGTTGTTTTGTTGTATTTGCATATATATTCCTAAAAAGTTTTTTGATATAATATCTAAAAATAATAGATTAAGGAATATGTTAATGAATGGAAATTCAAGAAGTGCCATTATAGCTGGCAATGGTCCTAGCTTAAGTAAAATAGATTATAAACGGATGCCAAAAGATTTTGATGTCTTTAGGACAAATCAATTTTATTTTGAAAAAAAATATTATCTTGGAAATAAAATTAAATATGCATTCGCAAATCCCGGTTTATTTTTAGAGCAATATTATACTTTAAATGTTTTAAAAAATAAAAATGAATATAATATTGATAATATATTTTGCGCAACATTTAATTTGGATCATATGGTGAATAAAATTTTTATAGATAAATTCAGCGATTATTTTCCTGGAGCAATGCTTGCATATGATTTAATTAGGGACTTGCATAAGTTTCACGAATTTATTAAATTTAATGAAATTTATAATGATAGAAGAATAACCTCTGGCATTTATATGTGTGCTATCGCCATAGCTTTAAACTATAAAGAATTGTATTTAACGGGTATTGATTTTTACGATGAGACCCTACAGGAATATGCTTTTGAGAGCAAGAAACAAAATATTATTAACTTGGCACCAGCATTTAATACGAAAAATTCAAAATACAATAAACACAGTAGAGATATGGATTTAGAAGCTTTGGATTTTTTGCAAAAAAATTATGATGTAAAAATATATTCTCTAAATCCAGATTCCATTTTGAGCCAACATATTGATATTGCACCAAATATTGATAATATTTTCATATTAAGTGAAAAGCCAAAGGATTTTATTGATGATATATTAATTCCAAATTTTAGTGCTTATCATTATGCGGAAATTGCTAAGATAAGACAAGATAAAAATGGGAGAATTTTTAGTAATTTTTATTATAAACTAATAAGAGACTTTGTAAAGCTTCCAAGTGACATAAAACACTACTTAAAGGAAAAATATGCAAATAAAAATAGATAAATTAACTATTTCTCAGAAAAATCCTTTGGTAATCCCTGAAATAGGCATAAACCATAATGGTAGTTTGGAGATAGCAAAACTTATGGTAGATGCAGCTAAAAGAGCAGGAGCTAAGATAATAAAACACCAAACTCATATAGTCGAAGATGAAATGAGTCAAGAAGCTAAAAATGTTATACCGGGTAATGCAAATATTAGCATTTATGAGATTATGGAACAATGTGCATTAAACTATAAAGATGAGCTAGCTTTAAAAGAGTATGCAGAAAAACAAGGTTTAGTATATCTTAGCACTCCATTTAGTAGAGCTGCTGCAAATCGCTTAGAAGATATGGGTGTAAGTGCTTATAAAATAGGCTCGGGTGAATGCAATAATTATCCTTTAATAAAACATATAGCGCAATTTAAAAAACCTATGATTATAAGTACCGGAATGAATAGCATAGAAAGTATAAAACCTACAGTTAAGATACTTAGAGACTATGAAATACCTTTTGTTTTGCTTCATACTACAAATTTATATCCCACTCCATCGCACTTAGTAAGATTACAAGCTATGTTAGAATTATATAAAGAATTTAATTGTCTTTATGGACTTAGTGATCACACCACAAACAATCTTGCGTGTATAGGCGCAATAGCTCTTGGAGCAAGTGTACTAGAAAGACACTTTACAGATACCATGGATAGAAAAGGCCCTGATATAGTTTGCTCTATGGATGAAAGTGCCTTAAAAGATCTTATAAATCAAACACAAGAAATGGTGCTTTTAATGGGTGATAATAATAAAAATCCTTTAAAAGAAGAGCAAGTAACCATTGATTTTGCATTTGCTAGTGTAGTAAGTATTAAAGATATAAAAAAGGGTGAAGTTTTATCTATGGATAATATTTGGGTAAAAAGACCTTCAAAAGGTGGCATAAGTGCAAAGGATTTTGAATCCATACTTGGAAAAAGAGCAAAAAAAGATATAAAAAATAATATACAGCTAACTTGGGATGATTTTGAATGAAAAAAATAGTTTTTGTTAGTGGAACTAGAGCTGATTTTTCTAAAATAAAATCACTAATGATGAAAGTTGAAAATTCAAATGAATTTGAATTATTTATATTTGTAACTGGTATGCATATGAGTAAAAAATTTGGTTCTACTTATATGGAAATAGAAAAATGTGGTTTTAAAAATATATATAAATATATAAATCACGATAAGTATTATCAAATGGATAAAGCTTTATCATCAACAATAGATGGTTTTTCTAAATTTATACATGAGATAGAGCCTGATTTGATAGTAGTGCATGGTGATAGAGTGGAGCCTTTAGCTGCTGCTATAGTAGGAAGTTTAAATAATATCTTAGTGGCACATATAGAAGGCGGAGAGCTTTCAGGAACTATAGATGAGAGTTTAAGACACGCTATTAGTAAATTAGCACATATTCATTTAGTAAATGATGAAATAGCAAAAAAAAGATTAATACAAATGGGTGAAGATGAAAAATCTATTTTTATTATAGGTTCTCCTGATTTAGAATTGCTAAATAATACTATATCTTTAGATGAAGTAAAAAAATATTATGATATAAAATTTAAAAATTATGCTATAGCTATATTTCATCCAGTTACAACCGAAATAAACTCTTTGTATAAACAAAGTGAAGAATTTGTAAATGCCCTTATAAAAAGTGAGAAAAATTATATAGTTATTTATCCAAATAACGATTTAGGATTTGAGTTGATTTTGCAAAACTATGAAAGGCTAAAAAATAATGAAAGATTTAAAATTTTTCCTTCTTTAAGATTTGAGTATTTTATAAGTCTGTTAAAAAATGCCAATTTTATCATAGGAAATTCAAGTTGTATTTTAAAAGAAGCTATATATCTTGGTGTAAATGGAATTTTAGTTGGTTCAAGACAAGATGGTAGAACTGACATTAATAAAACAATAAGAGTAAATGCAAAGGAAAAAGATATATTAGAAGCGATTTTAAATACTAGCAAATGCACTAATATTACAAATAAAAGACTAGAAATTTTAAATAGTTCTGAGCAATTTTATGAATTATTAAAAAATAACACTTTGTTTGCTATAAACAAGCAAAAAATATTCATGGATAAAAAATGACTTTAGCTATAATACCTGCTCGAACTGGTTCAAAAGGTATAAAAAATAAAAATTTAGCTCTTTTACATAATAAGCCTTTGTTGTATTATACTATCAATGCGGCAAAAAATTCAAAGTATGTAGATAAAATTGTTTTAAGTAGCGATGGTAATAATATATTAGAATATGGACAAACTCAAGGTGTAGATGTGTTAAAAAGACCTAAAGAATTAGCACTAGATGATACAACTAGTGATAAGGTTGTATTGCATGCCTTGAGTTTTTATAAAGATTATGAAAATATTGTTTTATTACAACCCACTTCTCCCTTAAGGACAAATGTACATATAGATGAAGCTTTTTTAAAATTTAAAAATGAAAACTCAAATGCATTAATAAGTGTTGTAGAATGTGATAATAAAATTTTAAAAGCTTTTATAGATGATAATGGTAATTTGCAAGGAATTTGTAATAACAAATATCCATTTATGCCTAGACAAAAATTACCAAAAACTTATATGAGCAATGGTGCTATTTATATAGTAAAGTCAGATTTATTTTTAAATAACCAAACTTTTTTACAAGAAAAAACGAGTTACTATATAATGGATGAAAAAGATAGTTTGGATATAGATACAACAGAGGATTTAAAAAAAGCTAATGAGTTATTACAAAATAGAAATTAATAAAAATATAGAAAATATATTAAATGAAAATAATATTTTTTTTAAAAAAACAAAAGAAAGAAAACTGAGGATATTTAAAAAATATTTTATATATGTATCACAAGAACTTTTAACGGGGGGGGGTATAGAAGAATACTGTAGATTCTCAACACATTTACATCAAATTGGTTCATTTTCTTATACAGGTTCTATTTTACCTTATTATGTAAAAGTTGGTAGATATTGTTCAATAGCTAGCAATGTAGAAATGTTTAGGTATCAACATCCATTAGATAGAATTAGTACAGCAAGTTTTACTTATGAAAAAAACCATTTGTTTGTAAATAAGGCTTCAATTGAAAAAATAGGTGAATATTTTCCTATAAAAGATTACAATCCAAGTTCATCAGTAAAAAAATTAGTCATAGAAAATGATGTGTGGATAGGAAAAGATGCTCTTTTAAAACAAGGAATTATTCTTGGAAATGGTTGTGTTGTGGGACAAAGAGCTGTTGTAACAAAAGATGTACCACCATATGCTATAGTGGGTGGAGTACCCGCTAAAATCATAAGATATAGATTTGATGAAAAAACCATAGAAAGATTATTAAAATTAAAATGGTGGGATTATCATTTTGCTGATTTTCATGATATAAATTTAAATTTGGATATAAATAAATATCTAGATCAGTTGGAGTGTAAAATTATTAATAACAAAATTCAAAAATTTATAAGTAAAAAAATATATTTAAAAGAGTTACTAAAACACTCTATTTCTTAAAGCATTTATTTCGTATTGTAAAATATCAGATATTTTCTTGTTAAGTTTTTTATCATTATTTAGAATTTGTCTTATAAGCTCAAAAGTTCTTTTTTTATCTTTATAATTTTGCCATAAAATTTCTTTATTTTTGTTTTCATATCTGCCATTTTCATTAAATTCATAGCGGTATGTACATTCTTTCGATACAAAAAAACTCTCACTTAGCATAAAATTTATATAGTTAAAAAGCACATCTTCCCCATAACAAAGTTTTTCTTTAAAATCAACATACTCAAAACTTTTTAAAATCAAATTTTTCCTATATACTTTTGCCCAAACACTCCAGCAAAAATGTTTTTGTTTAAGTAAAAATTCCAAAAATTCATCTTTGTTAAAAAGCCCATCTTGTTTAAATCTATAAAATTTCTTAAATTTCACTCTATGTACATATGCATCAAACACTACCATATCTACATTTTTGATTTTTTCAAGTCCAACTTCACAAGCATTAAGCTCTAAATAATCATCAGGATCTAAAAACATTATATAGGGTGAACTTGAATTTAATACACCTATATTTCTACTAGCAAAAGTTCCTAAATTTTCTTCATTATGTATGATTTTTATTCTATCATCTTTGCTAGTATATTCTTTAGCTATATCTATACTTTTATCATTGCCAAGGTCATCTACCGCAATAATTTCTATATCTTTAAAAGTTTGGTTGATACAACTTTCTAATGCTCTAGCTATATATTTTTCCGCATTATAAGTTGGTAGTATGATGGAAATTTGACTCATTTTAGCTCTTTATTTTTTGGTATAATTATAGCTTTTATTTTTAAGGAAAATCATGAATATTTTTATCAACCTTCCTACTTGGCTTGGCGATGCAGTAATGGCTAGTGCGGCTATTTATGCTATAAAAGAAAAATACCCCCAAGCTAAATTTACTTTTTATGGTTCTTTTGTAAGTACAGAGCTTTTTAAACGCTTTGAAAATGCTCAAATTTTAGTAGAAAATAAAAAGCAAAGATATAAGCAAATTTTACAAGCTAGAAAAAATCTTGGTAAATTTGATCTAGCTTTTTCATTTCGCTCGGCATTTTCAAGTAAGATTGTTTTAAATCTAATCAAAACAAAGAAAAGATTTTATTTTGATAAAAATATTCTAAAAGAAGAACATCAAGTTTTAAAATACTTAAATTTCATAGAAAAAGCCTTAAATTTTAAAGCAACTTCAAATGCTTTAAAGCTTCCTATAAAAGCAAAATCAACTCAAAAAATTTTAGGTATAAATGCAGGTGCACATTTTGGAAGTGCTAAAAGATGGGAAGCGAGTTATTTTGCAAGGGTAGCAAAGGAATTTAGCTCCACCCATCAAATTTTAATCTTTGGAGTGGAAAGTGAGAGAGAAATTTGTGATGAAATTGAGCATTTTCTTTTAAAAGAAGGCATAAGGGCAAAAAATCTTTGTGGTAAAACTAGCATTTATACTTTATGTAAAAATATTTCTATGCTTGATTTGCTCATCACAAATGATAGTGGTCCTATGCATATAGGTGCAGCTTATGGGGTGAAAACGGTGGCTGTTTTTGGCTCTACTAAATTTAGTCAAACCTCGCCTTGGCAAGAAAATGCTAAAATAGCACATTTAAATTTAACTTGTATGCCTTGTATGCAAAAGGTCTGCCCTTTAAAACACCACAAATGCATGAAAGACTTAAAGCCTGAAGTGGTAATAAATTTAGCAAAAAATTTTTCAGGAGTATAAATGGTTTTTAGTTCTTATGAATTTATATTTATATTTTTACCTATAACTTTAATTATATTTTATATGCTTAAAAAATTTAATCATGTTCAAAGTGCAAAATTATTTTTAGTCTTAGCAAGTTTATTTTTTTATGCTTTTTGGAAGGTTGAATATGTGTTGATTTTATTGCTTTCTATGAGTGTGAATTTTTATCTTGCAAATTTAATTTTACTTAATAGGGGGGGGGTAAAGCTATTATTTTATAGTGGAGTGCTTTTTAATTTAGCTTTGCTTTCTTTTTTCAAATACACTGATTTTCTTTTGGAAAATTTTAATGTATTTTTTCAAATAGTCCAACTAGATTTTAATATTCCTTTGCCACATATATTGCTACCTTTGGCTATATCTTTTTTTACTTTTCAACAAATTGCTTTTTTGGTAGATTGTTATAAAAGAACAAACATAGAAGGTTTAAAAAGTGAAAATACATATAAAATAAATATTTTAGATTATGCTTTGTTCATAACATTTTTTCCTCAGCTTATAGCAGGTCCAATAGTACATCATAAAGAAATGATGCCTCAATTTAAGAGTATGCTTTGGAATAATTCTATTCTTATTAATTGGGAAAATATAGCTAAAGGATTATTTATATTTTCTATGGGTTTATTTAAGAAAGTATATATTGCTGATTCTTTTGCGCTTTGGGCTAATGCAGGGTTTAAGATAGTTGAAAATGGAGGTACTTTAAATATTTTCGAAGCTTGGGCAACTTCTTTATCTTATACTTTTCAACTTTATTTTGATTTTAGTGGCTATTGTGATATGGCTATAGGTATAGCTTTATTTTTTAGTATAAAACTTCCTATTAATTTTAACTCTCCTTATAAAGCATTAAGTATAAGTGATTTTTGGAGAAGATGGCATATAACATTAGGTAAATTTTTAAAAGATTATTTATATATACCCTTGGGTGGTAATAGGGTTTCTAAGATTATAAATTTAAGAAATCTTTTTATAGTGGCTTTTGTAAGTGGAGTATGGCATGGAGCTGGATGGGGTTTTGTGATATGGGGAGTGTTGCATGGACTAGCTATGGTACTTCATAGAATATATTCATTTATAACCACAAATGCAAAATTTAAAGAAAGTATCATTTATAAAATATTTGCATGGTTTGTAACTTTTAATTTTATTAACCTTGCGTGGATATTTTTTAGAAGCGAAAATCTTCAAGGTGCTATAAATCTTTTAAAAGCTATGTTTGGTATAACTTGGATGGAATTGCCAATAAAATGGCATAGAATGAAAGAATCTTTAGCGCAAATTAGTGGTAGTAATGAAACTTTAATTTACATCATCGTTTGTATGATTTTATGTATTGGGTTTAAAAATAGTATTGAAAAACTTGAAAATTTTAAAGCTAGTTATATAAATTCTTTATTAGTCATGCTTTTTTTATATATAGCTTTGATAACTTTAGGAGTGGTTCCTTATACTGAATTTATTTATTTTAATTTCTAAGGATAAAAATGTTTAAATCATATAAAAAATTTGTAATTTGTTCTTTATTAATACCTTTGCCTTTTATATTGTTTTTAGGAGTTTTACTTTATGTGTATGATCCATTACAACTTTATCATGAACCTTGGTTTAGAAAAAAAACATATTACAATGATTTAACTATTAGCTCCAAAGGTATAATTGATCACAATAAATTTGATTCTATAATTTTTGGAACTTCAATGCTTCAAAATACTTCATCTTTTGAAGCAACTTCTAAACTTGGAGGGCAATTTATTAATTTATCAATAGGTGGAAGCACTTTTGAACAAAGAAAGATTATTTTAGATTATATATTGCAAAAACATATTATTAAACATTTAGTAATATCTTTAGATGAATTTGCAATTATGGATGTAAAATTTCAAAATTTTTCTAATTTTAGCTATTTATATGATCAAAACACCTATAATGATTTAAAAATTTATCTTAATAAAAAATTTATTTTTTGTGCATTGAAATTTTCTAGTAGTAAAAAATGTGTTGGAGGTGATACTGAGTTAGAAAATTTACCAAAATGGATTAAAAGTCCGATTGCGCAAAAACAATTTGGAGGGATTGAAAATTGGGTTAAAAATATAGAAGAGGGTGTTAGAGAGGATATTAAAAAAATTATGCAATTATATAATGGAAATTACATACATGATTATTCGAGTAAAGATCTTAATGTTTTAAAAAATCATATTGATATTTATATATTTAACTACGCTAAAATGTATCCAAATATTCAGTTTTCTTTAATCTTACCAACTTATTCTAGAGTTTATCACAAGATGGCACAAGTTGATTTTCAATATTACCAACAATGGTTAGATTTGATAAAATATATTATTTTAAAGTCAAAAACACTTGAAAATATTAAAATATACGGATTTGATGATTTAGATTATGCAGATGATATTGCAAATTATAAAGACTTAAACCACTATAATATAGATATGAATTCAATGCAACTTGATGCTATTAAAAACCAAACAAATATTTTAACTCCTGAAAATATGGATGAGTATTTTAAAATTATGGAAGAAAAAATCAAAAATTATGATTTAAATCCTTTAATTAAACAAATAAAAGCAAGTGATATTTTAGATAAATAGTACTAAGAAAAGCTTTTTTGCATGAAAACCTCTTGCAAAAGCTTGATAAATGTGTTAAACTTAACAATCATTTTTAATCAAGGAGCTTTTTATGACTAAAGCAGATTTTATTTCTCAAGTTGCTCAAACTGCTGGGCTAACTAAAAAAGATGCAACTGCAGCTACTGATGCAGTAATCGCTACTATTACTGATGTATTAGCTAAAGGTGATAGCATTAGCTTTATCGGTTTTGGTACATTTTCTGTGGCTGAAAGAGCTGCTAGGGAAGCTAGAGTACCAAGCACTGGCGCTACTATCAAAGTACCTGCTACTAAAGTTGCTAAATTTAAAGTAGGTAAAAACCTTAAAGACGCAGTTGCTGCTGCTAAAACTGCTAAAAAAGCTAAAAAATAATTCTTTGCGCAAAAGTTTCTAACTTTTGCGTTTTTCTTCATAATTAAGTATTAATTTTCTTTTGATATTGTTTTAAAAAATTACAAGGAAAACAATGTCAGTTTATAATAATATCTTAGATTGTATAGGTAATACCCCGATTATTTCTTTAAAAGAATTTGCTCCAAATCTTTATGCTAAATGCGAGTATTTTAATCCAAGTCATTCTATAAAAGATAGAGCGGCTGTGGAGATGATAAAACAAGCTTTAAATGAAGGTAAGATTAATCAAGAAACAACCATTATAGAAGCTACAAGTGGAAATACCGGCATAGCTTTAGCAATGATTTGTGCAAGCTTAAAGCTTAAACTTATCATAGCTATGCCTGAGTCTATGAGTATTGAGCGTAGAAAAATGATGAGTTTTTTTGGTGCAAAGCTAGAGCTTACTCAAGCAAGCAAAGGCATGCAAGGAGCGCTTGATAGAGCTAATGAGCTTTTGAGTGAAATTCCAAATTCATTTATGGTAAGTCAATTTGAAAATATCAACAACAAAAACGCACATAGAAAAAATACTGCCTTAGAAATTTTAAAAGTTTTGCCTGATCTTGATATTTTTTTAGCAGGTTTTGGTACAGGTGGGACTATTAGTGGAGTAGGAGAAATTTTAAAAGAACACAATCCTAATATTAAAATCATAGCCTTAGAACCCGCATCTTCACCACTTTTGAGCCAAAATACCGCTGCAAGTCATAAAATTCAAGGTATAGGCGCAAATTTTATCCCTAAAATTTTAAATCAAAAAATCATAGATGAGATAGTTTGTGTAAGTAATGAAGATGCTATAAATACAGCCTTAGAGCTTGGTAAAAATGGCATAATGGCAGGAATTTCAAGCGGGGCAAATGTATATATGGCTAGAAAAATTGCTTTAGAAAATCCTGATAAAAAAGTCTTAACTATGCTAAATGATACAGCCGAGCGATATTTATCAACTGATTTATTTGCAAATTTATAATTAGGAGTGAATATGAGTCAAAATAATGAGCATTTTGATTTAGATCTTGAAAGGGCGATTTTAAGTTCTTGTATATATAGTGAGGATTCTTTTTTTAGCATTTCTTCGGATATTGAGATTAATGATTTTTCACTCAAAGCTCATCAAGATATTTACAAAGCGATTTTAGCTTGTGTGAATGCAGGTGAGCCTATAAGTGCAAGTTTTATAAGAAAACATAAAAAAATAGATGAGCAAATTTTAGCTGAAGTTTTAGCCACTACTTCTATAGCAGATGTGAGCAAATACGCTTATGAATTAAGAGAAAAATCCATTAGACGCCAACTTTTAAATTTTGCTTATACTATACCTACAAGGGTAAATGAAGATAAAAGCATTTCTCAAATTTCAGATGAAATAGGCAAAGAGATTTTTAATCTTACCAACCGTGTAAATAGTAATAGTATTAAAGATATGACTATGGTTATGTCTGAGCTTATGGATGAGTTTAAAAAGCAAAAAGAAGCTGAAAACAAGGATATTTTAGGACTTGATACAGGTTTTAGTGAGCTTAATAAAATGACAAAAGGCTTTAAACCTGGCGATCTTGTAATCATCGCTGCACGCCCAGGTATGGGAAAAACTACAATTTGTTTAAATTTTATAGAAAAAACACTAAGACAAAATAAAGGCGTTGTAATGTTTTCACTAGAAATGCCTGCTACACAAATCATGCAAAGATTAATCAGTGCAAAAACTTCCATTCCTTTGCAAAAAATTCTCATTGCAGATTTAAATGATGATGAGTGGAGTAGGGTGGGTGATGCTTGTAATGAATATGCACAAAAAAATCTTTATATTTACGATAGTGGTTATGCTAGTATAGCTGATATTCGTTCGATTTTACGCAAAATTAAAGCTCAAGATGAAAGTATTGAGCTTTGCGTGGTAGATTATATCGGTCTTATGATGAGTAACTCAGCTTTTAATGATAGGCATTTGCAAGTGAGTGAAATTTCAAGAGGTTTAAAGCTTTTAGCAAGAGAATTAAATATGCCAGTAGTGGCACTTTCGCAATTAAATCGTTCATTAGAAAGTAGAGCAAACAAGCGTCCTATGCTTAGTGATTTAAGAGAAAGTGGTGCTATAGAACAAGATGCAGATACGATTTTATTTGTATATAGAGATGAAGTTTATAGAGAGCAAGAAGAAAAAGAAAGAGAAAATAAAGCCAAAAATGAAGGCAAGACTTATGAGAGAAAATTTATGCCAAATCCTGTGCAAGAAAAGGCTGAGCTCATTATAGGTAAAAATAGAAATGGCCCTGTAGGGCATGTGGATTTGCTTTTTTTGAAAGAAAAATCGTGCTTTATCGAAGCTCCAAAAGAAGATTTTGTGGTTACAAACTTTGAAGGTTAATTCAAAGGGTAACCATAATTTCTATGCATAAAAAGTTCTAAATCTTTAAAATCGATTTTTCCCATCAGCTCTTTTACGAGCTGTTTGTATACTATTTTTCCATCTTTAATTACAAAAGCTGCTCTTGCTAGCAATCCTGCAAATATACTATCATTTATTAATACCCCATAGTTTATGCCAAAATCTTTAAAGGCAAAATCACTTGCGGTTATAATATTATCAATCCCTTCAGTAGCACAAAAGCGATCCATAGCAAAAGGTAAATCCATACTAACAATAATAACTTCAATATTTTTCATAGAAGCTAGCCTTTTATTGGTTTCTTTGGCTTGTTTTGAACATACTGGCGTATCCAAGCTGGGTAGAGTTAATAAAATTTGAGTTTTTCCAGGTGGTGCTATTTCTACTGGGGCAAGATTTTTGGTTCTTAGAACTACCCTTGGAGCATTATCGCCAACTTCTAGTTCAATTCCTGCAAGTTCTATAATTTGACCTTTATATGTAATGTTTGACATAATTTCCCTTTTTTATAATAAAATCATTTTTGCTAAAAGTAAGAAGCTAAAAAATCCCAAACCATCAGTAATCGCAGTAATCACTACACTTGATCCTACCGCAGGATCGATTTTAAATTTTTTCAAAGTTAGAGGTACAAAAGAACCTACAAAACCGGCTAAGGCTAGATTAATTAGCATTGATAAGGCTATAACAAGTCCCAAAAGAGCTGTTTTAAACCATATGAAAGCTATAATGCTCATAATACTAGCAAATATAAATCCATTGAGTAAAGAAATTCCACTCTCTCTTAATATAACTTTTTTAGCATCTTTAAATTCTACTTCATTGAGTGAGAGTTTTCTAACTGTTACTGCTAAAGCTTGTGAGCCTGTATTGCCTCCCATGGAAGCTACGATAGGCATAAGTACTGCTAGGGCTACAAGTTGTTCTATTTCACCTGAAAAAAGGCTAATGATATTAGCTGAGATTAATGAAGTAGTAAGATTAATCATAAGCCAAAAAGCTCTAGCTTTAGCCGCTTTAAAAGCACTTTCTTCCTCAACATCTGCATCGACTCCAGCTAAGTTATAAATTTGTTCTGTTGCGTTTTCTTGGATTAAATCATGGATATCATCATAGGTAATTCTACCTAAAAGCACTCCATCATCATTTACAACCGCTAAAACACTCAAATCATAATCTTCTACTATATCAATAGCCTTTTGTATATCCTCATGATCTTTTATGCTATAGCTTTTATATCTTTCATTATTGTTTTTAATAATATCCGCAAAACTTAGTTTAAAATCCCAAAGCAAAAGATCGCTTAGGTTGATAGCATTGCAAAGCTTTCCTTGATTATCTATGATATAAACTTGAAAAATTTGATCTACTTGTCCTGAATGTTTTAAAATTCTATATCTTTTAATAGCTTTTTCTATACTCTCATCAATAGAAGCTGTGAAAATTTCTGTTTGCATATAAGCACCAGCAGTATTTTCATCATAATTTTTAAGGCGTAAAATTTCTTCTTTATCTTCAGAGCTTAAGCGGTTTAAAATAGCTAAAGTTTTTTGCGGATTTAGCTCTTCAAAACGCTTAATTAAGTCTGTTGCATCATCACTTTCAAGCTCTTCTACTGCTTTTGCAATCTTTATAATGCTTAAGTGTTCTAAAATATCTTCTAAGATATGTTCAGGTGTTATAGTAGCTACATTTGCAAGTGTGTAAGTATCAAAAGATTTAAGAGTTTGCAAATAAAGCTCTTCGTTATATCTTTTGATAGTCTTTAGGGCTTCATTGGTTTCATAGGTGCTTTGATCTTTGGAAATATTTTTTAAAAGTTCTTGTGCTTCTAAAAAATCATTCATCATCTCAAAGCTCCATAGAATTTTCTATATTTTGTTCTTTTGGTGGATTTTTATAGTTTTCATCAATGCTTTGCAAGCGATTTTCATACTCTTTTGCCATTTTTAAAAATTCTTCTTTATTTTTACCGCTTAGGCTTGATTTTGGAATTTTCACTATGGTTTCAGGATTAATTGCTTTGTTATTTAGATAAAGTCCAAAATGCAAATGTGGCCCAGTACTCATACCAGTAGAGCCTACATAAGCAATCACTTGACCTTGTTTGACTTTTTGACCACGTTTGATTTTTGCAAAACGGCTAAGGTGAGCATATAAAGTCATATAGCCTGATACATGTTTTACTTGTACAACCTTACCATAGCCACCTTTTGTCCCAACAAAACTAATCGTTCCATCTCCTGCGCTCTTAACCGGAGTACCCGTTGGAGCAGCATAGTCAATACCTAAGTGAGCCCTGTAGCGTTTTAATATAGGATGATATCTTGCCCTAGTAAAGCGATCTGAAATTCTTGTGTATTTAACAGGTTTAGTTAAAAAGAAATTTTCAAGCTCTTTTCCTTGAGCATTATAATAAGAATCTTTATATAAAAACACAGAATATTCTTTACCTCTAATGTTAGCTAAAGCTGCTTGGATATTAATATCGCCAAAAAGTCTTCCTAGTCTTCTTTTTTGCTCATAAATTAATACTACGCTATCGCCTTTTCTGACATTTTTAAAATTAACACTATTTTTAAAAGCTCTCACCATAGCTCTTGCTAAGGTTACACTGCCACTTTCATCATAAACATCTTGATAAGCTGAGTTGTTAATAGCTACGCGAATGGTTCTTTTTTCTTTAGTGTAAGAAATAGGGGTAAAACTCAATACGAATTTATTTTCTATATTTTTGTAAATATGAATTTGTAAATCATCACTAATTGGGATTAAAACTTGCTCGAGCTCACCTTGCTCATCTTTTAGCATTTGGTATTTAATGCCACTTGCAATTTCTGCGCTTAGTTCTTTATCTTCGGTGTCAAGATTATAATATAAATTAAGCGGTATAGAATGATCTTGTAAAAAATCAAGTAAAGTTTTGCCATTTTCCCAAGAAAGTTCTTCAACACTTGAAATAGCAAAAAGTTTTATGGATATAAGTAAAGATATGAAAATTTTTTTCATGATAATCTAAAGCCTTCTAAAATTTAAACATAAATTTGTATTTTACTTAATTTTTCTTACAATTTTGTAAGGAAAAAACAATATAATTTATTTTTTACACTTTTTAAGGAGTATAAATTGTCAAGAATTATCTTAATGCTTTGCTGTTTTTTAGCATTTTTACAAGCTAAAAATTTTGATTTAATACAAACAAAACTTGAAAAAGTAGATGATATTTATGGTTATATAAAAGATGATCCTAGAATTTTATTGCACTCAAGTGGTATAGTTGTGCATGAAATTGATACACAAAAATCTATCATTGCAAGAGCTAGTGTGATAGGGCGTGAAAATGGCTTGGTTAAATTACAATTTAAAGTTTTTGATATGCTAGCTCAAGATGCTATGCCTTTGCCAAATGTATTACCACAAGTAGGGGATAAAATAGTTTTAAATTATTTATATGATAGAGCTTTGATTATAGCTCCTGATAAAAGTGTGTATGATTTTATAGCTCAAAAATTAAATGGAATTTATTTTTTACATCCTGATTTATTTGGTGCGCATATGATACAAGAATACCGCCAAACTCCAAGAAGATCAGATTTTAGATCTTTTTGTTCAAAAAATGCTGTAGGGCTTTTAGTAGTAGCTTTAGAAAATAAAGCTGAGATAGTTGATTGTCAAGATTTTGGCAAGATAGAAGAATTTGCCATACCGCAAGCTCAAAGTTTGCAAATTCCATTTTATTCAAGAATCACAGGTTACAAAAGTGATATTTTTAGCTTAAATGATGAGGCCATTGGAAATTATTATGTATATTATGAAAAATTAATTAGCTTAACTAGAGAAAAATAATGCAAGAAATTCATCAAAAATTCTTTCAAGATCTTTTAGGGGTTGAAAATGCGCATTTTGATCCTATCCATAAAAGAGCGTATAGTTATGATGCTACTAAAAAGCATTATTTGCCTGATGGAGTGCTTTTTCCAAGAGATGAAAATGATATTAGTCAAATTCTAAAATATTGCAATGAAAATAAAATCATCGTTATTCCTAGGGGTTCAGGCAGCGGATTTACCGGTGGAAGCTTAGCTATTAATGGTGGAGTGGTGCTAAGCTTTGAAAAACATATGAATAAAATTTTAGAAATTGATCTTGAAAATTTAGTCGCAGTGGTACAACCTGGTGTGATAAATATGGCTTTACAAGAAAAAGTAAAAGAATATGGTTTATTTTATCCGCCTGATCCTGCTAGTATGGAGTATTCTTCTTTAGGGGGAAATGTAAGCGAAAATGCAGGGGGTATGAGGGCTGCTAAGTATGGTATAACTAAAGATTACGTAATGGCTTTAAGAGCTGTTTTACCTAATGGAGAAATTATTAGAGCAGGTAAAAAAACTATAAAAGATGTAGCGGGTTATAATCTAGCTGGAATTTTAATAGCAAGTGAGGGATCTTTGGCTGTGCTTAGCGAGATTACTTTAAAACTAGTAGCTTTGCCAAAGTTTAAAAAGACAGCAATGGGGATTTTTAACAGCATTGATGAAGCAATGAATGCAGTTTATAAAACTTTAGCTAAAGGTGTAACTCCTGTATCCATGGAATTTTTAGATCAACTAAGCATACAAGCATTAGAGCAAAAATTTCAAAAAGGCTTGCCTATGGATGCAGGTGCGATTTTAATCGCTGATGTAGATGGTAATGTAGAAGAGGCTTTGGAAGCAGATTTAAAAATCTTGCAAGAAAGTTTTTATGAATCTGGCGTAAGAGAGTTTAAAATAGCAAAAGATGAGCAAGAAGCAGCTAATATTTGGTTTGCTAGAAGAAATTGTTCTCAAAGCATAGCAATGTATGGAAATTTAAAACTTAATGAAGATATTACAGTGCCACGTTCAAAACTACCTGAGCTTTTAAAAGGCATAGCTGAAATTTCTAAAAAATATGGTTTTAAAATCCCTTGTTTTGGTCATACTGGCGATGGGAATGTACATACTAATGTAATGGTAAGTGACAAAAACAATCCTGAATTAGTTAAAAAAGGTTATGAAGCTGTGGAAGAGGTGTTTAAGCTTACAGTTTCTTTAGGTGGGACTTTAAGTGGAGAGCATGGCATAGGCATTTCAAAAGCTCCTTTTATGAAGCTTGCTTTTAGTGAAGCTGAAATGGACTTAATGAGAAATATCAAAAAAGCATTTGATCCAAATAATATACTCAATCCTTTCAAAATGGGACTTTGATGAGTTTTAAAAACTTATTTAAAATTCTTTTAGCTTTAAGAGATAAAGAAATTTTAAATTATGCTGCGGCTTTGAGTTTTTATACTATCTTATCTTTAATACCACTTTTGTTTTTATGTTTTTGGGTTTTTACCCAAATTCCAAGTTTTGAAATGTATCAAGAAAGAATTAAAAATTTAATTTTTACTTTTTTAATCCCAACTCAACAAGAATTAATCATACAATATATCAATACCTTTTTAAAAAACAGCGTAAATTTAGGTCTTATAGGGCTTTTGGCTATGGCTTTGACTTCTTTGGCTTTTTTTTCAGGTTATGATTATGTGATTAATAAGCTTTTAGAGGAAGATTCTAAAAGTCTTTGGCATAGTATAAGTTCTTATTGGACTTTAGCAACTTTAACTCCGCTTGGACTTGGGGTGAGTTTTTATATTTCAGGTTTTATACAAAAAACCTTAGATGATTTTAATATTGCTTTAAATTTTTTTGAGATTTTACCCTATGTGATTATATGGGCTTTATTTTTTGTCTCTTATTCAAGTTCAGTAAGCAAAAAAGGTGATTTAAAAACCTTACTTATTAGTTCTTTTGGTGCTTCTGTAATTTGGTATATTTCCAAGATGATTTTTGTGTATTATGCTGTATATAATAAAACTTATTTAAATGTATATGGTTCTTTTTCTGTAATATTATTTTTCTTTTTGTGGATTTACATTTCTTGGATTATTTATCTTTTGGGCTTAAAGGCTTATTTGCTTTTAAATCAAGAAAATAAAGGGAATAAACCCAAGAGAAACTACAAAAAGAGCTAAGTATTTATTAAATATAGCGATTAAAGATAAAATTAAATAAATACAATAAAACACAAAAGGTATTGATAGATTAATCGCATGCATTTTAAACTCAAAAAAATGCATTAAATATAAATCTAATAAATTTCCATAAGAGAAAATATGCAAGATTAAAACCAAAGGATAAAATATTATAAAGGCTAAGCTTAAAGGTATGGCTAAAAATTGCTGAAAGCTAAGTAGAGGAAAAAAGTATAAGACAGGGATAATCATTGCTAAAAAGGTCCAAATATTTAGCAAAAAAACATGAGTAAAATTTGAAAATTGATCTTTAAAATGATGAAGATATAAATAAATATAAAAAACTCCCAAAATAGAAAATAAAAACCCAACATTAAAAAGAAGTTTTGGAAAAATGCTAATGCAAAAGACTATACTTAAAAATAAAAATTTAAAACTGAGTATTTTAATATTTTTACTAAATAAATAAAAAGCAAAAAGACTCATCAGTAAAGCTCTTGTATAAGAAGGGCTAAAATCTATTAAAAATATATAAAAAATTAAAAGTAAGAAAGCAAAAATGCTAATATCAAGTTTTAAACTTCTATAAGGAAAATATCGTTTATGAAAAAAAGCATATAAAGGAGCAAAAATCAAAAAGCAAAAACTAAATAACAAGCCCAAATGATATCCACTAATAGCAATTAAATGTGCGATATTATAAAAATTTACATCATTTCTAAGCTCACTTGATACATTTTTGGCAAAAAATAAAGCCCCATAAAATTCTTTGATTTTTTCATTATGATGTTGATTTAAAAAATACTTTATTAAGGTATTTTCTTGTTGTGTTTTAGTTTTGTTAAAATCATAACTTGGTGCATAAAAACTTTTACTAAGATAATCTTTAAAGTTAATATTTTTAGTGATTATTCTAAGATTTATCACATCATTTTTACTTAAATTTAGATCTTTAAAGCTAGTGGTGTAAAAAATAAAATCAGAATTTTTGAGTTTTAAAACTTGATATTTTTTACCTTTTTTATTAGTTTTTTCATAAGAAGACAAAACAATGTTATCTTTAAGTAATAAATGCTTAGTAAGTTTAAAATTTTGATATTTTTTATACTCAAAGATGAGATTTAAACTAAAAATTACTAAAAAACATAATAATAAAATAAAAAATTCTCTATAAGTTTCTTTTATAGAGAATTTTAAACTCATTTTTTCTTAGAAAAGCGTGATAAATATAACCATATAATAAAAATTAAAGTGATTATAAAAACAGGAGCTATGTAAGGATAGTTGGCAAATGTTTCAAAAGCTTCTTTTAGGGTATTTCCAAAAATAAAACCAGCATAACCTAAAATAACAGCCCAAATTAAACTAGCTAAGGTATTGATGATAAAAAATCTTATAAAGCTAAATTTACAAAGACCTGCTGCTACAGGAATGATAGTCTTTACTCCATAGATAAATTTTTGCACTACTAAAAGCAAATCACCATATTTTTTGATTTTCATCATAGCAAGAGCGATTTTTCTTCTATGATTTTTAAAATAAGGCATTATGTCTTTTTTATAGTATTTTCCTAAGATAAATAATAAAGTTGAGCCTATGGTATTAGCCAAAAAGGCTAAAAATATACACAAATGCAAATCAAGTTTAGTTGAACTTGCACAAAGTACCCCTGCAGCAAGTATAGCAACCATACCTCCACCAAAAGAATAAAAAAATAAAATCAAATAGCCATAAGTGCTTAGATTATCTATCATTTCTTGCATGAAAAACCTTATCTTGCAAAATCAATAGCTCTAAGCTCTCTGATGACATTGACTTTTATTTCACCAGGGTATTGAACTTTTTCTTGAATTTCTTCAGCTATTTCTTTAGCTAAAAGCACAGATTCATCATCATTGACTAATTTTGCATTAACAATAACTCTAATTTCCCTACCAGCATTAATAGCATAAGCTTTTTTAACCCCTTCTTTGCTCTTTGCTATATCTTCAAGCTCACTCACTCTTTTTAAGAAGGCTTCTAAAACTTCACGTCTTGCTCCAGGGCGTGCAGCGCTTAGTGTATCTGCTGTGCAAACTGCAGCTGATTCTATGCTAATAGCTTCTTCATGCCCATGATGAGCATAAATTGCATTAATCACAACAGGATGCTCTTTGTATCTTTTACAAAGCTCAGCTCCTAAATCCACATGAGAGCCTTCAAATTCATGTGTTAAAGCCTTGCCTATATCGTGTAAAATCCCAGCTCTTCTTGCTAATTTTTCATCCCCTCCACACTCAGCTGCTATGATTCCAGCTAAATGTGCCACTTCTAAAGAATGTGCTAGAGCATTTTGGCCATAACTTGCTCTATATCTTAATTTTCCTATTAATTTGACAATTTCAGGATGTATATTATTAAGTCCTAAATCCATTACTATAGTTTGACCTTCTTCTAAGATATTATCTTCAAATTCTTTGCAAACTTTTTCATGAATTTCTTCTATTTTTGCAGGTTGAATTCTGCCATCTTCAACTAAAAGTTCAATCACTTTTGTAGCAATGGCGCGTCTATATAGATTAAAACAACTTACAATAATTGCTCCAGGTGTATCATCGATGATAATATCAACACCCAAAACCATTTCTAAAGTTTTAACATTTCTCCCTTCTTTACCTATAATACGACCTTTTAGCTCATCATTTTTGATATTTACCACATTGATTAATCTTTCAGCAGCAAATTCCCCTGCAAATCTTGAAGTAGCTTGCGCTAAGATAAAATTAGCTTTTCTTTTGGCTTCATTTCTAGCTTCTTCTTCGTATTTTCTAACAATATGAGCAATCTCAGCTCTTGAGTTTTCTTCTACTTTTTGTAAAACTATATTTTTTGCTTCTTCTTGTGTAAGACCAGCTGAATGTTCAAGAATTTTTAATACTTCACTAAGCTTTGTTTCATAATTTTGTTTTAAATTTTCATTTTCCTCATGTAAAGCTTTTATAGCTTGCTGTTCTTTTGCCAGCTTGTTTTTGTTTTCCTCATGAAGTTTTTCTTGATAATGAAGATTTTGTTCTTTTTTATTAAGCTCTTCTAGCTTAATAGAATGTTCTTTTTGAAGTTTTTGAATTTTTTCATCAAATTTTTTCTTTGCCGCAAATTCAGCTTCAGCAACTGAATTTTTAGCATCTTTAAGTGTTAGCTCAGCTTCATATTCAATGGCTTTTGCTTTTGCTTTTGCTTGCTCTAAAAAGATATTGAAATTTGCATCATTAATCTTTTTGGCGACTATATACCCAATCCCTCCGCCTATAAAAACGGCTATTAATGCGACTAATATTTCTATCATTGTTTTTAACTTTCCTAAAATATTTTTTATAAGGGTTTATATAAAAATTTCCTTTTATATCATGATCTTGGCTAAAAAATTGATCAGATTTTGCATCGATCATTTGCGTAAAAATAACCAAAGGTTTTTTATAAGAAATGCTTTCAAAAAACCTATCGTAAAAACCTTGACCATGACCGATTCTTCCTAACTTTGCATCTACGCCTATTACAGGGATAATCGCAATATCAATGCGAGTTTGCAAAAAAGAATCTTTTGGCTCATACACCCCAAAGCTCTTTTTTTCAAGAGCTAATCTTAATTTTACTACCTTTAAACTTTTATCTTGCATAAATGGGACGAAAATTTGATATTTTTTTGTTAGAAAATGCCTGAATTTATAAAGATTAATTTCATATTTTAAAGGGATATATATAAGGATATTTCTACAATTTTTGCATAAATTTAGAATTTTCTTTATTTCTTGAAAAACCAAAAAATCCCTTTTGTATTGATACTTTAATTTTAAATGCATTTTGGATTTTTGTTTTATTCTAAAATTGTTTTTTATCAAGGCTTTCCTTAAAGTTTTTAACTTTTTATGTTATACTTTTAAGCTTAAAAAATCATAAGGATAAGACTTGAAATTTAAAATTTTTTTAGTAATTTTTATTATGATATTTTTTACTTCATGTTCGAGTGATAAAGAAAATTCTAGCACTGAAAATACAGACAATGCAAGTTTAACTCAAAGTGAAAATACTGATTTTACTTTAAAATTTTTAGATGGTAGAAAAATGTATGTGAAATATCATGAGCAAGCATTTAATTTTGATGATACAGCTAAAGCTAAATTGTTTGTTTTTTTTACGACTTGGTGTGCACCTTGTAAGGCTCAAATTCCACATTTAAATAATTTAAATAATAAATATCAAGATAGATTTGAAGTAATAGCGCTTTTTTTAGAAGAGAATAAGGAGCAAGAAATATTAACTTTTATAGAAGATGAAAAAATTAAATTTCCAGTAGCTATAGGAGAGAATAATTTTGTTTTTTCTAAAGTTTTAAATGTCAGTTCTATACCAACAATGGTGTTATTTAATACAAAAGGTGAAAAGATTAAAGAGTATTTAGGGATAATCCCTGAAGAAATGTTAGATATAGATATACAAAAAGCGATAATGTGATGTTTGGATTTTTAAAAAATGGTTTGAAAAAAACCTTAGAAAGTATTCATTTAGTTAAGGCTTCAAATAAAATCATTACTAAAGATTTGCTTGAAGAAATGCTTTTAGAAGCTGATGTGGCGTATGAAATAGTTGAAGAGATTATTTACTATCTTCCTCCAAACGATGAGGTTAAAAAGGCCGATTTAGAGCGTGTTATGGGAACTTATTTTATTTATGATAAGCCAGAACTTGCTAATGCCAAACCTTTTGTGGATTTGATTTTAGGTGTAAATGGAGTGGGTAAGACCACAAGCATTGCTAAAATGGCACATTTGCATAAAGAAAATGGCGAAAAAGTTATACTTGGAGCTTGTGATACTTTTAGGGCAGGAGCTATAGAGCAGTTAAAATTATGGGCGCAAAAATTAGATATAGATATCATAGCTACTTCACAAGGACATGATCCTTCAGCAGTTGCTTATGATGCTATTTCTAAAGCTTTGGCAAAAAACTATGATAGGGTTATTTTAGATACAGCAGGACGCTTGCAAAATCAAAAAAATCTTGCTAATGAGCTTGAAAAAATCGTTCGCATAAGCGATAAAGCTATGCAAGGAGCTCCTCATAGAAAAATCCTTGTACTTGATGGTACTCAAGGTGTGGCAGGAATTTTGCAAGCAAAAGCTTTTAATGATTTAGTAAAACTTGATGGAGTAATTATTACAAAACTTGATGGAACCGCTAAAGGTGGGGCTTTGTTTAGTATAGCAAGAGAACTTGAGCTTCCTGTTTTATATGTAGGAGTAGGGGAGCAACTAGGACAAATTCATGAGTTTAATCCTAATGAATACGTTAAAACTTTAGTTGAAGAGATTTTTGCATAATTTATGGCTAAAAAACATATTTTATTTGAATGTCAAGCTTGTGGAAATCAACAAAGTAAATGGCTAGGCAAATGTCCTGAATGTGGTTCTTGGGATAGTTTTATTGAGCTAAAGCAAGAACAAATTAAGGTTTTAAAAGAGTTAAATTCACTCTCAAACACTCCAAGTTCTGCAGTATGTATAAATGACGTTATAGCAGAAAATTTCACTCGCATTAGCACTGATGATAATGAGCTTGATTTGGTTTTAGGTGGCGGGCTTGTTGTGGGCTCTTTGGTGTTAATTGGGGGTTCACCTGGGGTTGGAAAATCCACACTTTTATTAAAAATTGCTTCCAATTTGGCAAAAAGTGGTAAAAAAGTACTTTATGTAAGTGGAGAGGAGAGTAAATCTCAAATCAAACTGCGCGCAGATCGTTTGAATGCAAATTGTGAGAATTTATTTTTACTTACTGAACTTTGCTTGGAAGATATTTTAAGCGAGCTTTCTAAAAAAGATTATGAAATTTTAATTATTGATTCTATTCAAACTTTATATTCTAATAAAATTACTTCAGCAGCAGGTAGTATCACTCAAGTTAGAGAAATTACTTTTGAGTTAATGCGCTATTCTAAAGCCAATAATATTAGCACTTTTATCATAGGTCATATTACTAAAGATGGAGCTATAGCTGGACCTAGAATTTTAGAACATATGGTAGATGTAGTGCTTTATTTTGAAGGTGATGCTAATAAAGAAATAAGGATTTTAAGAGGTTTTAAAAATCGTTTTGGAAATATTTCCGAAGTTGGTATTTTTGAAATGACTTCTAAGGGTTTAATTAGTGCTAAAGACATAGCTAATAGATTTTTTACGCGTGGTAAGGCGGTAAGTGGTAGCGCTTTGAGTGTAGTGATGGAAGGAAGCAGAGCTTTAGTACTAGAAATTCAAGCCTTAGTTTGTGAGAGTGCATACCCAAAACGCAGTGCAACAGGCTATGAAAAAAATCGTTTAGATATGCTCATAGCTTTACTTGAGAGAAAGCTTGAAATTCCTTTGGGACATTATGATGTGTTTATTAATGTAAGTGGTGGGGTAAAAATTAGTGAAACTGCGGCAGATTTAGCGGTGGTTGCAGCGATTATTTCAAGTTTTAAAAACCGCCCCTTGAGTAAAGATAGTGTTTTTGTGGGTGAGCTTAGCTTAAATGGTGAAATCAAAGAAGTATTTTCACTTGATGTGCGTTTAAAAGAAGCTAAAATGCAAAAATTTAAAAATGCCATAGTGCCGGTTAAACCTATGGAAGAACTTGGTTTAAAATGTTTTGTAGCTAAAGAATTACGTGAGGTTTTAGAATGGATGTAAAATTTGATGTAATCATTATAGGTTCAGGACTTGGAGGCTTAAGCGCGGGTGCTTTTTTAGCTAGAAATGGTAAAAAAGTTTTAGTTTTAGAACAGCATTCTTTAATCGGTGGTTGTGCTACTTGTTTTAAAAGAAAAGGTGCTTTGATTGATGCGGGGCTTCATGAAATGGACCTAGGTGAAGCAAAAACTGACATGAAGCATTTGGTTTTTGAAAAACTTGGTATAAAAAATAAAATTGAAATTTTACCTTTACCAAGTGCATGGAGTATTAAAAGTAAAAATTATAATCTAACTTTACCTCATGGCATAGAAAACGTAAAAGAGGTTTTGAAAAAAGAATTTCCACAAGAAAGTAAAGGTATTGATAAATATTTTAAAGCTATAAAAACGCAAGCTTATGCTATTAGAAGGTTTCCTTGGGATTTAAAATTAAGTGAATTATTGTTATTTCCATTTAGCACTTCTTGGATATTTATCAAAAATAGATTGTTTAATAAAAAAGTTTATGATGTTTTAAATGCTTATATTAAAAATGATAAGTTAAAAAAGATTTTAAATGCAAATATGAGTTATTATCATCATGATAGTAAGGAATTTATTTTTAGTTTTCATGGCATTGCTCAAAAGCATTATTATGATGGTGGGGTATATATTAAAGGTGGCTCACAAGCTTTAAGTGATGCTTTGGCTGAGGTTATAAAAGAAAATCAAGGACAGGTTTTAGCTAAGGCTGAAGTTGTTAAAATACTCACAAAAGATCAAAAAGCTTATGGAGTAGAATACATTCAAAATAATCAAAAATACACCATCTATGCGCAAAATATCATTGCAAATTGTGATCCTTTAATCGTATATAAAGACTTGCTTAAAGATTTAAATTTAACCCAAGAAATCAAAACAATAGAGTCTAAAAAGCGCGCTTGTTCTTTGGTAAGTGCTTATTTTATTTATGATAAAGATATTTCTAAAATTTATGAAAATATGGATTATTGCAATTTTATATTTGAAGATGATTTTTTAAATAGTTCATATGAAAATACTAATATTTTAAAATTAGATATCAAAAAAAGACCTATGGCTTTTGTGAATTATTCTAAAATTGATAGTGGTTTAGCTAGCGATAAATACATAGGTGTTGTAGCTTTTAGTTCAAATTATAGTGAATGGGATTTAAATAAACAAGATTATAAAGCTAAAAAAGAAGAGGTATTAAAAGCTATAGTGCAAAGACTAGATGAGATATTTCCAAATTTAAGTTCACACTTAATCCATCAAGAATTAGCTACGCCAAAAACTATACAAAGATATACTAAAGCTTATGAGGGTGCAATTTATGGATTTTCTCAAGATCAAGAAGGGGCTAAATATAGATTGTATTACAAAAGTAAAAGTATAGAAAATTTATATTTTGCTAATGCTTTTATATTTCCTGGAGGTGGTTTTACAGGTGCGATTTTAGGAGGATATTTTTGCGCTAATAAAATGAATTTTCATTAAAATATAAGCAAATTTTTTCTATAATATTAGCTTTGAAATATTTATTCTGCTAAGGATTTTTAATGAAAGATTTATTTTTATTTAGTTCTTTTATAGATTCTAGTCACACTTTTGCATACTTTTTTCATTTGGGTATAGTGGTTGTGATTTCTTTAATTTTAGCAAAACTTGCTACAAGATCCATGCAAATTGTCCCAAGAGGTAGTCAGAATTTAGCTGAGGCTTATATGGAAGGCATTTTAAGTATGGGTAGAGATACCATGGGTAGTGATGAAGCTGCTAGAAAATACTTGCCTTTAGTTGCAACTATAGGTTTTATGGTGTTTTTTAGTAATATCATAGGAATTATCCCAGGTTTTGAAGCTCCAAGTGCTAGTTTAAATTTTAGTGCTTCTTTGGCTATTATAGTATTTGTGTATTATCATTTTGAAGGCATTAGAACTCAAGGATTTTTTAAGTATTTTGCACATTTTATGGGACCTGTTAAAATTCTAGCACCTTTAATGTTTCCTATAGAAGTGGTTTCTCATTTTTCAAGAGTTATTTCTTTATCTTTCCGTTTGTTTGGTAATATCAAAGGAGATGATTTATTCTTAGCAGTTATTTTAGCTCTTGTGCCTTGGGTTGCACCACTACCTGCTTATATGCTTTTAACTTTTATGGCATTTTTACAATCTTTTATTTTTATGATTTTAACTTATGTTTATTTAGCAGGTGCGACTGTAGTTGATGAACATCATTAATTTTTAAAAAGCAAAAAATATTTTTTGCTTTTTTCTTTTTTAATCTTCTTCTATTCTTTTTTAAACTCTTTTTGAAATAAAAAACGCTAGAATAAACAAAAAATTTTAAGGAAAATTTTAATGTTTGAAGTTGTTATAGGACTTGAAGTTCATGCACAATTAAATACAAAAACAAAAATCTTTTGTTCATGTGCAACTTCTTTTGGAGAAAAATCAAATACTAATGTATGCCCAACATGTTTAGCTTTGCCAGGTGCTTTGCCTGTATTAAATCAAGAAGCAGTGAAAAAAGCTATAGCATTTGGAAAAGCAGTTAATGCAACTATAAATAAAAAAAGTATTTTTAATAGAAAAAATTATTTTTATCCTGATTTGCCAAAAGCTTATCAAATTTCGCAATTTGACATTCCTATAGTGGAAAATGGCGAGTTGTTTATCAATGTAAATGGAGAAAATAAACGCATAGGTATCACTAGAGCTCATTTAGAAGAAGATGCAGGGAAAAATATACATGAAAGTAATTTTTCAAAAGTAGATTTAAATAGAGCAGGTACACCTTTGCTTGAAATCGTTAGCGAGCCTGAACTTAGAAGTTCTGATGAAGCAGTGGCTTATTTGAAAAAGCTTCATTCTATTATAAGATTTTTAGATATTTCAGATGCAAATATGCAAGAAGGTAGTTTTAGATGTGATGCTAATGTTAGTATTCGTCCAAAGGGTGATGATAAGCTTTATACTAGAGTGGAGATTAAAAATTTAAATTCATTCCGTTTTATCCAAAAGGCGATTGAGTATGAAGTAAAACGCCAAAGTGAAGCTTGGGAAGATGGAAAATACGATCAAGAAGTTGTGCAAGAAACAAGATTATTTGATACGGTTAATTTGGTTACTAGAAGTATGAGAGGTAAGGAAGATTCTGCTGAATATAGATACTTTCCTGATCCTGATCTTTTACCTGTAATTTTAGATGATGAAATGCTAAATCAAGATATACCTGAACTTCCTGATGAGAAAAAAGCTAGATTTGTTAGTGAGTTAGGTATTAAAGAAAGCGATAGTGAAGTGATTGTTTCTTCATTAGAGCTTTGTAGATATTTTGAGTATTTAATTGATCAAAAATTAAATCCAAAACTTTGTGTTACTTGGCTTACAACTGAGTTAATGGGACTTTTAAAAGGTGAGTTAACTATAGAAAACTCACCTATAAAACAAGAAAAATTAGCTGTTTTAATCAAACGCATAGAAGAAGGTGTTATTAGTGCTAAAGCAGGTAAGGATATTTTAGCTTATGTGTTTGAAAATACAGAAGTTGAAATTGATAATGCTATTGAAAAACTTGGTTTAAAACAAGTAAGCGATGATGGTGCTATTGAAAAGATTGTTGATGAAATTTTAGCAAACAATGAAGATAAAGTAGCTGAATATAAAAGTGGTAAAGATAAACTTTTTGGTTTCTTTGTTGGTCAAGCAATGAAAGCAGGCAAGGGTGCGTTTAATCCTGCTAAGGTAAATGAAATTTTAAAAGCAAAACTTGGTTAAATATGAAAATAGCAGTTATTGGTGCAGGAAAATGGGGAAGTGCTTTATATGATGCATTGAGTGTTAAAAATGAATGCGTGATAACTTCTTTTCACGAAAAAGATCTTTCTTATTTTGTTAGCACCAAAGAAGCTTTAGGGTATGAATATTTGGTTTTTGCTTTATATGCTCAAGGAATACATGAATGGCTTGCAAATAATTTTAAAGATTTAAATCAAAAAATTCTTGTAGCTTCTAAGGGCATTGATTGCAAAAGTTTAAAATTTATGGATGAGGTATTTGGTGAGTTCATAAGTAGTGATAGACTTTGTTTTTTAAGCGGACCTTCTTTTGCAAGCGAAGTGCTAGAAAAAAAACCTTGTGCTTTGGTTATTAGTGGTAAAAATCAAGAACTCTGTAATCAATTTGCGAGTTTTTTTCCAAACTATATTAAAACCTATACAAGTTCTGATGTTAAAGGTGCTGAAATTTGTGGTGCTTATAAGAATGTTTTAGCAATTGCAAGCGGAGTTTGTGATGGCTTAAATTTAGGCAATAATGCAAGAGCTTCTTTAGTCTCAAGAGGTTTAGTAGAAATGCACCGTTTTGGGCAGTTTTTTAGTGCTAAAGAAGAAACATTTTTAGGACTTAGTGGGGCTGGAGATTTATTTTTAACAGCTTCAAGCAATCTATCAAGAAATTATAGAGTAGGTTTGAGTTTGGCTAGTGGCAAAAATATAAAAGATATTTTAATGGAGCTTGGAGAGGTAGCCGAAGGAGTGCAAACTGCTTATGCCATACATGCCTTATCAAAGCAATTTCAAATTTATACCCCGATTGTCAATGAAGTGGTTTTAATGCTAGAGGGTAAAAATGCTTGGGAATCTTTGAAAGATTTGATGTCATCAAAGGAGGAAATATCATGATTATTAAAAATGCAAAAATTTATGGTGAACAAGTACTTGATCTTAAAATAGAAGATGGAAAAATCACTCAAATTGCTAATGATTTAAAAGATGATGAGCATATTGTTGATATAAAAGGCAAAACTTTGCTTCCTTCGTTTATTGATTTAAATGTTAGTTTGCTTGATAATGAATTTAGTATAGATAAATTATATGATCTTGAAAAAGCATGCTTAAAAGGCGGGGTAGGGACTATTGTTTTAAAAGATAGTTTAGAAGCTAACACTCAAGGCTATGCACTTTATTTTGATAAATTAAAATCTTTAGATATTAATGTTTTACCTACTATTAATGTATTAGATAAAACAGAAAAATTAAAAAATATCGCCACCTTAATTGATATGGGTGCAAAAGGTTTGGAGCTTTCAAGTACTTTAGGCGCAAATTATTTAAGACAGTGCATGCAATATGCTAATATGAAATCAACTCCGGTGTTTTTAAAGTGTTTTGATGAGAGTTTTGATGATCATGGGGTGATGAATGATGGGCAAACAAGTTTTGAATTAGGACTTATAGGAATTAGCGATATAGCTGAGACTAGTGAAGTAGCAAAAATGAAAGAATTAGTGGAGTTTTATAAAAACAAAGCTTGTTTTAACTCTTTAGCAATTACAAGATCATTTGAATTACTACATGATCAATATAGTGAAATTTCAATCCATCATTTAATCAAAGATGAAAACGCTTGTGAAAATTTCAATACTCAAGCAAAAATTTTACCTCCACTAAGAGCAAAAAATGAATTAATAGGTCTTAAAAAATTACTTCAAGATAAAAAAATTACTTTCTTAAGCTCTTTGCATACTCCTAGCACTAAAAAAGATTTAGCTTTTGATGAAGCAGACTTTGGAATTAATGCCATAGCTATGTATATGAGTTTATGTTTTACATATTTAGTAAAAGAAGGTATTTTAACTTGGAAAGAATTATGTGATTTTACAAGCTATAATCAAGCGCAATTTTTAGGATTAAACAAAGGTAAAATAGAACTTGGTTTTGATGCTGATTTGGTTGTATTTGAAGAAAATCTTTCTTTTAAAGGGGAAGGTTTATATGCAAATGATACCTTGCAAGGTAAGGTAGAAAAAAGCTTTATAGCAGGAAAAGTTTTTAGCTTTTGAGCTAAAAACTCTTATTTATCCTGCATAGCTTGTGCTACTTTAGTTGAGCTATTTCTAATTTTTTCCATACATTCTCTAGCTTCTTTGGCTAAATCCACACTTTGATTTACACCACTTAAACCATCTTTAATACTTTGCACCACTTCAGCTGTTACATTTCTAATAGAATTAATCGTAGTGGTAATTTCATTTACTGAATGTCCAGTTCTTTCAGCTAGATTTCTAACTTCATCAGCAACCACGGCAAAACCACGTCCATGTTCTCCAGCACGCGCTGCTTCTATGGCAGCATTTAGCGCTAAAAGATTGGTTTGATCTGCTATATCACTAATAGTTTGAATGATATTTTTGATTTCTTCTGATTGTTCATTTAATGATGAAACTAAATTACTACTATTATTCATCATCTCGGCAATATTTTGAATATTTTGAACCGTATTTTCTATAACACTATCACCTTCTTGAGTTAAATTATCATTTTGTTCTGCTAGTTCGCTAATGAGCTTTAGTTTTTCCTCATCTCTTACAACTTGCTCGGTAATATCTGTTGCAAATTTAATAACTTTATAAATTTCTCCATCATCATTTTTGATAGGATTATAACTTGCTTCTAGGTGGATTAGTTTATTGTTTTTACCAAAGCGTATAAATTTTCCTGATTGGAATTTACCACTTCTTAATTCTTCCCAAAAAATTGTATATTCTTTTGAGTTTCTAAACTTTTCTTCGCAAAACATATTATGGTGTTTTCCTTTGATTTCATTTAGTGAATAACCCATAGTTTGAGTGAAGTTTTCATTAGCATTTAAAATCTCTCCATAAGGATTAAATTCAATAATAGCCATAGAACGATTAGCTGCATCTATGGTATTTTTTAAATCAAGCATTTCATAGTGCCTTTGAGTAATGTCATTGGCGAATTTAATAACCTTATATACTTTGTTATTTTGATCTAAAATAGGAAGATAATTAGCTTCAAGATAAATGTCTTTTCCACCTTTTGCGATGCGTCTAAAAAGACCATTTCTTGATTTACCACCTTTTAAATCTCTCCAAAAATCAACATAGCGTTGAGACTTTACTACTTCAGGTAAGCAAAACATACTATGGTGTTTTCCTTTAATTTCATCTAGAGAGTAATTCATAGTTTTTAGAAAATTTTCATTAGCGCTAATGATGGTCCCATCTGTTTGAAATTCTATCATCGCCATAGTTTTGCTAATAGCATTAAGTATATCTTGAAAAGCTTGATTAGATTGTTCTAATTGAATAATTTGCTCATTGATTTTTTTCTTATTGACAAACATGAATTTCCTTTATAAAAATAGCTTAAAATTATAAAGTGTTTTTTGAAATAAATAATTTGTTTGTGTTAGTTTTTTGTTAAATTAGAAAATTTTTCTTGCAAAGAAGTTCTGATTGAATCATTAATCTCATCACTATTCTTTAAGTATTGTTCATTAAGCTTTTCGAGCTCTTTTAAAAAGTCAAAAAGAGCTTCTTCCCACAAAGCATTGCTTTTTTTACTTAAATTCATAGTTTGAATATGGTTAAGCTTTCTGCTCATATCGCTTAAATTTTCCAAAAATTCATCTTTATTATTTTCATTTTGAAGTGTAAAAGTGTTTTGTAAAAGATTGTTTTTGATATTTCTTATTTCTTCGTTAATAAGATCGCAAAATTCAGGATAGATATCATTTTTAATGGGTTCAAGTAAGGCTTGCTCATCTAATTTTAGTGTATATTTTTTAATAGCAAAAAAAAGAATTAAAAAAGCTATTGCGCTAATTAAGAGATAAAAAACCATTTTTTAAAATTCCTTAAATGGTGCGGTTAGCGAGATTTGAACTCGCACACGCTGAGCGCACCACCCCCTCAAGATGGCGTGTCTACCAGTTCCACCATAACCGCATAAAGCCCTAAAAAGGGCTTTTATAATTAAGCTGCTACTAATGCTTGGAATGGATTAGCATAAAGAGCAATAAGAGCAATAACAAGTGCATAGATAACTTGAGCTTCAATCATCGCTAAAGCAATAAACATAGTAGTCATTAATTTACCACCAAGACCAGGGTTTCTAGCAGTACCTGCTATAGTTGCTGCCGCAGTATTACCCATACCAATAGCACCACCTAAAGCTGCAACACCAAGTCCTAAACCTGCTGCTAAGATAGAAAAAGAAGCTAACCACTGATTCATAGAACCTTCAGCCGCGAATGCAAAACCACTTAAAGCTAGCATTAAAAATACGATTTTTTTCATAGTATTCCCTCGATTAAAATTTAAATCCTTTCGGCTTGCGTATCCCTACTCGTGATTTATAAAAGCGAAATTATATATTAATATAGCTTTAAAATTATTGAAATTTAAATTAATAAGCATATTTTAAAATAAATTAAAGTTTTTTTTAGCTACATTAAATGTTTTTTATGTGTTTATAAAATTTAAGGTTATTTTTATGAATGATAAATTTTCTAAAATAGGCTTTGTATTAGCAGTGGCAGGTTCGGCTGTTGGGCTTGGAAATGCTTGGAAATTTCCAACTTTAGTAGGGCAAAATGGAGGCTCAGCCTTTGTACTTTTGTATTTATTTTTGACTTTGGGTGTAGGTTTTGTGATATTTTTAGCAGAACTTAGTATAGGAAAACTTAGTGAAAAAGATCCTGTAAATGCTTATTATACTTTAGCACCAAAACACAAAAGAGCTTGGTCTATAGTCGGCTTTTCTTTAATAGGCGCTATTTTGATTGTTTCTTTTTATAGTGTGATTATAGGATGGATTGTGAAGTATGCTTATTTTGGATTTTTTCCTTTACCAAAAAGCATAGAAGAAAGTGGCACTATTTTTGGAAATTTACTTTCTAATGATGTTTTATCTCAATTTATATGTTTTACTTTTGTATTTATAGTTATTTTTTATGTAGTATCAAAAGGTGTTAAAAGTGGTATAGAAAAACTCAATGTTTGGATGATGCCAAGTTTATTTATGCTACTTATTTTAATGCTTGGGTATTCTTTTAGTATGGATGGTTTTTCTAAGGCGAGTGAATTTTTGTTTTCTCCTGATTTTTCTAAGCTTGGTGTAGGGGCGTTTTTGAGTGCTTTAGGACTTGCTTGCTTTTCTTTATCTATTGGAGTGGGTTCGATTATAACTTATTCTGCAAGTTTGCCTGATAAAACAAATTTTATTACAAGTACTATTAATATTATTATTATTAATATTATCATTGGTATTATGATGGGACTTATTGTATTTACTTTCATATTTGAATTTAATGGCAATCCAGCTCAGCAAGGTCCAGGTTTGATTTTTGTATCTTTAATGAGTTTGTTTTCAAATATTGATCCAATTGGCTTTTTACCTTTGGGAAATATTTTAGCCATAGCCTTTTTTATAGCTTTATTTTTTGCAGGGATTACTTCAGCAGTTTCCATGATAGAACCTTTAACCTTTTATTTAATTAATTCTTATAATTTTACAAGAAAAAAAGCTTTGATTTTTATAGCTTTCATTGTGTATTTTTTGGGAAGTTTGTGTATTTTATCAGGAATTGAGTGGAGTAAAGATTCTTTGGAATTTTTTGGAAAAAGTTTTTTTGATATATTAGATTTTATAGCTTCAAATTTAATGATGCCTTTGGGCGGGTTATTTGGTGCAATCTTTGTAGGCTTTGTACTTAAAAAAGAAGCTTTGCAAACTTTATTTTATCCTTATATGAGGGGTAAATACTTTGAGTGCTGGTATTTTTTTGTAAGATATATTTCACCTTTGGCGGTGATTTTAATCATGATAAAACAATTATTTTTTTAAGGTTAAAAGATGAATGAAAAATTTTCTAAAATAGGTTTTGTATTAGCAGTGGCAGGTTCAGCCGTTGGGCTTGGAAATGCTTGGAAATTTCCAACTCTGGTAGGTAACAATGGCGGTTCAGCTTTTGTAGTGGTGTATTTACTTTTAACCTTGGGTGTGGCTTTTGTGATATTTTTAGCAGAACTTAGCATAGGAAAACTTAGCGAAAAAGATCCTGTAAATGCTTATCATACTTTAGCACCAAAAAATAAAAAGGCATGGTCACTAGCGGGATTTTTTATGCTTGGTGCTATTATTTTAGTGTCTTTTTATAGTGTTGTGATAGGTTGGATAGCAAAATATGCTTATTTTGGGTTTTTTGAACTACCTAAAGATACAAATGAAGCAGGCACTATTTTTGGAAATTTACTTTCTAATGATGTTTTATCTCAATTTATATGTTTTACTTTTGTATTTATAGTTATTTTTTATGTAGTATCAAAAGGTGTTAAAAGTGGTATAGAAAAACTCAATGTTTGGATGATGCCAAGTTTATTTATACTACTTATTTTAATGCTTGGGTATTCTTTTAGTATGGATGGTTTTTCTAAAGCGAGTGAGTTTTTGTTTGTACCTGATTTTTCAAAATTAAATGTTAATTCTATATTAGATGCACTAGGGCTTGCATTTTTTAGTATGTCTTTGGGTGTTTGTGTGATTTTAACTTACGCAGCAAGCTTGCCCGATAAAACAAATTTTATAAGTAGTGCTTTAAATATTATCATCATTAATACTATCATTGGTTTAATGATGGGGCTTATTGTATTTACTTTTATATTTGAATTTGGGGCTGATCCTACCCAACAAGGTCCAGGGCTTATATTTATATCATTAACAACACTTTTTGCAAAATTAGGATTTTTAGGAAATGTTTTAGCTATAGCCTTTTTTATAGCTTTATTTTTTGCAGGAATTACTTCAGCTATTTCCATGATAGAACCTTTTACTTTTTATCTTATAAATCGTTATCAAATTTCAAGAAAGAAAGCTTTGGTTTTTGTAGGTGTGATTGTTTATTTTCTTGGAAGTTTATCTATACTTTCTTTTTATCATGTAAGCGCACCAAGTTTAAATTTCTTTGGAAAAAGTTTTTTTGATATTTTAGACTTTTTCATACAAAATTTATTAATGCCAATTTCTGCTTTAATTACAGCGTTTTTTGTGGGTTTTGTGCTTAAAAAAGAAGCTTTGCAAATTTTATTTCATCCCTTTATGCGTGGGGTGTATTTTGAAATTTGGTATATCTTTTTAAGATATATTTCTCCATTAGCAGTGATTTTAATCATGGCCAGACAGCTTTTTTTCTAAGGCATTAAAATGAATGATAAATTTTCTAAAATAGGCTTTGTATTAGCTGTTGCAGGTGGTGCTATAGGGCTTGGAAATGCTTGGAAATTTCCAACCTTAGTAGGGCAAAATGGTGGTTTTGCTTTTGTGCTTTTGTATTTGCTTTTGACTATTAGCGTGGGATTTTGTGTATTTTTAGCTGAAATTGCTATGGGAAGATTAAGTCAAAGTGATCCTGTAAATGCTTATAAAAGTTTAGCAACCAAGTATGCTCAAAAATGGAAATTTGCGGGATTTTTTATGCTTGGTGGAATTTTTGTATTATCTTTTTATCTTGTTATTATGGGTTGGGTTTTAAAATACATGATAACTTCGATTTATTATTTGCCTAGTAATACCCAAGAGGCAGGAGCTTTGTTTGGAAATTTAATACAAAATAGTATTTTAGAAAGTAGTTTGTATTTTTTAATTGCTTTTTTTCTTACCTTGTTTGTTGTCTCAAGAGGGGTTAAAAGTGGTATAGAAAAACTGAATGTTTGGATCATGCCAAGTTTATTTATCATGCTTGTATTAATGCTAGTGTATTGCTTTTTTCAAGATGGTTTTAAAGAAGCTTTTGTTTATTTGTTTTATCCTGATTTTACTAAACTTAGTTTAAACTCAGTTTTAACAGCTTTAGGCCTTGCTTTTTTTACCTTATGTTTAGGTATAGGTTGTATTACTACTTACGCAGCTTCATTAAAAGATGATACAAATTTAATCACAAGTTCAGCCATAATTGTGCTTTTAAATATCAGCATAGGCTTAATGATGGGACTTATTGTATTTACTTTTATATTTAAATTTAATGCCAATCCCGCAGAAGGCGCTGGACTTGTATTTATATCTTTAACGACTTTATTTTCCAACTTAGGTGCTATCTTTGGGCATTTTTTAGCCTTTTATTTTTTCTTGGCCTTATTTTTTGCAGGGATTACTTCAGCAGTTTCTATGATAGAACCTTTTACTTTTTATCTTGTGAATGAATATAAAATTTCAAGAAAAAAGGCTTTGGTTTTTATAGGTTTTGTGGTTTTTCTTTTAGGGATGAGTTGTATTTTATCTTTTAGTGCTAGTTATGGGGCTAGTTTTAGTTTTTTTGGTTTTAGTTTTTTTGATATTTTGGATAAATTAACTTCTAATTTTATGCTCCCACTTGGAGCTATTGCTAGTGCTATTTTTGTAGGATTTTTTGTAGATAAAATGAAAATGTATAATTTGTTTTCTAAATTTATGAGTAAAAGTATTTTTGAAATATGGTATTTTTTACTCAGATTTGTTGCGCCTGTTGCGATTATTATCATTATGTTAAACCAAATTTTATAAATTTATTTTTTAAGAAAGTAAGGTTATAATTGCAAAGATGCAAAAATAAGGAAAAATTATGGCTAAAAAATTAATTGATGTGATGGATACCACATTTAGAGATGGTTTTCAATCTGTTTATGGTGCTAGAGTTTTGATGAATGACTTTTTTCCTGCCCTAGAAGCAGCTAAAGAAGCAGATATTAAGCATTTTGAATTTGGCGGTGGAGCTAGGTTTCAAAGCTTATTTTTTTATTTAAATGAAAATGCCTTTGAAATGATGGATAAATTTAGAGCCATCGTTGGAAAAGAAGCAAATTTACAAACCCTTGCAAGAGGGGTTAATACTGTAGCACTTGATACAGGTAGTAAAGAAATTATTGATTTACATGCAAAAATGTTTGCAAAACATGGTACAACTACCATAAGAAATTTTGATGCATTAAATGATGTAAATAATTTGAAATTTAGTGGAGAATGCATAGTTAAACATGGTTTAAAACATGAAATCACTATTACTTTAATGGATTTACCTCCAAAATGTAAAGGCGCGCATGATGTACCTTTTTATGAAAGAATTTTAAAAGAAATCCTACAAGCACAAATTCCTTTTGATAGTATTTGTTTTAAAGACGCAAGTGGAACTTCAAATCCAAATAAAATTTATGAAGTTATTAAAATGGCTAGAAAAAACTTGCCTGGAAATATGCATATAAGGTTACATACGCATGAAACTGCAGGGGTAAGCATAGCATGCTATTTAGCGGCTTTAGAAGCAGGTGTTGATGGTATAGATTTGGCTGCTGCTCCTGTTAGTGGTGGTACAAGCCAACCTGATATTTTAACCATGCTTCATGCTTTAAAGGGAAGCAATTTTGATCTTGGTTTGGATGAAGAAAAAATTTTAAAATATGAAGAAGTGTTAAAAGATTGTTTAAAAGATTATTTTCTACCACCTGAAGCAACAGCGGTAAATCCTTTAATACCTTTTTCGCCTATGCCAGGTGGAGCATTAACTGCTAATACACAAATGATGAGAGATAATAATATTTTAGATAAATTTCCTCAAGTTATAAAAGCCATGCAAGAAGTGGTAGAAAAAGGTGGTTATGGTACTTCGGTTACTCCTGTATCGCAATTTTATTTTCAACAAGCTTTTAATAATGTAATGTTTGGACCTTGGAAAAAAATAGCAGATGGGTATGGTAAGATGGTTTTAGGATATTTTGGAAAAACTCCCGTTGCTCCAGATCCTGAAGTAATTAAGCTTGCAAGCGAGCAATTAAAATTAGAACCAACTACAAAATTAGCTACAGATATCGCTGATGCAGATGAGAGTAAAAGTATAGCTTATATTAAAAACTTATTGGAAAAAGAAAATTTAGAAACAAGTGAAGAAAATATTTTTATCGTTGCAGCTTGTAAAGAAAAAGGTATAGCTTTCTTAAAAGGTGAAGCTAAGGTTAATGTTAGAAAAAATAGCAAATTAAAACCAAGTCTTATCAATGAAAATCAATTTACCGTTTCAGTTAATGGTAATAAATATCATGTGGAAGTAAGTGCAGGTTTTGATAGAGATGTTAATGTTAAAAGTGCTGTCAAAGTAAATTCAGACAAAACAGAAGTGAAAAAGACACAAGTAGATGATAGTGCTAATGCCATCGTTGCGAGTATGAATGCAAATGTATTTAAAATTTTAGTAAAAGAAAATGATAGTGTTAAAGCAGGTCAAGTTGTAGCTGTGCTTGAAGCTATGAAAATGGAGATTGAAGTTAGTGCAAGTAAAGATGGAGAAATTGCAGAACTTTTAGTAAATGCTGGTGAGAGTGTAAGTGAAGGCCAGGTTTTAATGACTTATAAATAAGGAGGCAAAAATGATAGGTTTAGAAAATTTAGGTTTAGAAAATATCGGGCAAGTTTTTCATAATCTTAGTTATGATGAGCTTTTAAAACATGAAAAAAATAACAATGAAGGTGTATGTACTAAAAATGGTACCTTTAGTGTGGATACGGGAATTTTTACCGGAAGAAGTCCTAAGGATAAATATTTTGTAAAACAAGATCCTTCACAAAAATATATTGCTTGGGGTAAGATTAACCAACCTATTAGCGAGGAATTATTTGAAAAACTTTTAGCAAAAGCTAAAAAGCAGCTTAGTAATAGTGATATTTATATCCAAGATGCATATTGTGGTGCTTCGTTAAAAAGTCGCAAAGCTGTGCGTTTTGTAACACAAATTGCTTGGCAAGCGCATTTTGTAAAAAATATGTTTATTCGTCCAAAAGAAGAAGAGCTTGGTGAGTTTAAACCTGATTTTGTGGTGTATAATGCTTGCAAATGTGTGAATGAAGACTATGAAAAAGATGGTTTAAATTCAGAAGTTTTTGTCATTTTTAACATAGAAAAAAATATAGCAGTAATTGGTGGGACTTGGTATGGCGGAGAGATGAAAAAAGGAATTTTTTCTATGATGAATTACTGGCTTCCGCTAGAAAATAAACTTCCTATGCATTGTAGTGCTAATGTTGGAGAAAAAGGTGATGTGGCGCTTTTCTTTGGACTTAGCGGTACAGGTAAAACTACTCTTTCAACCGATCCAAAAAGAAAATTAATAGGCGATGATGAGCATGGTTGGGATGATGAGGGTGTGTTTAATTTTGAAGGAGGTTGTTATGCAAAATGTATTAACCTTGACCCTCAAAGTGAGCCAGAAATTTATGGAGCTATAAAGCAAAATGCACTTTTAGAAAATGTAGTTTTAAAAGATGATTTAAGTGTTGATTTCAATGATGGTTCTAAAACTGAAAATACTAGAGTTTCTTATCCGATAGAACATATTTTAAATCACGAGCCAAGTCTTAGCGCAGGTCATCCTAGTAATATTATTTTCCTTTCAGCAGATGCTTTTGGTGTTTTACCTCCGGTTAGTAAACTTAGTAAAGAACAAGCAATGTATTATTTTCTAAGTGGTTATACTGCAAAAGTAGCAGGAACTGAAAGAGGTATTACTGAGCCTGTTGCGACTTTTTCAGCTTGTTTTGGAGAAGTGTTTTTGCCATTACACCCAACTGTTTATGCAAAACTTTTGGGCGAAAAAATCAGCAAGCATAATGTGAATGTTTATCTAGTAAATACCGGTTGGAGCGGTGGAGCTTATGGTGTAGGCAAAAGAATGAGTATTAAAGCTACTAGAGCTTGCATTAATGCGATTTTAGATGGTAGCATACAAAATTGTGAGTTTGAAAACTATGATTTATTTAATCTTGCAGTTCCAAAAGAATTAGCGGGTGTAGAAAGTAAGTTATTAAACCCTGTTAATACTTGGGAAGATAAAAAAGCTTATGAGGAAACCAAATTAAAGCTTGCAAAAATGTTTATAGAAAATTTTAAACGCTATGAAGATGTAAAAGAAGGAGCAGAATTTAAATTAGCTGGTCCTGCTATCTAAAAAGAGTTAAGCTCTTTTTAGAATAGTGATTCAGGATTGATTTGGGTTTCTTTATTTTTTGGAAGCTCAAATCCACCTAACATATGAAAATGTAAATGAAAGACTTCTTGTCCGCTATTTTTTCCACAATTTGTGATTAATCTGTACCCACTTTTATCAAGTCCTAAAAGAGTAGCTAATTCTTGGATAAATTGTGTCATTTCACTCATTAATTCAGGTCTTAATTCTTGAAAGTTTTCAAAATGTTCTTTTGGAATGATTAAAATATGAATAGGTGCTTTAGGATTAATATCATGAAAGGCTAAAAATTTTTCACTTTCTAAAACTTTATTAGCAGGGATTTTTCCTTCTATGATTAGTTCAAATACGGTTTTTTCTCTCATTTAATAGTCCTTTTTTTGTTATTTTTGCTAATTTTAAATAATTTTACATTAGAATGTTTAAAAAAAATTTAGTTGGAGCTAAAATTGCAAGATATGATAGAAAAAATTGCTTCTGCAAGTACTTTAGCAGAACTTGAAAATATAAAAGTAAGTGTTTTAGGAAAAAAAGGTATTTTGACTTTGGAATTTGCAAAGTTAAAAGATTTGCAAGGTGAAGAAAAAAAAGAATTTGCTAATGGTTTAAATAAAGCAAGAGATGAATTTAATGAAGCTTATCAAATAAAATTAAAAGAATTAGAAGAAAAAGCTTTAAATGAAAAAATGAAACAAGATGTGCAAGATTTTAGCTTTTTTGATGAAACTTCAAATGCAGGTGCTTTGCACCCAATCATGCAAACTATGGATAAAATCATAGAATATTTTACAGCTTTAAATTTCAGTATAGAAAAAGGGCCTTTGATTGAGGATGATTTTCATAATTTTGAAGCATTAAATTTACCACAAAATCATCCTGCAAGAGATATGCAAGATACTTTTTATTTTGAAGATAAAACCTTGCTTAGATCCCAAACTTCTCCAGTTCAAATTAGAACTATGCTATCTCAAAAACCACCTATTAGAATGATAGCACCAGGTGCAGTTTTTAGAAGAGACTTTGATATTACCCATACACCTATGTTCCATCAAGTGGAAGGACTTGTGGTAGAAGAGGGTGATAAGGTAAATTTTGCAAATTTAAAAGATATGCTAGAACATTTTTTAAAACATATGTTTGGTGATGTAAAAGTGCGTTTTAGACCTAGCTTTTTTCCTTTTACAGAGCCATCTGCTGAAGTAGATATTTCTTGTGTATTTTGTAAAGGTTGTGGATGTAGGGTTTGTAAGCAAACAGGATGGCTTGAAGTTTTAGGATGCGGTGTTGTTGATCCTAATGTTTATAAATTTGTTGGTTATAAAAATGTAAGTGGCTATGCTTTTGGTTTGGGTGTGGAGCGTTTTGCTATGCTTTTACATAAAATTCCTGATTTGCGTTCTATGTTTGAAGGTGATTTAAGATTATTGGAGCAATTTAGATGATTATTAGTAGAAATTGGTTAAATGAATGGATTGATTTAAGTGAAATATCAACGCAAACTATAGTAAATACTTTAAATTCTATAGGATTAGAAGTTGATAGTTTCAAAAGTGTCAAAGCTCCCCAAAAAGTTGTAATAGGTAAGGTTTTAGAAAAAGTTAAACATGAAAATTCAGATAAATTGAATATTTGCAGAGTAGATGTTGGGAATGAAATTTTACAAATTGTTTGTGGGGCAAAAAATGTTGATAAAGATCAATTTGTAGCCGTATCTTTAGTGGGTGCAGTGCTTCCAAATGGACTTGAGATAAAACCTGCCAAACTTAGAGGGGTTGAATCTATGGGTATGATTTGCTCTTCTAGTGAGCTTGGTTTTGGAAAAAGCAATGAAGGCATTATGGTTTTAGATGAAAGCATGGGAGAATTAGTTCTAGGAAAAGCTTTAAATGATTATGAACTTTTTAATGATGAATTAATTGAAATTGAACTTACTCCAAATCGCGGAGATTGTTTGAGCTTATATGGTGTTGCTAGAGATTTAAGCGCAGCACTTGATTTAAATTTAAAAGAATTAAATTCTTTAAAAGAAAGTGAAAATAGCGTAGGTATAGGAAGAATATTAAGTGTTAAAAATCAAAGCGATGTTGAAGGCTTTTTTGCTTATAAAGCATTAGAGATTAAAGAAGAATTTAAGCTAAATATTACGATACAAATTCGCCTTGCTTTGATTGAAGCATATAAAAATAATAATATAGAAAATCTTTTAACATATGCAACTCATGCGAGTGGAGTGATTTTTTGTGCTTATGATTTTCATAAACTTTGTCAAGATTGTCAAATCGATGAAAAGATTGTTTTAGAAATTAAAACTCAAGAACATGGAGAATATGGAGTTTATTATAAAGATGAGTTGATTGCCTTAGCGGGTATAGAGCAAGAAGATAAATTTAAAATCAATGATGAGAGCAAAATCATCATTATAGAAGCAAGTTATACTCGTCCTCAAACCATAGCAAATGCAATAGCCTTTTATAAAAAGAAAAATGACACTATATATCGTTCTTTAAGAGGTAGTGAACCTAAGCTTTCTTTGGGAATGGAGTATTTATTTAATGAGTGCTTGAAAATTAGCGCGATGAGTGTTTTTTCTGGAAGTCAACAAGTTTTTAAAGAAAATGAAGCAAATATTATTGGTATTTTTGGTGCAGAGATTGATAAAATCATTGGTATGCCTATAGATAAAAATAATTTAGTAAAAATTCTTAAAAAACTAGGCTTTGAAATAAGTGTAGTAAATGATGAACAATTTAATATCAAAATCCCACTTCATCGCAGTGATATAGCAAATATAGCTGATATTAGTGAAGAGATAGTAAGAATTGTTGGCATTGATAATATCCCATCAAAAGCTTTAGAATTTAAAGAAAAAAATCGTCTAAATCAAGTATATTTTGATTATCAAGAGCTTAAAAATTTAAGATTAAAAGCAAGCAACAATGGATATTTTGAAAGTGTGCATTATGTTTTAGATAATGAAGAAGAATTAAGTCAATTAGGATTTAAATGCATTAAAAATAAGCTTATTAATCCTATCACCAATGAACTTAATACTTTAAGAAGCACTTTGATAAATCACCTTTTAAATGCAGCAAGCTTTAATCTAAGAAATTCAAAAAAGAAAATCAAACTTTTTGAATGTGGTAGTGTTTTTGATGAGTTTTCAAATGAGCATGCTAAATTTGCGATGATCTTTAGTGGCTACAAAGAAGAAGCTAAAATCACAAATAAGGCCAAGCCTATTTTGGTAGATTTTTATACTTTTTTAGCAGAATTAAAGAGCATTATAGGTGAGTTTAGTTTGCAAAAATCAGAATATGCATTTTTAAGTCCATATGAGCAAGCAAATGTATATAAAAATGGCAAGCGTATAGGTTTTGTAGGTAGAGTGCATTTAAGTATAGAAAATAAAAGAGATCTGGTTAAAACTTATATTTGTGAGCTTGATTTAGAAGGCTTAAAACAAGACTTTAAAACCGCTAAAGCTTATTCTAAATTTCCATCTATGAGCAGGGACTTAAGTATAGTTATACCTAAGGGTTTTGAATATGAAAAAATCAAACACACTATTGCTAAATTAGATATTGAAAGATTAGAAAGTTTTAGAGTAGTAGATTTATATACAGATGAGAATTTAGGCGATTTTTATAGCTTGACTATTAATTTAGTATTTAGAGATTTTGAAAAAACCTTAGAAGATAATATTATTCTTGGATATATTGATAAAATCATCAAAGCTTTAGATGATGAACATGGTTTAAAACTTCGATGAAAATCAGTCCTATTGATTCTTTTACAGCAGAGCTTGAATATATAGCTTCTGATAAGTCTATATCTCATCGCTTTGCTATCTTTTCTTTGCTTACCCAAGGAACTTGTAAGATTAAAAATTATTTAAAAGCCCAAGATACTTTACATACTTTAGCAATCATTCAAGCTTTGGGAGCTGAGGTTGAAGAAAATGATGAATTAATTTGTATTAAAGCTCCAAAATATATAAAATCTCCAAATTGCGTTTTAGATTGTGGCAATTCAGGTACAGCTATAAGACTTTTAATAGGTCTTTTAAGCGCTATTGAAGATGAATTTTTTGTACTTAGCGGGGATTGTTATTTAAATGCTAGGCCGATGAGACGTGTAAGTGAGCCTTTGATGAGTTTAGGAGCTAAAATTTATGGAAGAGCTAATGCAAATTTAGCGCCTATTTGTATACAAGGGGCTAAGTTAGATGGTTTTGATTTTAGTAGTAATATTGCTTCAGCTCAGGTAAAATCAGCTTTAATCTTAGCAGCTTTATTTGCCAAAAAAGAAAGTTATTTTAAAGAAGTTGAGCTTTCAAGAGATCATAGTGAGATTATACTTAATAAAATGGGGGCTTGCATTGAGTATTTAAATGAGGATAAAACTTTTATCAAAATCAATCCTTTAAAAGAAAAATTAAAAGCATTTGAAGTATGTGTACCAAATGATCCATCATCAGCCTTTTACTTTGCCTTAGCTGCTTGTATTTTACCTCATTCAAAAGTAGTTTTAAAAAATGTTTTGTTAAATAAAACACGTATTGAAGCCTTTAAAATTTTAGAAAAAATGGGTGCAAAGATCACCTATAATATTACCAATGAAGATTTTGAAAGTATTGGAGAAATTTGTGTTGAAAGTACGCCTTTAAAGGCGGTAAATGTGAGTGAAAATATCGCATGGTTGATTGATGAAATTCCAGCTTTGGCTATAGCTTTTGCTTGTGCAAAAGGAAAAAGCATTATAAAAAATGCTAAAGAATTGCGCGTAAAAGAAAGTGATAGAATCAAATCAATTGTATTAAATTTGCAAAAATGTGGCATAAAAGTAAAAGAATTAGAAGATGGTTTTGAAGTAGAAGGTGGCGAAGTTAAAAGTGCTAAAATAGAAAGCTTTGGAGATCATAGAATTGCGATGAGTTTTTTAATTTTAGGTTTAAGATGTGGAATGGAAGTAGATGATAGTGAATGCATTAAAACTTCTTTCCCAAATTTTATTGAGATTTTAAAGCAAATAGGAGCTAAAATTGGAGATTGAACTAGCAAAAAGCTATGGATTTTGTTTTGGGGTAAAAAGAGCTATTAAAAAGGCTGAACAGATTAAAGATGCAGCTACCATAGGCCCTTTAATCCATAATAATGAAGAAATCACAAGACTTTGGAAAAATTATAATGTTAAAACATTAAATGATATCAATGAATTAAGCACAGAAAAAAAAGCTATCATTAGAACTCATGGTATTACAAAGCAAGATTTGGAAAAATTAAAGCAAAAAGATATAGAAATTTTTGATGCAACTTGTCCTTTTGTAACTAAACCTCAAAAAATTTGTGAGCAAATGAGCAATGAAGGCTATGAAGTTGTGATTTTTGGAGATGAAAATCATCCTGAAGTAAAAGGAGTTAGAAGTTATGTAAGCACTAAAGCCTATGTGGTTCTTGATGAAAAAGAATTATTTGATATTAAATTGCCTTCTAAAATTGCAGTGGTATCACAAACTACAAAAAAGATAGAAAAATTTATGGAAATTGTAAATTATTTAATGCTTAGGGTTAAGGAAGTGCGCGTTTTTAATACCATATGTGATGCGACTTTTAAAAACCAAGAAGCAATCAATGAGCTTGCAAAAAAAAGTGATGTAATGATAATAGTTGGAGGGAAAAATTCAGCTAATACTAAGCAACTTTTTTTAATAGCAAAAAATTACTGCGAAGATAGCTACTTAATCGAAAATGAAAAAGAAATTCAAAAAAAATGGTTTAGCGGTAAAGAAAAATGCGGTATTAGCGCAGGTGCTTCTACACCCGATTGGGTGATTGATTTGGTTTTGGAAAAAATCAAAGAATACACCAAAATTAACTAAGTTTAAAGAAAACAATACTATAATCAAGAATTAAAATTTAAAACAAAGGACCACGATGAGCGAGGTGAACAAAAAAGTTCAAAACAGACTAGAGGATATTATTATAGAAGAAGATTTTGAGCAAATGCTCGAGGAATCTTTCAAGTCTGATGAGGAGGCAACTACACAGGGTATAATTGTCGCGATTAAAGGCGATGAAGTATTTGTAAATGTAGGGCAAAAATCAGAAGGTATTTTGGCAATAGAAGAAATTCAAAACGACAAAGGCGAATTTATCTTCAAAGAAGGCGATACATTAGAAGTTGCTATAGTGGGTTCTCGCGGTGGCAGATCTTTACTTTCTCATAAAAAAGCTTTAAGAAAGCAAAAAGTTAAAGAATTTATTGATAATTATAAAGATGATGAAAGTATGTTTGATGTAAAAATCATTGGTAAAAATAGAGGCGGTTTTGTAGCTGTGGATGAAAATGGAGTAGAATTTTTCTTACCAAAATCACAAAGTAGTTTTAAAGATTCAAATAACATCATCAATAAAACTTTCAAAGTTAAAATCATCAAAATAGATAAAGAAGCTCAAAGTATAGTAGTTTCTAGAAAAAAAATAGTAGATGAAGAAAGAAAAAAACGCAAAGAGATTATCTCAAATGTGTTAAATCAAGAAGAAATCATAGAAGGTATTGTTAAAAAAATCACTACCTATGGTATGTTTGTTGATGTAGGCGGTGTTGATGGTTTGGTTCACTATAGTGAAATTTCTTATAAAGGACCGGTAAATCCTAGTTCATTATATAATGAGGGTGATAAGGTTCCTGTAAAAGTGATTAAATATGATAAAGATAAAAAACATCTTTCTTTATCTATCAAACTTGCTATGCCTGATCCTTGGGATGAAATTAAAGATGGTTTAGAGGTTGGTGACACTATTAAGGTTACGGTTTCAAATATAGAGCCATATGGTGCTTTTGTTGATTTGGGAAATGATATAGAAGGATTTTTACATATAAGTGAAATTTCTTGGGATAAAAATGCTAAAAATCCAAAAGATTATATTAGTGAAGGCCAAGAGCTTGATGTGGAAGTAATTGAGATTAATGCTAAAGAAAGAAGACTTAGAGTTTCTTTAAAAAATTTATTAGCAAAACCTTTTGATGAGTTTTTAAAATCACATAAAGTAGGTGATGTGGTAAAAGGTAGTGTTACTTCTGTGACTAATTTTGGTGCCTTTGTAAAAATTGCAAACTTAGAAGGTTTATTGCATAATGAAGACGCTTCATGGAATAGAAACGATAAATGCAAAGATATGTATAAAGTTGGTGATGTTATAGAAGTTAAAATCATCAAGCTTGACAAAGAAAATCAAAAAATTTCTTTAAGCACTAAAGAATTGCAAAAAAGTCCTGTGCAGGTTTATGCACAAAAACACCAAGTAAATGATATTATCTCAGGAAAAATTAGAGATATTAAGGATTTTGGAGTTTTTGTTGAGCTTGAAGAGGGCGTTGATGCACTAATTCACAAAGAAGATTTGGGTAATATTGATTTTTCAAGTTTAAAAGTAGGCGATACAATAGAAGCTTTAATTGTTTTCATTGATGAAAAGAAAAATAGAATTCGTTTAAGCGTAAAAAGTCTTGCAAGAATGAAAGAAAGAGAAGCGTTAAATGAAATCAATGATAATGATAAAGTAACTTTAGGTGATATTATCAAAGATCAACTTTCATAATAACAAATGAAAAAATATACCCTTTATGGTATTTTAGGCTTTTTAAGCCTAGTTTTGATTGTTGCTTTTGTTTTTATGGTGAGATATGTAAGTGTTGGAAATTTACCTATCTCACAAAATGTTAAATATTCTTTTGATGAGATAAAAAAAGAATTACCACAAACTTGGCAAGATAAACTTTCAAATCTTAAAGTTAATGATTTTTCTCCAGCAGCGAATGAATTTTATATGAGTTTTAATATGGATGATTCTGTAGTAAAACCAAAACAAAAATTCTATATGCTCGATGTAAATAAAAACGATGTTTATTCTATGTTTTGTTTAAAGCAAACTTTGCATTCTTTTTTTATCAAATACACTTTAACACAAAGCAAAGATGAAGTGGCAATTTATTTAGATACAAATAATGAAAAAGTTTTAAACGCACTGATCGACAAATTAAAAATTTACAACATAAATGCAAAATTAAAGGAGGTTTGGTTATGAAAAAAATTATTGTATGTGATGCAATATTAGACAAGGGTGTGGAGCTTTTAAGAAAAGCTGATGATGTAGAACTTATTGAAGCAGCGCATTTACCTAAAGATGAGCTTTTAACAAAATTAAGTGATGTGGATGTAGCTATTACTAGAAGTTCAACAGATGTGGATTTGAAATTTATCAATGCATGTTCTAATTTAAAAGCCTTAGTTAGAGCAGGCGTTGGAGTTGATAATGTTGATATAGATGAATGCTCTAAAAAAGGCATTATAGTTATGAATGTGCCAACGGCTAATACCATAGCAGCAGTTGAACTTACTATGAATCACCTATTATGCTCTGCAAGATCTTTTGTAAATGCTCATAATTTTTTAAAAATACAAAGAAGATGGGAAAGAGAAAAATGGTATGGTGTTGAACTTATGAACAAAACTTTAGGGGTTATAGGTTTTGGTAATATAGGTTCAAGAGTAGCTGTACGCGCAAAAGCTTTTGGTATGAAAGTTATAGCTTATGATCCTTATGTGGTAGCTTCTAAAATGACTGATTTGGGTATTGAGTGCGTGAATTCTTTAGATACAATTTTAACTCAAAGTGATTTTATTACTATACATACACCAAAAACAAAAGAAACAACAGATATGATTTCTTTTGAAGAAATTTCTAAAATGAAAGATGGCGTAAGATTGATAAATTGTGCTAGAGGTGGTCTTTATAATGAAGATGCTTTGTGTGAGGGATTAAAAAGTGGTAAAATAGCTTGGCTTGGTATCGATGTGTTTAACAAAGAACCTGCAACTAATCATCCATTTTTAGATTTCGAAAATGTTTCTGTTACTTCTCATCTTGGTGCAAATACTTTAGAAAGTCAAGAAAATATAGCTATCCAAGCATGCGAGCAAGCTTTAAATGCTGCAAGAGGAATTTCTTATCCTAATGCTTTAAATTTACCAATTAAAACTGAAGATTTGCCAAGTTTTGTAGCACCTTATATTGAGCTTATTTCTAAAATGGGCTTTTTGGCTGCTCAGCTTGATAAAACTCCTATTAAAGCTATTAAACTTGAAAGTGAAGGACAAATTAGTGAGTATAATGAGTCTTTGCTAACTTTTGCAACAGTGAGTGTTTTAAGAGGAATTTTAGGTGAAAATATTAATTATATCAACGCACATTTTGTAGCTAAAGACAAGGGTGTGGAACTTTCATCTTGTATTTTACCAAGTAGTGGTTATAGTAACAAAATCACCATAAAGGTAATTACAGATAATTCTAACCTTTCTATCTCAGGGACTATTTTTGGTGAAAATGAACAAAGGATAGTAGAGTTAAATGGTTTTGATGTAGATTTTAAACCAAAAGGGAAAATGATAATTTTAAATAACAATGATATACCAGGAGTTATTGCTAATGTTAGCGGAATTTTAGCTAAAAATAATGTTAATATAGCTGATTTTAGACTTGGTAGAAATGGTTTTGGAAAAGCTTTAGCTGTGATTTTACTTGATGCAAAAATTTCAAAAGCTTTGCTTGAAGAATTAAGAGCTGTTGATGCTTGTATTTTTGCAGAATATGCAGAAATTTAAGGCTTTTTATAAGCCTTAATTGTTACAATTATTTTTTAATTTTAAAATTAAGGAAAATATATGGCTTCTTATGGAATGGGAGATTTAAAAAAAGGTTTAAAAATAGAAATTGATGGTATTCCTTTTAAAATCGTAGAATATCAACACGTAAAACCAGGAAAAGGTCCTGCTTTTGTACGTATTAAAATTAAATCTTTTATCGATGGTAAGGTTTTAGAAAAAACTTTCCATGCAGGAGATAAATGTGAATCTCCAAATTTAGAAGAAAAACAAATGCAATATCTATACGATGATGGTGAAAATTGTCAATTTATGGATACTCAAACTTATGAGCAAGTTGCAATTAGCGATGAAGATGTGGGTGAAGCTAAAAAATGGATGCTTGATGGAACTATGGTGGATGTTTTATTCCACAATGGAAAAGCAATCGGTGTGGAAGTGCCTCAAGTAATGGAGCTTAAAATTATCGAAACAGCACCAAATTTCAAAGGTGATACTCAAGGTTCAAACAAAAAACCAGCTACTTTAGAAACAGGTGCAGTAGTGCAAATTCCTTTCCATGTATTAGAAGGGGAAGTAATTCGCGTTGATACTGTGCGTGGAGAGTATATAGAAAGAGCAAATAAATAATCCCTTATTTTAAGGGATTATAAAGTTCTTAATTTATTAATCTCATCTCTATGCATTGCTGCTTTTTCAAATTCAAGATTTTTAGCTGCTTCTAACATTTGTTTTCTTAATTCTTTTACTATTTTAGCGCGTTCTTTTGCAGGCATTTTTTCAAGTTCTTTGCCTTTACGATAAATTTCTCCTTGCTCAAGTTCATGTTTTAAACTTTCTTCTATATTTCTTTTTACTGAGGTTGGTGTGATGTTGTGTTTTTTATTATAAGCTTCTTGTAAAGCCCTTCTTTTGTTAGTAGTATCGATAGCTTCTTGCATAGATTTTGTGATTTTTTTGGCAAAAAGTAAAACTTTTCCATTGACATTTCTAGCAGCACGCCCCATCGTTTGAATGAGTGCAGTGGTACTTCTTAAAAAGCCTTCTTTATCTGCATCCATAATGGCTATAAGAGAAACTTCAGGTAAATCAAGTCCTTCTCTTAAAAGATTAATCCCGATTAAAATATCAAAAGCACCACTTCTTAAACCACGGATGATTTCATTACGCTCTATTGCATCAATTTCTGAGTGCATGTATTTTACTTTTAAGCCAAGTTCTAAGTAGTATTTACTAAGCTCTTCAGCCATTTTTTTAGTTAAAACGGTTATTAAAACTCTTTCATTGCGTTCTATAACTTTTTTAGCTTCATCGTATAAAATTTCTACTTGATTTTCACTATCTTTGATTTCTATTTTAGGATCTAAAAGCCCTGTTGGACGCATGATTTGATAAAAAATATTTTCTTTGCTTAATTCTAGTTCTAAAGGTGCAGGTGTAGCTGAAACAAATAAAAATTTACAATTTTTATTAATAAATTCATCAAACATCAAAGGTCTATTATCTAAGGCGCTTGGCAAACGAAAACCATAATCAACCAAAGTTTGTTTTCTACTTCTATCCCCTGCAAACATCCCGCGAAATTGTGGTAAAGATACATGAGATTCATCCACAATGACTAAAAAATCTTGATTTTTAATGGCAAAATAATCAAAAAGCGTATAGGGTGTATCGCCGCTCTTAAGCCCTGTTAAATGCAAAGCATAATTTTCAACTCCTTTACACATTCCAGTGCTTTGAAGCATTTCAAGGTCAAATTCTACCCTTTGTTTTAGTCTTTGTGCTTCTACGAGTTTATTTTCATTTTCAAAATAAGCAAGGCGTTCATTTAATTCAACTTTTATGCCTTTTATAGCCTCTTTAAGCCTAGTCTCACCTACGCTAAATTGACTGGTTGGGTAAAGTATGAATTTTTTTAAATCTTTACCTTTTTTATTTTCTAAGACATTATAATGATACATCGCCTCAAGCTCATCGCCAAAAAACTCAAGCCTAATAGCTTCATCCTCATAATAAGCTGGATATATATCTACTATATCTCCATTTACTCTAAAATCAGCCCTATCAAAGAAATTATCATTGCGTTTATAGCCCATATCTACAAGTTTTTTTAAAAGTTCTTTTTGTGAAATTTGCATATTTAGTTCTAAAATTAAAACCATACCTACATACTCACTTGGATTTCCCAAACCATAATTTGCTGAAACACTAGCTATGCAAATAACATCATCATAACTTAAAAGCGAAGCACTTGCGCTTAGTCTTAATCTTTCTAAGTCTTCATTAGTAGAACTATCTTTTTCTATAAAAACATCCGTTCTTGGTATATAAGCTTCTGGCTGATAATAATCATAATAGCTTATAAAATACTCCACATGATTATTTGCAAAAAAACCTTTAAATTCACTATAAAGTTGCGCACATAGGCTTTTATTGTGACTCATGATAAGAGTAGGCATGTTTAAGTTTTTAATGATATTTGCCATAGTGAAAGTTTTTCCACTGCCTGTAACACCTAGCAAGGTTTGGTATTTATTGCCCGCTTTAATGCTTTTTACTATACCATCAATGGCTTGTTTTTGATCAGGACTTGGCTTAAAATCACTAGTAAGTTCAAACATAAATTTTCCTAACTTGTATTTTTGCTAATTTTACACAAAATTTTTTGTAAAAATTTAAATTTTAAAACAAAAAGCTATGCAAAATTAAATTTTTTTTTGTTACAATTATGTGTTTAAAATACTCTAAATATAAAATCAATAAAGGCAAGAAAATATGTATGATGAAAGAATAATCAACACAATGACAGATAAAGTAAATGAGCTTTTGGCTAAATATAATGAAGTATGTGAAATCAATGAAAATTTAAGAAATGAATTAGTAAGTGTAAAAGCACAAAATGAAGCTAAAAACAATCAAATCGCACGTTTAGAAGAAGAGCTTAAAAATAAAAATATTGAAAGCGAAGATGTGATCAAAAAAATAGAGGCAGTTCTTGGCAAACAATAACCAAAGAAAAGTTACAATTAATGTCTATGCGAAAGACTTTGTTGTAACATGCAGTAATGAATTTGCAAATCATCTTGAAGATGAAATTGCTTTAATTTCTGGAGGTACAGGCAAGATAGAGCTTGCAAATTTCATTAATGCTTTTGTAAAACTTAGCTACGAAAACTATATCTTAAAAAAAGAACTCAATAAACTTATCAATACTATCGATGAAGAAATAAAATAAATGCAAACAAAAAAAGCTTTTACTTTGATAGAGCTTGTTTTTTGTATGATGATTATTGCTATTCTTAGCGTAATTGCTTATCCGTATTTTTCTTTTGGAAAAAATGATGCTAAACTCATTCAAGTAAAAAGTGAGGTGGAGCTTATCAATACTTCTTTGTCTTTACTTAGAAATCAGTTTTTATTTAAAGAAAGTAAGGATTTTCCAGCAATTTTAGATGAAGCTTTGATAAATAGCGAAAATCAAAAATTATTTGTATGTTCTCATTCTCAAAATCATAAAAATACAAAACAATGCACTTACAGCGTTTTAGAAAAACCAATCATTTCATCTAAAAAATCGTGGATGAAAATAGCAAATACTCAATATAGATTTTTTATAAATTCTAAAAATTACATAGATTTTTCTTATAATAGTGAAAAAGTTTTTTTAGAATGTGTGAGTTTAAATTGTAAGGATTATGGGTTTTGAATTTTTATCAACTTGCTATTAAAGGATATTATTTAGATACCTTAACTTATGAAAGTGAAGAAGAATTTGAAATTTTAGATGAGGTAATAGTTGATCTTGCAAGGAAAAAAAATCTCAAAGCTATAATTTTACAAAAATGTTCAAAGCCTGATTTTAAAACCCAAGCTATAAAGGAAAAAACAGGTTTTAAACTAACGCAATATCAATACGAACTTGCTCAATTTATTGCTTATTATTATGCTAGTAAAATAGCTTTTGTTTTAGGTATGTTTGAAAGCATTAAAGAGTATAAAAATGAAAAAATTCATATAGAAAAAGTACCTAGTTTAAGTAAAAACCAGCAAGAGGCTTTGGAATTTATAAAAACTAAACAAACTAGTTTGCTATTTGGTGATACAGGAAGTGGTAAAACTGAAATTTATATTAGCTTGATAAAAGAATATTTAGAGCAAGGAAAGCAAGTTTTGCTTTTAATGCCAGAAATCGCTCTAACTCCACAAATGCAAAAAAGATTAAAAGTGTATTTTGGCGAGCATTTTTTCTTGTGGCATTCTAAAATTACTAAGAAAAAAAAGCAAGAATGTTTGCAAGATTTAGCAAATTCAAAAGCTCTTTTAGTAGTGGGAGCTAGGTCGGCTTTGTTTTTACCTTTTAAGAATTTGGGTTTGATTATTATTGATGAAGAGCATGATAATTCTTATAAAGCTTCTAATAATCCAAAAATCAATGCAAGAGATTTAGCTTTATTTGTAGCAAAAAAAATGCATATAAAAGTTCTTTTGGGTTCAGCTACCCCAAGTGTTGTAAGTTATTACAAACATCCTTGTTTTAGACTTAAAGGAACTTTCTTTGAAAGTAAAAAGCAGTTTTTATACGATGAGAGTGAGCTTAGTGTTTCATCGAAATTGCTTTTAGAATTAAAAATTAGCTTAAGAAATAAAAAGCAAGCCGTGGTATTTTTACCTACAAGGGCAAATTTTAGACAAATTTTATGCAAAGAATGCGCTAATACCATTAAATGCCCTTTTTGTTCTATTGCTTTGAGTTTGCACAAAAATAAAAATGCATTAAAATGCCATTATTGTAATTTCACTAAAGAAATCGATCAAACCTGCCCAACTTGCAATGGAGTTATGCTTGAAGCTAAAAAAATGGGCACAGCAGAGCTTTGTGAGCTTTTAGAAAAAGAATTAGCTGAGTTTAATCCTATCATAAAAAGATTTGATAGTGATGAGATTAGCAGTGTAAAAAAGCTTGATATGATTTTAAAAGATTTTAACCAAGAAAAAATTGATATTTTAGTAGGTACTTCCATGCTTGCTAAAGGACATGATTATCACAACGTGGATTTGAGTGTGATTTTGGGTCTTGATGAGTACTTATTTAGACCTAATTTTAAAGCCTTAGAAGAGACTTTGGCTCTTGCTATGCAAGTAGCAGGTCGTGCAGGTCGAAAGGGTGAGGGTAGGGTGCTTTTACAAACTAAAAATAGATCTTTTTTTGAAAAATATATACAAGATTACGATAGTTTTTTAAAAGATGAATTAAATGCTAGGAGCGGGCTTTACCCTCCATTTAAAAGACTTTTAAGGCTAATTATTGAAGATGAGGATAAAAATAAAGCTTTAAATTTGTGTGAATTTATAGCTAATAAAGTTCAAGAATTAAAACAAGTGCAATTAGTAGGCCATGGTGCTTGTGGTATTGAAATGCTAAATAAGAAATGGCGTTTTTATGTGTTATTGCGTGCTAATACCCATCAAGAACTTGTAAAATTTGAGCATTTTGCTTTAAATTTTAAAAATATTACTTGCGATATAGATCCAGTTGATTTTTCTTGAAAAATATATTTATTTATAAATAATTATTATTTTATAATAAAAACAATATTTTATTTTTAATTTTAAATTTATTTTGATAAGAATATACTTTTTTAATTTCTTAAATTTAAAGGAGAGAAAATGAAAAAGTTTAGTTTTCTTGCAGGTTGTGTACTTTTTGGTGCTTTGTTTAATAATGCTTTAGCTTGCACTACTATTTTAGTACCAAATGAAGCAAGTAAAGATGGTTCTATGTTGGTTGCAAGAAGTGCTGATAGTAAAGCAGATAAAGCACAAGTTTTTCTAATCCATCCAAGAGTTGAAAATCAAAAAGGTATTTATAGCACTAAAACACATCAAGGAATGAATGATTTTACTTACCCTTTACCTACTAAATCTTTTCAATATAGCACTATAGCTAATTGGCAAAGTAAATTACACGGTGCTACTGGTTTTAATGAAATGGGTGTTGGGGTAAGTGCTACTGAATCAATTTATGCAAAAGATGAACTTTTAAAATTTGATCCTTATAATGAGAAAAATGGCATTAGCGAAGATGATATTTTGGATGTTTTGCTTCCAAGAATTAAAAGTGCAAAAGAAGGTGTTTTATTATTGGGTGATATTATAGAAAAACAAGGAGCAGCTGAGGGCTTTGGAGTAGCTTTTGTGGATTCTAAAGAAATTTGGTATTTAGAAAGTGCCACAGCACATCAGTGGATGGCTGTAAAAATTCCTAATAATTCGTATTTTGTTAGTGCGAACCAAGGTAGGTTAAAACAACTAAAATTCAACGATGAAAATACCTTGCATTCTAAAAATTTAATAAATTTTGCCATAATACATAAAGCGTATAATCCTAAAGTGGATAAGGATTTTGATTTTTTTAAAGTTTATACAAGAAATGATGATAGAGATTTAACTTATAATTATCCTAGAGTTTGGTGGATACAAAAAATGTTTAATCCATCTTTAAATCAAGATGTAAAAAATGGTGCTAATTTTAATGTGTTTTTACAACCTGAGCAAAAACTTAGTGTGGATGATTTAAAAAAAGCTTTAAGATCGCACTATGATGGAACAAAATATGATCCATATGCAAATTTCAATGAAAATGAAAACATTTACCGTGTTGTGAGTGTGTTTAGAACTTATGAATCTCACATTATGCAAGTTAGGCCGTGGCTTCCTAAAGAAATAGGTAGGTTAAATTATGTCGCAATAGGAATGGCTGATTTGAGTGTGTATTTGCCTTATTATTTTGGTAATGATGAGTTTATTGCAGGATATCAACAAGGAACAAATGAAGCTGATGATAAATCAATTTATTGGATTTATCGCAAGTTGCAAACTCTTGTAATGAGTGATTATAATAAATATGCTCCTATCGTAAAAAATGCTTATGCTAAATTTGAAAAAGACACATCTTTAAAACAAGAAGCTATGGAAAAAGAATATTTAAGTCTTTATAAAAAAGATAAGAACAAAGCAAAGCAAATTTTAGTTGATTTTTCATTACAAAATCAAATGGAAGCTAAAAAACTTACTCAAGATTTAACAAATCAAATTTTTACCCTTTTAACAAGAGATACAGATATAAAATATAAATCTCTTAATAAAAATAAAAAAGATTAATGATATAGCCCATTTTTGGGCTATAATACTCTAAAAATATTTTTAGAGTGATTTTAATGACAAGATACAAAACAAGACAAATAAAAGTAGGTGATGTTTTAATAGGCGGAGATGCTCCTATTTCTGTGCAATCTATGCTTTTTACTAAAACAAGAGATATTGAAGGTTGTTTAGAGCAGCTTAACAGACTTTATTTTGCTGGTGCAAATATAGTGCGTTTAGCCTGTTTGGATATGGCAGATGCAAGAGCTTTAAAAGAAATCAAAGCAAAAAGCCCCTTGCCTTTAATAGTGGATATACATTTTAATCATAAGCTAGCAGTCTTTTGTGCTGAATTTATCGATGGGGTGAGAATTAACCCAGGAAATATAGGCTCAAAAGAAAATATCAAAGAAGTGGTGCAAGCTTGTAAGCAAAGAAAAATTCCTATTAGAATAGGGGTAAATCATGGCTCTATAGAAAAGCAATTTAGCGATAAATATGGTTATAATATAGAGGCTATGCTTGGGAGCGCTTTATATAATATAAAATTACTAGAAGATTTAGACTTTTTTGACATTAAAATTTCTATGAAAACTTCAGATGTGCAAAATACCATAAAAGCTTATGAAGCTCTAAGACCACTTTGTGATTATCCATTTCATTTAGGGGTTACTGAGGCAGGAACTAAATTTCATAGCACGGTTAAAAGCTCGATTGCCTTAGGAAATTTGCTTTTAAAAGGCATAGGCGATACAATGAGAGTTTCTATGACAGGGGAGCTTGAAGAAGAGATTAAAGTAGCAAGGGCTATTTTGCAAGATAGTGGAGTGCAAAAAAGTGGAGTAAATATCATCTCATGTCCAACTTGTGGAAGAATTCAAAGTGATTTGATCAAAGCGATTAAAATAGTAGAAGAAAAAACTAAGCATATAAAAGAACCATTAAATATAAGTGTTATGGGTTGTGTTGTAAATGCCTTGGGCGAGGCTAAGGGTGCTGATGTGGCTATTGCTTTTGGAAAAAATCAAGGTTTAGTTATAAGACATGGCGAAGTAGTGGCAAAATTAAAAGAAGATGAGCTTGTGGATAGATTTTTACTTGAAGTAGAAGATGAGGTAAAACTTAGAGAAAAAGATTAATTTTTTTCTAAGTAAGTTTTTTGCATATTTTGTAATTTTTTAGAAATTTTTACTTTATAAATACTTGGATTTTGAAGTTTTTTTAGTTTAAAATCCAAACTATCAACACTTTTTTTATGATACTCTTGAATATTTTTCAAGTTAGGAAGCCCATAGATTAATTTTCCATCTTTAAAAATAAGCTCATGTAAATTTTTATATGTATAACCTTGGTAATTTTTGATACTTTCATCATGTGTATATAAAATATCAAAACTTGCTTTATTGTTTTTATAATACCTTATAAGTTTTTTAAAATGTGGCAAGGTTGTTTTGCTTGAGCTTGCACTGATTTTGATTTTAGGGATGATTTGATTGTTTTTTTCTAATGCAACAAGCTTATAAACAGCTCCAAAAATAGGCGAACTTGCCGAAGTAATAAGCTTTTCTCCAATGCCAAAAGCATCGATTGGGGCTTTGTTTTTTAGCAATTTTTCTATGATAAACTCATCTAAGGCATTACTAGCTATGATTTTGCATTTTGTTAATCCAGCAAGATTTAGTTTTTTTCTAATATATTTAGAGATTTTAAGCAAATTTCCTGAGTCAATACGGATAGAATAATTTTGCATAGAATCTTGCGCATTTAACTCATTAAAAACTAAAATAGCATTTTCAATACCTTTTTTATAATCATAAGTATCAATCAAAAGACTTATATTATCTTTATAAATTTGACAATATGCTCTAAAAGCACTTAGCTCATCATCAAACATTTGCACCCAAGCATGAGACATGGTTCCACTAATAGGAATATTAAATTTTTTCCCAGCTAAAGTACAAGCACTTGCATGAAAACCACCGATAAAAGCAGCTCTAGCACCATTTAAAGCTGCACTTTCTCCATGGGCTCTGCGAGAGCCAAATTCTAAAAGCAATTTTTCTTTTGCAATTTGAGTAATTCTGCTAGCTTTAGTGGCAATTAGACATTGATGATTTAGGGTTAAAAGTATGAAAGTTTCTAACAATAAAGCCTCTATTATAGGTGCTTTAATAATCATTAAAGGAGTATTAGCAAAAACGCATTCACCTTCTTTAACGCTTAGTATATCTCCACTAAATTTTAAAGTTGAAAGGTAGTTTAAAAATTCATCATCAAATTTTTTAGTATTTTTCAAAAAATCTATGTCATCTTTAGAGAAAGAAAAATGATTAATATGATTTATGATTTGTTCTAATCCACAAAAAACAGCATAAGAAGCATTATCAGGAGCTTTTCTAAAAAAAACTTCAAAATAAACAATTTGCTTATGCATATTTTGTTTAAAATAAGCATAAGCCATACTTAGTTCGTAAAAATCACATAATAATGAAGAATTCATATAAGGATTTTTACTAAAAAATTAATCCATTTGGCGACGCAAGAAAGCAGGAACATCAAGCTGAGAAATCACTTCTTCATCAAATCCACCGCTAGCTTTACGTAAATTCATATAGCTATTTTTTTTACTTTCTTCTTGTTCTTTAGCGCTTTCTATTTCAGCTTTATCTTCAAAACCTGTAGCAATGATAGTAACTTCAACGCGATCACCCATACTCTCATCAGTCGTTGCACCAAAGATTACTTTTGCGTTTTCATCTGCTATATCGCTAATGCTTTGAGTAGCTTGTGAAATTTCTATCAATGAGCATTCAGGACCAATTTTATAATGGATGATTACGCCTTTAACGCCTTTCATGGTCATGCCGTCTAATAATGGAGATTCTATAGCACTTGATAATGCATCCATGATAGCATTTTCACCTTCTCCATGACCCACGCCCATTAGTGCTAAACCTCTGTGGCTCATAACAGTTCTAACATCAGCAAAGTCAACATTAATATCGCCATCTTCTAAAAGGATAGACACCATACCCCTAACAGCTCTAGCTAAAATATCATCAACTAGTTTAAATGCTTCTTTTATACCTGCTTTTTTTGGGAGTATACTAAGAAGTTTTTCGTTTTGGATTACAATGATAGAATCACTTTCTTTTTTTAATTCAGCTAAACCAGCTTCTGCTAATTTTTTTCTTTGTTTTCCTTCAAATGCAAAAGGCATAGTTACAACTGAAACAGTTAGCGCACCTACTTCTTTAGCAGCTTGTGCTACAACAGGAGCTGCACCTGTACCAGTTCCACCACCAAGTCCTGCTGAAATAAATACTATGTCGCTTTGACTTAAAGCAGCTTTTACTTCTTCAAAACTTTCTCTTGCGCTTTCTGCTCCAATTTCTGGTTGCATTCCAGCACCCAAACCCTTGGTTTTTTTCTCACCTAGTTGAATTCTAGTTTTTGCTAAAGATTTAGCTATAGCTTGTGCATCAGTATTAGCTGAAATAAGATCAAGATCATGTAAACCCATATTTACCATATGATCTATCATGTTACCGCCACCGCCACCGCAGCCTATGACTTTTATTTTTGCACCTTTTGCGTGTTGCATTTCTTCCACTAGATATTCGCTCATTGTGTCTCCTATTAGAACTGGTTTATTAATTTATTCCAAAATTTATGCATTAAATTCGTTTTTTTATCTTTCTTTGTTTCTATTTTTGCTAACTCTGTTTTTTCATCTTCAAATTCTTTTTGATCTTGAAAAATTTCTTCAAAATCTTTATTTTCTTCTTCGTTTTCATCTATGGTAAGATTTTGTTTGATCTGTTTATTGATAAACTCAGGCTCTCCTTTGTATCTTAGTTTCTCATTAGAATCTAATTCATAAGGAGTAAAATGCCCACCACCATATAAACAAAGACCTATAGCACAGCTATTTTCTGCATCTTCAAAAATTTCTTTAAAACCATCCATAGTATCTTTTTTTGCAGTCGCTATTCTAACAGCTTTATTATCAAAATAAGCTGAAGCAAGCTTGTCAAGTCCTGCAAATTTTGTCATTCCACCTGTTAATACTATACCTGCTCCTGCTTGATTTGCACAAGCATTATCGCTTAGCATTTTAGCTAAAATAATAATAGTTTCTTCAATTCTTGCATAAATTACATTGGATATGACTTCTACTGAAACTTCATTTTTTCTTTTTTCATCACCCATGTATGGAATTTGTATAATTGAGTTTTCATTTTGCGCTAAAGATGCATAATTTAATTTTAGTTTTTCTGCTTCTTTTGGTGGGGTATGTAAAGCTATGGATAAATCATTGGTGATATTTACTGAGCCAATTTGCAAGCATTCATTATATCGTATAGAATTACCCGCATGAATGACCATATCGCAAACTGCTCCACCCATATCGATTAAAATAGCACCTAATTCTTTTTCACTATCATCAAAGCAAGCAATAGAAGAAGCATAGCCTGAAAGAACGATGTTATCTACTCTAAGATCAGCAAGCTCCACAGCTTTTTTTAGATTTTTAATATGCACTTCTTGCGAGATTACAATATGCGTAGAAACTTCAAGGCGATTTCCACTCATTCCCAAAGGATCTTCTACATGTTCAAGATCATTTACTTTAAAATTATAAGGTAGTACATGAATGATTTCATATCCACTAGGTATATTTGCAGTATGCTTTGCTGTGCTTACTGCTCTGTGAATTTCTTTAATACCTATTTCATGATTTGGTATATTAACCACACCTATGCTATCTACGCTTTTTGCATAAGCACCTGAAATAGATACAATTACTTTATCATAATGCACACCTGACATCATTTGTGCATCAGCTACTGCCTCTTCTATAGATTTTGAAGCAAGTTCTATATTAGTAATTGCTCCTTTTTTTATACCATTTGATTTTGACTTTCCAAAACCAATGATTTTAAGTCCTTCTTCGCTTTTTTGTGCTAATATGGCGCAAGTTTGTATTGAGCCTAAATCAATTCCTAAAATATTCAATTTGTATTTCCTTTATAATAGCGTTGAATTGGATATAATTCTATAAGTTTTTTTAATAATTCTTCCTTAAGTAAAGCTTGTTTAGTTTGTTTAGCACTTTGCTCTATGATAAATTTGTAAATTTCTTCTTTGTTTTTATTTTCTAAAGTTTGTTTTGTGATCTCATAAACTATTGCTTTATCATCAAATAATACATAAGATTTAGCTTTGTTTGAGTCAAATACATGCATTAAAAACTCGCTAAATTCAGCATCATTCATCATATCACCTACTTTTGTATTTTTGTTTGAGTCACGGCTATAAGTACCTATGTCTATACCTTGAAAATTATCTAGGGCGATTTTTGCTTTTTCTTCTAATAAGGCTTTAGTTTTTTCTTTAATGTAAAGTTTACTTACTTCGTTTTTAGCTTGCTCAAAAGTCATAGTTTGTATAGGATTTATTTTTATAATTTTTGCAATCATATAGCCGTTTTCAAATTTAAAAGGCTTAATAAAATCATTTTCTTTAGCTTTTTGTATATTTTCTAAAGGATAATAAATATCAGCATCGCTGATTGTGATATTTTTATCAAAACTAAGCTCGTTCTTTCTCAAAGCCACATAGCTTTCATTGGCTTTAAGTTTAAGTTTAGAAAGTTTTAAATCTTTTATAACTTTATCTTTACTTTGTTCTAGACCTAGAATTTTTCCTGCAAAATCTTTATAATCATTTTTATTTTCTTCATAGTAAGCTTGGATTTCTTTGTCATCAATTTTGATTATATCAGGGTTTAAAAAATAAGTTGCAAGCTCGTAACTTTTTTGCGTCTTATAAAGCTCTTTATTTTTCTCCCAAGTTTGTTTTAACTCTTTTTCATCCATTGTTATGTTTTTATTATCAAGTTTTATAGCTTGAACTTTTAAACTATCTTGCATTAAAAAACTTGCGCCAAACATATCAAGTTCATTTGGTTTGATTTGTAAATTTAAAATAGCATTGATTTTTTTAAGTAATAACTCATCGTGAATGATTTTTTCATAAGTTTTTGGTGTATAGTTGTTTCTTGCAAGCAGATTATAGTATAAATTTTTGTCAAAAACACCTGAAGCATTATGAAAGATTTTTTGATGTGCTAAATCATAAGCAATTTCTTCCTCGCTCACATTTAAACCCAAGGTTTTAGCATAAGAAAGTAGTAGTTTTTCTTGTATAAGTTCATTAATAGCTTGGGTATCTAAGCCATCTTTTTGTGCTTGTTCTTGTGTGTAATTGCCATTGTTTAGCTGAGAATAATAGCCAAATAATTGAGAATATTTAAGATTAAACTCATCATAACTTATTTTTTCATCGCCTACTTTTGCAACAGAATTTGACCTGTCGGTGTTAAAATCATAACTCCCCCAACCAACAAAACCTGCTCCAACAAAAGCAATAACGCTAATCCAAATAGTTACAACTAAGTATTTTTTATGATGCTGCATCCAAGTGAGCATTTTTACCCCAATCTGATTAAATAAATTAAACTATAAATTATAAATAATTTGTGATTAATAAAAGATTAATTTTAAATTATTATGATAAATTTGTTTCCGCTAAATGGATAATTTTGCAAGAATTTTCAATTAAATCTATAATTTTACCTAATTCATAACTTGTTCTACCATAGGCAAATATACCATAGCCCTTTACAACAACAAAATTTTGTTTTTGTTCTAACATATAACGATAAATTTCAGTTTGTGATCTATCCTCCCAATCTTCATAATTTTTAGGATTATAAACTCGAATTTCTTCTAGAAAAATTTCACCAAAATAATCTTGAGGTGTTATAAAATCATGATTTAAACTCATAGATAAGGTATAGGTTGGGCAGGCAAAACATATAAATTTGGCTTCAGGTATGTTCTCATATATACTTTTATGGATTTCACTATCGCTACTTGCCTCATCCCAGCTATAATCTTTTGCAAATTTTAAAATACTTAAACTTTTTTCATCTAGTTGATTTAAAAAAGTGTCATTTTTATTTATAATAAAAGAACTTTGAGATAGTTTTGCTGAAACTGATCCGTGGCAAATTCCAAAAAATTTTTTTTTAAACATTGAAGTAGAAAGTATTTTGATTTGAGAAATGATATTTTCTTTATTCATTAAAAACCTTGTTTTAAACTTAACTAAGATATTATACTAAAAAATATTTTAAAGGTTTATTTTGCAAAGTCCACATATTCCTGTTTTACTGCAAGAAGTTTTAGATGTTTTTGATGATTTTGATAGTGGGGATTTTTTAGATTGCACTTTGGGTTATGGAGGGCATTCTAAGGCGTTATTGCAAGCTCATGAGAAACTAAGATTAATTGCTTGTGATAAAGATTTAGAAGCTTTAAATTTTTCTAAAGAATTTTTAAAAAAATTTCAAGATAGGATAAGTTTTAATCATATAGGTTTTAAAGATATTTTAACTCAAATTCCAACGCAAAACTTAAGAGGAATTTTAGCTGATATCGGTGTATCTTCTTTGCAGCTTGACAAAAATGATAGAGGTTTTTCACTAAATTCTGATTTTTTAGATATGAGAATGGATCAAAATAATCCTTTAAGCGCTAAAGAAGTGGTAAATTCTTACAGCAAGGAAGCCTTGGAGCAAATTTTTAAAGACTATGGAGATTTAACACCGGTTGCTTCAATGCTTGCTCAAAAAATCATTAATGCAAGAAGTCAAAAAGAGATTACAAGCGCAAAAGAATTAAGTCAAATTATAGGAAATGCTAAGCTAAAAGGGCGTAATGTATCTTTAGCTTTGCTTGTATTTCAAGCTTTGCGTATAGAAGTAAATAATGAGCTTGGCGAATTAAAATCCTTGCTTGAAAACATAGAAAAAGCAAAATTAAAAGATTGTAAATTAGCCATTGTTAGTTTTCATTCTTTGGAAGATAGGATAGTAAAAAATACTTTTAAAAGATGGGAAAAAGACTGCATTTGTGATGAAAGAGCCATAAAATGTGAATGTGGTAAAAATCATAGTCTTGGGAAAATTTTAAGTAAAAAAGCTATAAGTGCCTCCAAAGAAGAAATAAGCTATAATAGCAGATCAAGTTGTGCAAAAATGAGAATTTTTTATTTTAGGTAAATAATGGTTGAAGATGATTTTTTAAAAGAAAAGCAAAATATACGTGAAAAAATGTTGAAATATTCTAGGGCTATTAAAGAAGGTAGGCCTTATGAAGAATATGAGCAAAATTTTAATGAAAGTGATCGTATACTAAAAAATAGAATACAACGTAAAAAAAGACCTAAATTTACAGATTTTGATGAAGAATATGAAGAAAAACCTAGGAAGCAATCTGCTATTTATTTAAAAGAAGATTTGATTAATGTTAAATTAGAAGAAAAAAAGCCTTTTAAATTACAACTTAATTTTTTCAAAAAGCAAAAAGAAAAATTCGATAAAAAAAATATTGCAAATTCTAAAACGCTTAAAAGTAACAAATCAACTCAAGAAGCAAGAAAAATAGAAAAAAAACAAGAAAATAAAGATCCTATTCAAATATCTAAAATTCTTACCCAAAGCAATGTTTTTGTCACTTCAAAATTTCAAGATTTAAAAGAAAAAAGAAAAGAAAAAGCTAAACTCAAACAAGAATTAAAAGAGCAAAAAAAAATCGAACAAGAAAAACTAAGAAAAGCTCAAGAGGAATTAAAAGAAAAAGAAAAATTAGCCAAGCAAGAACAAAAAATTTTAGAAGAAAAAGTAAGACTTGAAGAAAACCAAGAGTATAATCAAGAAGATAAATATGAACTTTTAGATAGTATAGTAAGTGAGGAGAATAAAAATTTAAGTCCTAAAAATTTAATATACGCAGGTTTGATAATAGCATTTGCTTTATTGATATTTTTCCCACAAATTTATATTAGAAATCAAATTTATTATGTAAGTAGAGATATAGCGGATTTAAGATCGCAAGAACTTGTTTTAGATGAAGAAAATAAAGAGCTTCAAAGACAGCTTGAGGCGCTATATTTTCAAAATCAAGTTTTAGACTTTTTAGATTAATCTTGTGTTTGAATGATTTTTTCTAAAATATATTGCTCGAGTTGGTTTTTTGGGATTTCTTCTTTAATGGCTTGGTTATAAATATTTTCTGCTATTTTTGAATATTTTTCATAAGCAAAATATGGAAAATGCAAAACCCAAGCTTTTTTTAATAATCTTTTGCTTATTGCTTTTCTAGTGTAAATTTTAAAAATATCATAGCCAATAAAAACACAAGCGGTTACAAAAACAGCACTTAAAATACTAATATGAAAATCAATAATTGTTAAAAAATAATGACTAATGATAAGCATAGGAACTAAAATAGCTATGCAAAAAAATGCATAAATAAGATAAGAATTAAACACCTTAAATTTAAAATTTAATTTCGCAGGATCTACCATCATGCCTTCATTAAGTAAGGCGTTTGCTTCTAATAAATCTTTTAAATTAACAGGTTGGTTTGAAACTTTAAAAATAAAGTTTAAAATAAATTCTTGTATTTTCATTTTTTACCCAATTAGTATGTGATTTTTGTGATTTTAACATTTTTGTTTTTAATTAAACTAAATTTTTAAGTCTTGTAAATGAATTCTTGTGTTAAAATTTATATTATTTTAATATCAAAATGGAAGAAAAATGGCAGATTCTAGATTTATGATGAATGTAAAAGGCATAGCTAAAAGTTTTATACCTAGAAAAATTTATCAAAATCAATTGCAAAATATTTTAAAAGAAATTTTAAAATCAAAAAATATAGATAATATTATTACTCGTTTAAATTATTATAATCTGCAAAATGATTTTTTTGATATAAAAAAATTTGAAAATTATGAAAAAATAGGAAAATTTCCTTTTAAAAAAACTTCTTATGCTTACGATGCTTATGCAATCAGTAAGTATTTTGATGATGATTTTTTATGGGTTAAAGGTTTTGGGGATATTAGTTATAATCTTAAATATCCAAGTATAGCTAAATCAAGACCGGTTGAAAATGGTTTTAATAATATCATTTTAAAATTAGACAAAAACAGACATTTTGATTTTATACAAGATAAAAACCAATTTGAAGATAAAGAAGATTTGCTTTTTTTTAGAGGCGCAATTTATCAACCTCATCGTATTAAATTTTTTGAAAAGTATTTTGATAATCCTCGTTGTGATATTGCTCATGTTGGTGGTAGAAAAATTCAAGCCGAAAAATGGATTAAAAATTTAAATTTTAAAATCAGTAGAGCCTATCAAACTCAGTTTAAATTTTTACTTTCTTTAGAAGGCAATGATGTAGCAAGCAACTTAAAGTGGGCGATGAGAACAAATTCTTTAGTTTTGGCACCAAAAATGCGCTATGAAACTTGGTTTATGGAAGGAAAGCTAGTTCCAAATGAGCACTTTGCTTTGATTGATGATGATTATGAAAATGTAGAAGCTTTGCTTGATTATTATTTAATTAATCCGCATAGAGCAAAAGAAATCATTCAAAATGCCCATGCTTACATAGAGCAATTTTTGGATGAAAAGATAGAATTTTATATAGGAATTTTAGTTTTAGCTAAGTATTTTTATTATTCTAATCAGCTTGATTTGCCAAAAGATATTGTTGATTTATTTGATTAAAAGGAGGACTTATGCAAGAAATGGAAGTGGTGTTTTTAAATGATGAGTTTGTAAAAGCTAGTGAAGCTAAAGTGAGTGTTTTTGATAGAGGTTTTATCTTTGGAGATGGAATTTATGAAGTAGTTCCTGTGGTAAATGCAAAAATAGCTGACAAAGAAGAATTTTGGGAGCGTTTTGAGCGTAGTTTGGCTCAAATTGAACTACAAATTCCTTATACAAAAGAAGAATTTGAAAATATTTTAGAGCAATTAATCATTAAAAACTCTCTTAAAGAAGGTGGGCTTTATATGCAAGTTACTAGAGGGGTTGCTAGTAGAAATTTTGCTCTTTTGAAGGGATTAAAACCTACTATTATGGCTTTTGCTTTTGAATGCAAGGTGATTGAGCATGAGTATGCTAAAAATGGGGTAAGTGTTATTTCAACAGCTGATTTAAGATGGAAAAGAAGGGATATAAAATCAATTTCTTTATTGGCTCAATGTCTTGCAAAAGAAGAAGCTATAAAAGCTAAGGTTTTTGAAGCTTTTATGGTAGAAAATGCTTTAGTAACGGAAGCTTCTAGTAGTTCAGCTTTTATTATAAAAGATAAAACTTTAATTACTAAGCCATTTTCTAATGAAATCTTACCAGGAATTCGCCGCAAAAATATCTTGAAATTTGCCAAAGAACTTGATCTTAAAGTAGATCAAAGAGCTTTTAGTATGAAAGAAGTATATGAGGCTGATGAGGTATTTATTTCTGCGGCTACTTTTTTGATTTTAGGTGTTATAAAAGCAGATAGCAAGGTGATTAATGATGGTAAAGTAGGCTTTTATACCCAAAAACTAAGAGAAAAATATGTAGAAAAAATACAAAAAGAGGTTTTTTAATCAAAACCCGCATTAGTAAATTCTTTAGGATTATCAAGAGCGTAGCGAAACTTTTCCCAGTCTATTTGTTTATCCCAAATAGCTACGATTAAAGCTGCTACGCTATTACCGCATAAATTTCCTACTGCACGAATTTCAGACATAAACTTATCCACACCCAAGAGTATAGAAATAGCAGCTACTGGTAAAACCTCGCCTAAACTTGCTCCTAAGCCATTGTTAGCTTCTGCAATATGCATATTAGATAAAGCTGCCAGCGTACTTCCTAGTATGATAAAACCTGAACCAGTTACACCAACAGCACCTTTTGAAGCTATCATTAGTACGATTAAAATGCTAATTTCATGCGTTAAAGAAAGCTCTACATTAAAAGCTTGTGCAAGGAAAATCAAACTCATAGCCAAATAAATATTAGTACAATCAAGATTAAAACTATATCCAGTTGGCAATACCAAACCCACAGTGGCTTTTGAAATTCCTGCTTTTTCAAGCTTTCTCATAAGTGGAGCTAATGCTGATTCGCTAGAACTTGTAGCAAAAACTATCAAAACTTCTCTTGAAATAAAACGCATAAATTTAAAAATATTTACTTTGGCAATAAAACAAATAAGTCCTAAAACTCCAAAGATAAAGAGCAAAGAAGCAAGTAGCATAACAACAAGTAAATATCCTAAATTTAACAAAGAATCAAGTCCATATTTTGCCACTAAAAAAGCCATCGCAGAAAAAGCAGCAATAGGAGAAAAATACATAATGATTTCTAGGATTTTAAAAACAAAACTTTGCATTATTTCTAAGGTTTTTTGTATAGCTTTTTTCTCATCAATTCTCATAAGTGAAATAATAAAAGCACAAGCTAGGGCTATAACTAAGATTTGCAAGGTTTTTCCCTCGCTAAAAGCAGCGATGATATCAGTAGGTATAGCGTCTTTTAAAATATGTAAAATTTCATTTTGTGCGCTTATTTCTATATTGTTATTGACAAATTGAGCTACACTATCTTTATCTAAGGTACTTGGATCAAGATTCATTCCTTTTCCAGGTCCCATGATATTTGCCATAAAAATACCAATAGCTAAAGCAAAAGTACTCACTACTTCAAAGTATAACAAAGCTTTAGCGCCTATACTTCCAACTTGCTTTAGACTTTCAAGGCTAACAACTCCTAAAACAATAGTCAAAAATATAATAGGCCCTATTAAAAATTTTAAAGCTTGTATAAAATAATCTACCCCGATTTTACTAGCTAGTGCAAGTTCTTTATCTAATAAACCAAGGCTAATACCAGCTATTATTCCTATAATCACCCAAAAACCTAAATTTTTTAACATTTTTTTGAGCTTGCTTGGTTTTTCATGGGTAATTACTAGCACAAAAACTCCTTGAATTTTTAAAACCACCACATATTAGCAAAGAAAAACTTATTTTTATGATTAAAACAAATAAAAAATAAACAATACTCTTAAAAATAATAATTTTTTAGCTTATTTTGTAGCTAAAAGTAGCATTTTGTAGTATTTTTATCTGATTTATTATGAAATAAATAATGATAATGTTTATCTAAATTTAAGAAAGCTAGTACTATACTTGCGACTATGATTTTAAAAATGAATATCATTTCGGAGTAAAATAGTGTTTAAAAAAATAAGCTTGTTGATAATTTTTTTATTTTGTACTATTGTTTATGCTAGAGAGATTGATTATCAAAAAGAAGCCCAAGCAATCAAACAAATTTTAAATGAAAGTATGATTTTATACAAAGAAAATAAAAATTTAGAAGCAAAGAAAAAAGCAGAAGATGCATACTTTCAGCATTTTGAAACCATGGAAGGCTCTATTGGGCGTAATGTTGGTAGAAAAGCCATTGTTATGGAGCGTAAATTTGTTAATTTAAGAAAGTTATATAAAGATAAAGAAGATTTTTCTAAAATAGAAGCTTTGATTAGTAGTTTGTATTTTGATTTAGATGAAATAGTTCCTATTTTAGAAAAAGGCTTCCAGCTTAAAGCTGAAGCTAGTGATGTAAATTATGATAAAAAAGCAGCTGAAAACTCATCTTTAAAAGCAGAAAAAGAACGCCAAGCACAAGCTGAAGCGATGTTTGCTGCTTTGCTTGGAGAGAATGTTAAAGAACAAACTTCACAAAACTCAACTCAAAGTTTGATTGCTCAAGAGCAAGACACTCAAAAAGATGAAGCATTGCTAGCTTTACAAGAAGCTTCGACTTTAGATGCAAGGTTGCAATTTTTAATGGATTCTATGATTTCAAAGCTTGATCAGGCTGCATTAGCGTTTGTAAATAAAGACTATCAAAAAGCTAAAGATTTGATTCAATCAGCATTGTTTGAAGACTATAGAAATTCAAAAGTAGAAGTTTTAGTGGCAAGATATACTAAGGCAGGAGTGGATAAAAAAATTCAAACTAAACTTAGAACTATTATAAGAAAAATCAATGCTAATACTTTAGATGAAAAAACTATTAGAGATGAAATTTCAAACATATCAGATTTATTATATGAAGCGTTTTTAGCTCTACCTAAAGAAGAATTAGCCTTGCTTCAAGTTAAAGGCTTTGATGAAAGTACTATGAGTACTAAAAACTATACTAAAGTATATGATGATATGAAAATTGCTCTTAATGATATTTTGCAAAATTATGAGGGATTTAGTTTAAATAGTATAGATGCTTTGCAAAATGTGTATTTGGATATTTTTGAAGCAAGTGGCATGGAAAGTAAAATTGGTGCTATTGATAGTGCTTTAAAATTAAAAATAGAAAGTTATTTTTCAAAAGGTGTTGCACTTATTAAAGCAAGTGCTTCTAAAGAAGAATTAAAACAAAATTTTGACGAGCTTAGTGCCTTAGTGGAAGGCTCTTTAGATAAAATTCAAGAATCCTCACCTATGTCTTTATTTATATGGGCTTTGGGTATTATCTTAAGAGAGGGCTTGGAGGCTTTAATTATTATTGTAGCTATAGTTTCATACCTAGTTCAAAGTGGTAATAAAAAGCGTTTAAATATAGTATATTCAGCACTTTGGAGTGGGGTATTTTTAAGTTTTGTAACAGCATTTTTTATTTCATGGATTTTTAAAGAACAAGCAGGGCAAAGCAGAGAGTTGCTAGAAGGCATTACTATGCTTGTGGCTGTTGCATTATTATTTTATGTAGGTTTTTGGCTTTTATCAAATGCACAAAATAAAAAATGGGCAAATCGCATAAAAACCCAAGCAGTTGAAGCTATATCAAATAATTCAGCAAAAACCTTATGGTTTAGTGTGTTTTTAGCTGTATATAGAGAAGGTGCTGAAACTATTCTTTTTTATCAGGCTTTATTATTTGATGCAAAAACAAGCACAGATTATAGTTTTATATTTATAGGATTAGCTAGTGGATTAATTATACTTATCATACTTTATTATTTATTAAAAGCTGGTGCTTTAAAAATACCAGTAAAACAATTTTTCTATATAACTTCATACATTATTTTTTACATGGTCTTTGTCTTTACAGGCAAAGGCATTGGTGAGCTCATAGAAGCTAAGGTTATCACCCCAAGCTTACTTCCTTTTGATTTTGAAGGAATTTTATGGCTTGGAATTTATCCTTACTATGAGAGCATCATACCTCAGTTTATGGTTTTAATCTTACTCATTATGGGTATTTTTATAACAAAGCAAATTTCAAATAAAAGGGAAAAAATATGAAAAAAACTTTATTAAGTTTAGGCGCAGCAGCTAGTATTTTAGCTAGTTCAGTTTTTGCAGCAGAGGTGCCAATTGGCGATCCTTATGAATTAAATGGTATGGAAATAGCAGCGGTTTATTTACAGCCAATCGAAATGGAGCCAAGAGGCATTGACCTTGCAGCTAGTTTAGCAGATATTCACCTTGAAGCAGATATTCATGCATTAAAGGGCAATAAAAACGGCTTTCCAGAAGGCTTTTGGATCCCTTATTTAACTATAGCTTATAAGCTAACTAATCTTGATAATGGTAAAGTAAAAACAGGAACTCTTATGCCTATGGTAGCAGATGATGGCCCTCACTATGGTGCAAATTTAAAAATGGATACAGGCATTGGAAATTACGAGTTAGTATTTTTAATAGAAAGTCCAGAAAAACAAGGTTTTGGACGCCATGTTGATAAAGAAACAGGTGTTGGTAAGTGGTTTGAGCCATTTTCAGTTAAATATAACTTCAAATACACAGGAAAACCTAAGTGATTTTTTCCCTAGCTTTTGCTAGGGTTTATTTATGAAATTATTGATTTTATAAATAAATTCTATTAAAGAAGAGCCTATGTCGATTTATTTTGTACATTTTTTTGGAGCATTTTTTTCTTATGCGCTTTTGAGTGCTTTATTTTTTTATAATCTAAAAAATTCTTTAGTGTTTAAACTTGCTTTTGTGGGTTTTGTTTTTTCTTATTTTGCTTTTTTTATTAGCGCTAAAACACTAAATTATGATTTGTTGTATTTTTCTAATGATATTTTATTTGTTTTATTGTTTTTGGATGTTATCATTTTTTCTTTTATGAAAAATAATTTTTTAAAAGAAAAAATTCAAGCAATATTGCTTTTTTTATTATCTTTTGCTTTTGGTATAAAATACTTACATATTTCTATTGATTTTCCTATATTAAGCACTAATTTTTTAGATTCTTTAGCGATTAGCTCTTTTGGGTTTATTTTACTTGCTTTTATTATGTGTTTTGGGGTTTATCTTTTTACAAGATGGTTAAGGAAATTTAAATTTAAGTTTTTAAATTTATTGTTATTTATTATCGTGATTTTTTATCTAAATGAAGCTTTAGCGCAAATTTTATTACACCTTATGAGAGAAGGCGTGGTAGAAACAGAAAGCTTGTATTTAAGCTATGTGGCAAAAAGTGTGTATTATGCTAAATTTTATACTTATGTATGGTTTTTATTGCTAGGAATTTGTATAGTTTTAGCTCTAAAGCAAAGAGTGAGTGAAAACAGCAAGAAAAAAGATTTTGATATAGAATTTAGAAAAAATCAAGCAAAAAATTCAACTATAACTAGTTTTAGTGCAAGTATTTTTAGTGCTATGATTTTAAGTCTTTGTATTTTTCTTTTTTATGACTTGCATGCTTCAAGACCGGTAACCATAGACGAGCCAACCTATGTAGAGCCAAATGAAAATGATGAATTTGTCTTTGATGTAGCGATTTTAAGAGATAATAACTTACATCGCTTTGCTTATATTAGTGATGAGGGTAAAGTGGTGAGATTTTTTTTAATTAACAAAAGAGAAGATAAAGACTCGCCAGTAGCTGTTTTTGATGCTTGTAGTATATGTGGGGATATGGGGTATGTTAAAAAAGGTGGAGAATTAATTTGTATCTCATGTAATGTTAGAATTTTCTTACCAAGTGTAGGTAAGGCAGGTGGGTGTAATCCTATCCCTATGAAGTATAAATTTGAAAATGGTAAGGTTATTATACCTTTTTCAGAAATTTTAGATGGGGTGAATTTTTTCACTCAAGTAGTAGAAAAGAAAGTTTATGATCCTATTGATAATACTGAGCTTATTAATTTAAAAGCGCCAAGGTCTTATGTTTATAAAGGTAGAACATATTTTTTTGCTAATGAAAAAAATTATGAAGAGTTTAAAAACGATCCTTTAAAATACATCGATATGAATAAGACTTCAAAATATAGAATTCATAATTTATTAGGAAATGACTATGCAAGTTAAGATTGTAAAAAATTCCATTTTTCAAAATAAAATTCAAAAATCTCTAGCTTTACTAACCATTTTTTTAGCTACTTTACTTATGGCTACTATGTTAAATCTTACTTTGGGTATAGGTAATGAAATTACAAAAGAATTAAGAAGTTATGGGTCAAACATTTTAGTTTTACCTAAAGGTACAAGTTTAAGTGTAGAAGTGGGTAATAAAATCTATGAGCCTTTGAAAAATCAAAATTTTTTAGAAGAAAATAAGCTTCATACTATAAAAGAAATTTTTTGGAGAAATAATATCAATGCCTTTGCGCCATTTTTAGATACCCAGGTAAAAATTCAAACTCCAAATGCAAATTATGAAAATATCTCTTTAGTGGGAACTTATTTTGATAAGGCTATAAAGGTTCAAGATGATGATGATTTTTATGCAGGTATTAAAGAATTATACAAATATAGTCAAATTAAAGGAAATTATCCAAAAGATGATAGTTTAGATGAAATAATGCTAGGAAAAGACTTAGCACAAAAATATGATTTAAAAATAGATGATGAAATGACCCTTGTGCAAAATGAACAATTTTTTAAAGTGAAAATTGTTGGTATTATGGATTTAACTCAAGCCTTTTCAAATAAAATCATTGCTTCTTTACTTTTGGCACAAAAACTTTCTAAAAAAGAAGGTTTATTTGCTAAAGCAGAAGTTTCAGCTTTGACTATACCTGAAAATGATTTAGCACAAAAAGCAAGACGCGATGTAGATAGCCTTGATCAGCTTGAGTATGATCAGTGGTATTGCACTGCTTATGTAAGTTCCATTGCTTATCAAATCGCAGAAGATTTTAAGGGTGCTAGCACAAAAGTAGTGAGTGCGATTTCAGATGCAGAAAGTTTAATAGTGTCTAAAATTCAATCTTTAATGGCAGTAGTTAGTATTATATGTTTAATCGTAGCTTCCATAGCCATATCATCTTTAATGAGTGCGGATATTTTTAGAAGAAAAAGCGAAATAGGACTTTTAAAAGCTTTGGGTGCTAGCACTTTGCAAATTTATATGATTTTTGCACTAGAAGGGGTTGTGGTAGCTTTAATTGGAGCAGTTTTTGGTTTTGCTTTTGGTATAGGTATGTCAGAGATTATCGCCTTGAGTATATTTGAACATACCATTGAAATTTCTTGGATTATCCTACCAATTTGTTTATTTTTTGCAGTGCTTATAGTATTTTTAGGATGCTTGTTTTCTATCAAAGGAATTTCTAAACTTTCTACTTCAGAGGTTTTATATGGGAAATAATTTTTTTATGCAAGAGGTTTTTAAATCTCTTATTTTTTCTTATAAAAGAGTTTGTATTATCTTTATAGCCGTGTTTATGGGTGCTATGGTTAGTGCTTCATTTTTTAATATTTATTTTGATATTGACACAAAATTATCTAAAGAATTAAAAGCTTATGGAGCTAATTTTATCATCACGCCAAAAGATGATGAGTTTTTAAGTATGGATGAATTTAATCAAGCCAAAGAAAGCTTGAAGGCAAAAGCTTTAACCCCATTTTTATATGGTTTTTATAATCTTGAAAGCTCAAGTGCGGTAGTTGTTGGGGTTGATTTTGCAAATTTAAAGCTTACCAAACCTTTTATGGAAGTTTTAAAAGGAAGTTTTTCTTTGAGCGATTTTAGCGAAGATAGTGCCTTTGTGGGAGCTGATTTAGCTAAACAACTTGAGCTTAAAATAGGACAAGAATTACAAATTTATAATCCAAATATATCTAAAATAGTCAAAGTAAAAATCAAAGCTATTTTAAGAAGCAATGATGAGCAAGATGGGGTTTTAATCATTTCTTTAAAAAAAGCTCAAGAGTTAGCAGCTAAAGAAGTGATAAATTATGCTCAAGCTATTTTGCTAGGTGATTATGAAAGTTTAGATCAAAAAGCAAAAGAGCTTAGCAAGGGCAATGTAGAAGCTAAAGTCATAGCTTCAGTGTCCATTAGCGAAGGAGTGATTTTAGAAAAGATCAAAGCTTTAATGGCTTTGATTAGCTTAACGATTTTACTCATTAGTTCTTTGAGTGTAAATACCACTCTTAGTGCGGTGATTTTTTCAAGAAAAAAAGAAATAGCCTTGCACCTTGCACTAGGAGCTAAGCATAAAGAAATCATCAAGCTCTTTGGAGCTGAAGTATTTATTTTAAGTTTAAGTGCGAGTTTGCTTGGTGCTTTTTGTGGATATTTTTTGGCAAATATTTTTGGGTATTTGATTTTTAATGCAAGTATAGATTTTAGGTTGCTTTCGGTATTTTTTGCGGTGCTTGTTTCTTTGGTATTTGCATTTTTTGCAAGTATTTTGCCGCTAAAAAAAGCTTTAAAAATCAATGTTTGTGAAAATTTAAAGGGTGAGTGATGAAAAATATTATAAAAATTTCAAATTTAAATCGTAATTTTAATGAAGTTAAAGCTTTGCAAAATATCAACCTAGAAGTAAAGCAAGGTGAATGGCTAGCTATCATGGGTCCATCAGGTTCAGGTAAATCAACGCTTTTAAATATACTTTCTTTGATGGATACTCAAAGTAGCGGGGAGTATTTTTTAGATGATAAAGAAGTTGGAAATTTAAGTGAAGAAGAAAAAAGCGTAATCAGAAGAGAAAAAATAGGCTTAATCTTTCAACAATTTCATTTAATACCTTATTTAAATGCTTTAGAAAATGTTATGCTAGCTCAGTTTTATCACTCAAGTATAGAGCAAAAAGACGCTATAATGGCGCTAGAAAAAGTAGGGCTTTCACATAGACTTACGCATTTACCAAGCCAACTAAGTGGCGGGGAACAACAAAGACTATGCATAGCAAGAGCTTTAGTAAATGATCCTGAAATTTTATTAGCAGATGAGCCAACTGGAAATTTAGATGAGGCAAATGAAAAAAATATTCTAGAACTTTTTTGTAAATTAAAACAAGATGGCAAAACCATAGTTTTAATCACTCATAATCCAGACTTAGCTACCTTTGCTGATAGAACTATCATTTTAAGTCATGGAGTGATGAAAAGTGAAAATTAAAAGTATAATTTTAGCTTGTTTATGTTTAGTTTTTTTAAGTGCGTGTTTTGAAAACAATAATAAAAATGGTGGTAAAATAGGCTTAAAAGCACCAGAAATCGCAGCAAAAAATTTACAAGGTGAGAAAATCAAACTAGCTGACTTTGATAATCTTATCGTTTTAACCTTTGTGGAGCAAGGTTGTGCATCTTGTTTAAAAGATTTACCTCTTTTGGAAAAACTAGCTAACGAATACCCTAAAAAAATGACTATTCTAGCGCTTGATTCTATAGATAAAGGTAAGGATTTTGAAGAATTTGCTACAAAATATGATTATAAAAATATCACATTTTTACAAGATGATTTAGATATCTCATGGCAAAGATTTAGTGTTTTTGCAGTACCAACTACTTTTGTCATTAAAGATGGAGTTGTGCAAGATAAAATTATAGGAGAAAAACCATGGTCGCAACTAAAAGCTTCTATTGCTTCTTGGCTTTAATAAGCATTTTTTTCTTTAGTGCATGCTCAAACAATGAATTTCAAACCCTAAATTCAAATCAAAACTATACTTTTAAATATGATGGTTTTGAAAAAACCTTAAAAACACAAAATACAAATCAAGCGTATGCTTTATTTTTTTTCACGCAAGATTGTGGCGCATGTAATGCACAAATTCCTATGTTAAACGAGCTTTATAAAGAAAGAAATTTTCCTATTTTAGCGGTGCTAAATGGAGTTAATTCAAAAGAAGAAGCTCAAAAAATTCTTTTGGAAAAAAAGCTAGATTTGCCACTTTTATATGAAGCCAAAGCAAGCTCATTTTTATCTAAAGCTGTGGGTGGAATTTATGGTGTGCCTGTGATAGTTTTTTATGATGAAAAAGGTAAAATAAATGAAAAATTCATCGGACTTACCCCAAAAAGTGTTTTAGAAAATAAGATTAAATTTTTGCAATAATTTTTATTGAAAGTATTAATATTGTTATGTTTAGAGTATTTAAGATAACTTTTATCTTAAATTATTTTTAAGGAAAAATTTATAAATAAAATATTAATATTCCGATTATATTATTAAAATATTAGTAACAAATGTTACAAATATATACAAATAAACAATAACCCATCAAACACATTAACTATTTTTTGAAAGGACTTTTTCAATGAATAAAAATTTATCTAAAAATCACCTCACGGGGGGGGGAACGATAATTTTCGTTTTAACTCAAACACTTTAAACTCTTTAAAAAACTATAAAAACTCTAATCTTTTAAAACTTTCTTTATTTACTATTTTTTCCCTAAGCTCTTTAGAGGCTGCCACTCAG